>CAYZIX010000073.1:0-21547 GCA_964478395.1 uncultured Candidatus Solibacter sp.
GATGCCAGCGCCAGCGTCACCACGTCCGCCGGCAGTCCTTCCATCACCGCCCGCGCCTGCTTGCCGGAGCCGCCATGCGATTGCCGAATCACCACCTCCTGGCCGGTCTTTGCCTTCCACGAGCGGGCAAACGCGGCGTTTAGCTCCTGGTAGAGCTCGCGCGTGGGGTCGTAACTCGCGTTCAGCAGCGCGGTTTGCGCAGCGGCCGCGTGTAAACACACTAAGAGCGTGATGATTCCAAAGCGGATCATGAATTACTGCTTTTTCAACTACTTATGCGATTGGAGGACGATACGTGTGCCCCGCCCACGGCTTCATGAACCCAGTGTACGGTGGCCCGCCAGAGAGAGTCAAGAAAAATCTTATGAATGTCTATCGAGTAACTGTACTTTGCGCCCCAGCGGGAGCGCAGCCAGCGACACCAGCGGTGAAATGGCCATGGTCAAGATTGTCGTAGTCAGGATCAGGTTGTAAGTGGACTGGGACAGTGCGCCCAACCCCACCCCGGAGCGGGCCAGCACGAACGAGAACTCGCCGATCTGTGCCAGGCCCAGTCCGATGATGTATGGCGCGAAGTACTTGTAGCCGAAGGCGCGCGTGAGTGGCGCCAGAATAAGCGCTTTGCCCAGAACTACGGCGCACACCATGATGGCCACTCGTCCGGCGTTGTTGATGGCAAAGGCTGGATCGAACAGCATGCCGACGCTGACGAAGAACAGCAGGCCGAAGATGTCGCGCACGGGCTCGATATCGCTGAGTGCCTGACGGCTGACGTCGGACTGGCTGAGCATCAGCCCGGCGACAAACGCGCCCAGTGCGAACGACATGCCGAAAGCATGCGTAACCGCGCCCGCGCCCACGCCAATGGCCACCACCGCCACCAGGAACAGTTCCCGCGAGCCCCATTCGAGAATCCGCTTCAGCAGCCGCGGCAGTACCCACATCGCCACCGCCGCCAGCACGCCCAGCACGGCCACCGAGGAGACCACCGGCAGTAGCACGCTCAGCCCGCTGACCGGCTTGCCCAATTGCGGCAACACTACCAGAATGGGGACCACAGCCAAGTCTTGCGCAATGAGGATGCCGATCATCACCCGGCTGGCCAGCGTATGCAGGTAGCCGCGCGCCTCCAGTGTCTTCAACACCACCATGGTGGAAGACAGCGAGATCATTACACCGAACCAGACGGCCTCCGTCCGGCCCAGCCCCAGCAGCCACGCCGCCGGGATGGCCGCCGCCAGCGCCGTCACCACAATCTGAATGGCGCCACCGGCCAGAGCCACTTTGCGCACCGGCTTCAAGTCGGTGGGCGATACCTCCAGCCCGAGCGAAAACAGCAGCAGCGCCACGCCAATTTCGGCCAATACTTCGATGTCGTGAATCTGCACTACCGTCGGCCCGGCCGTGTGCGGCCCGATCATGACGCCGGCGGCGACGTAGCCCACCAGCAGTGGCAGACGCAGCGCGCGCGCAACCAGCGCGCCCGCCAGCGCGGCCAGCACCACCAATACGAAATCTGATGCAATTCCCATGGCTGCGTCAGTAGGCCGGCGCGGAGGCGGCCACGGGCCGCAACTCCAGGTCGTGGAAGTCGAAACTGAAATCGGTGAGCGCGCTCACGGCCCGCATCTTCACCGTGTCCACGCCGCCGTCCGGCTTCAGCCAGAACGTGACGTAGGCGTCGGCCAGCAGGCTACGCTTGGCCCAACGCGCAATAAACGTATCCTGCTGGAAATGTTCCAGCGTGCCGAGCAGCTCGGCGGTGTGCGCAAAGCGGATTTCCAGCTTTCCGTTCTTCTCTTCGATCATGACGTCGCCATACCATGCGTCGCGGTAGCGTCCCGCATAGGCCTTCAACGGCAGCGACGGTTTTGAGGTCGCATCGCGTGTCTCCGTGGCCTTGGCTACCTCGGCGTTAGCGCCGGCTTCACGCTTCTTGCGAGCCTCGCCCAGCAGCGTCACCCAATCGGTAGCGCCCGCGCCCAGGTAGTGGTCCAGCGCCGTATACGTCACCGCGTTGAACGCGTCGCCCACTTCCTGATTGGTGAGCACCACCACGGCCAACTTGTCGTCCGGCAGCAGCGTGATGCGCGTCACCATGCCGGCCAGCCCGCCCGTGTGGTGCACCATCCAATGGCCGCGATAGTCCGAGATGTTCCAGCCCAACGCGTAGGCCGACATCCGCGACGCCACCTGCCCGAGCGGTCCCGCCGGCGCCGGCCGCGAAGGCAGCAGCGTTACCGGTGTCCACATCTGGCGCGACTGCGCCGCGCTGAACAGTTTCTTGTCCCCGCTGGTGCCGCGCCCCAGTTGCAGGAGAATCCACTTGGAGAGGTCTTCGAGATTCGAGTTGATGCCCGCCGCCGCACCCCAGTTGTCGCTGTCCTCGGGCTTCACCGGCCCGAGCACTCCCTCGGACTTCGCATGCGGCCAAGCGTAATCATCGTTAGGGCCGAACGCGCGTACGCTGGTGTTGGTGGCGGTCATGCCCAGCGGCTCGAAAATGCGATGCTTCAGAAAATCGTCCCAACTCCTGCCGGACACATGCGCCACCAGTTCGCCCGCCACGATGTAGAGGATGTTGTCGTAGGCGTAACGCGAGCGGAAGCTCGATTCGAGCTTGACGTAGCGCAGGCGCCGCACAATTTCCGCGCGGCTCAAGTCGGTGGTGGGGAAGTACATCAGGTCGCCCGCGCCCAGGCCCAGGCCGGAGCGGTGCACCAGCAGGTCGCGCACCCTCATTTCGCGCGTCACATAGGCGTCGCTCATCTGGAAGCCGGGCAGCACGTCCACCACGCGGTCGTCCCATTTCAGCTTGCCTTCGTCGACGAGCATGGCCAACGCCGCGCTGGTGAATGCCTTGGTGTTCGACGCGATGCCGAACAACGTTTTGGGCGTCACGGGCGCTGTCTCGCCCAGCCTGCGCACGCCGTAGCCGCGTTGGTGTACCACGGCGCCGTCCTTGATCACCATCACGGCCATGCCGGGCACTTCGAATTCGCGCATGGCGCGCGCGGCGGCGTCATCGATCGCACTCTGTGCGAAAGCCGTGGCGCACAGCGCGAGCCCGATCCAAAGACGGCGGGTGAGCAGCATACTCCGATGGTAGCCGACCCAAACGGGCGGATTGCTGGCGAATGCTCCGCCGCACGAGTGCGCCGGGTTGCCTCGGGTTCGTTCGAAGTCAGAAATTGATGCTAAGTCTAATGGCCGCAGCCGTTTGTAGGGAAAATCGAGACTCTGGCAAAAAATCGGCTGGAGAATCCGTGGCGAGCCGGTTAGCACGGTGGCGCCGGTGCGCCGGCGCTGGTTGGTTTCTCGGGACATCGGACAGAATTCCTCCAGACTGGCAGGGTAAGACACGGCCGGCGGGGATATGGAAGAATTCGTCCCAAGCCGTTAAAAATAAGGAGAAAATTCCGGCGGGAGAGTTGTCAACGCGAAGGAGACAAAGTTGTCTGACGAAACTGGTGAAGCTGCTACATGATCGTATCAGGTCATCCCGTCATGTCAGACGTAAGCACGAAACCCGTCGTTTGCCAAGGCCAAGTCAATAAGCTGCGGATCCTCGCCCAACAGCACATTTGGATCGATGTCGATCAGGTCACCGATGACGTATCGCAAAGCTTGACATGTCTCTGATTCTCTACTGGCACCAAACTCCCGGACCAGTTGTCCGTGATTGAGTCCTACTACGGTCTTGGTCAACTCGCCGAATGTCCGGCTTTGAGAGGATAGTTCGGCAGCGAATGGGCGCAACGCGTGAAAGAGAGCAGCGGTGGTGATGGGCAGTAGTAGGAGACTCGCTAGCGCAATATCCCAACTGACACCGGCAGTGACCAACAGAATCACGGGGAGCCCCCCCGCGCCGAAAAATATCACGGACGAGTAGAAGCTGGAATATTCCAAACCCGGCAATTTGAGCCCTGCGGCTGTGCTCAGTGCAAACCACGCTCGCCGTCGGCCGAACGCAGGCAACAGCAAATCCATCGACGTCGATGGGCGAATGGACGCCCTCGGTGCGCCGAGGAGTTCCATGCAAGCACGTCGCAGCTTCCAGAATACTATGCTGCTGAAGCATTTCTCCGTTGGTTCGTGGACTACACGTGATTGCACTGCTGTGCAGAGATCGGAGAAGCAAGAATAATCGCTAAGTTCACCGGGGCGGAACTTGATTTCAAATGCCCCTTCAACTCCCTCAAGTAGCGCTTTTACGTCACCATCCATAAGGTCGCCTTTTCGCATAGTACAACGACGTTGTATTTACGGGAACTCTGGCGGGAACAAACCGATACAAGCTAACGTGATCGGCCGATCCGCAATCTGCTGACGATCGACACTGAGACGCCGCTCGACAGTAGTACCGACGGGGCGCGGCGCATCATCTCGCCGGTCGCCGAGCCGATTGCGAAGAAGACGAAGTACGACTAGTCGCAGGTGCGAGTTGGCCGCTGTTGCGACAAAATTAGCCAAATCTCGCTGCGGTGAGAACCTTCAACCCGCGTATCATAGTCGTATGGCTGAACTGGTGTTCGAGGTTGTTCAGGAGGCCGACGGTGGCTACTGCGCCGAATGCCTGACCGAAAACATCTTCACCGAAGGCGATAGCTGGGACGCGCTGCGGCAGAACGTGCTGGAGGCAACGACCGCCTACTTCTTCGACCGACCGCGCCCGGAGCGGATTCGTTTGCGCCTGGTGCGTGACGAAACGCTCTCGGTAGCATGAAGGTCCCACGCGACATCTCGGGCCGCTACTTGGCGGACACACTGTGCCAGCACTGGCAGTATAAGCGGGCGCACCAAGTGGGTAGCCATATCATTTTGGAAACGTCGGAGCCGGCGAATCAGCGCATCGCGATTCCGGACCACCGCCCGTTACGGCTTGGTACCTTTCTCTCCATTGTGCGAGCCGTGGCCCAACACAAGAACGTTTCACGCGAGTCCATCCTTTCTACCCTCTAGTCGGAACGCACCGTTGGTCCGGTGGGCCCCTCCCCATTACTCGACCGCGGCGGTCAGTTCCTGCCACGTCTCGCGGTCCAGCGCCTCGTCGCAGTCCTTGAGCAACCGCCCGCGCACGTCGAACACCAGCGTGCGGGGCAGTACCGGCGGGCCGCCTTTCAGCCCATAGCGCCGGAACACGGCGCGCGTCGCCAGCTTTACCGGCAGCTTGTAGCCATGCTGGCGCAGGAAGGGCGTCACGGTCTGCCAGCCGCGCTGGTCCATGACGTAGGTTTCGACGTGCGCGGCGCCGGAGCGGTGCACCTCTTCCAACCACTTCAGTTCCGCGCGGCAGACGGAGCACCAGGTAGCCCAGAAGGCCACCACGCGCGGACGTGGAGCCTCGGCGCCCAGCGCCGAGGCCAGCAGCAGGAGAACCAACGGGCGCCGCATCAGAAGTTCAGCGTGCAGCCCAGCACCGCGCTGCGCGGTGTGAGCGGACCGTACATGTAAACGGAATCGCGGTGTGGACCACGATCGAAATCCTTCTGAAAGCTGTTGTTGACGTTGTTGAACTTGAAGTAGGTGCGCAGCGTGTGGTGGTCGTTATCGCCAAGCCGCCAGGTGCGCGCCACGAGCGTGCCCCACACGCCGAAGCGCGGCGAGGTCTCCAGACGGTCCGCCGGGATGTAGCCCGCGTAGTGCGGCACCAGCATCCGGCCGGTGTAGTCGAAGCTGTGGAGCCACTCGATCTTGTGCGGCAGCGTCAGGTCGAGCCCGGCAAAGCCGTAGCTGTTTGGCGAACGGAAGTAGCGCAGACTGTTGAAATTCGGCTCCGGCACGTCGTAGCGCGACTGTTGCAGCGTCAGCCCGCCGCGCAGCGCCACGTGCCGCGAGGCCTTCCAACTGGAGCTGAACTCCACGCCACGGAAGCGCGAGCCCGGGCCGTTGGTGCGCTCCATCACGCGGTTGCCCGCCGCGTCGCGTGAAATCTCGGCCAACTGAAAGACGTCGTTGAGCCGCGTCCAGAAGAAGCTTGCACCCGCCTGGAATGCACCGTTGCGCACACGGCCTGTATAGTCCAGCGCCGATGTGAAGCTACGCGACGATTCCTCCTTCAGCCCCGTGGCCAGGCGTATGTACATCGCTTCGCCGTTCACCGCCGCAATGTGCAGGTCCTCGTCAAAGATCTGCGGCGGCCGGAAGCCGGTCGAAAAGCCGACGCGCAGGTTCCAGGCGTTGGTCAGACCAATGCGTACGTTGCCGCGTGGGCTGGTCACCCAGTGGTCCAGCACATTGCTCTTATCAAAACGGGCCCCGCCCAGCAGCACCAGGCGCGGCGCCACGCGCCACTCGTCCTGTACGTAGACGCCGGAGTTGCGGAACGTCTGGCGCGTGTCGCGGCCGTAGCCCGGGTAGATATCGGAGATGCGCTCCCACCAGAACTGCCCGCCCACGCTCAGCGTGTGGCGGCCCCGCTGCCAGCCGGCCGAGGCGTCGTTGGTCGATAGCGGATTGCGCGTTTCGCCATAGGCGTTCGGGTCCATGCCGGCGCCGTAGTAGCTGTGCCGCGCCAGCCGGCTGAAGCTGCTGCTCACGTTGTAATAGAACGTGGGGCTGACCGAGTGGTTCCAGCGCGCGAAGGCGGCCATGCGCTCCGAGCGGACCTGTTCGGTGATGTAGCTGTACTCCGGGCGCTTGTCCAGTTGATCACCGCCACGGCGGAAATCACTCAAGCCGCTGCCGCCGATGGTCAGCCGCGCCGCGCCCTCGAAAAAGCGCCGGAACAGCGTGCCGCCGCCGCCGTTGGAGGCGCGCCGCGTCAGCTCAGTGAAGCCGTCGCCGTCCATGTCGACGTGAGTGCGATGATAGCCGCGATAGTAGAAATCGGCCGCCCAATCCTTTCCGATATTGGCTAACTGCCCACTCAGGCCGCCGGTCAGCTCCGGCCGCCAGTGGTAGCTGCCGTAGCCCGCGTCCACGCTGAAGTGGTTTTCGTGCGGCTCGCGGCGCACCATATTGATTACGCCCGCCACCGCGTTGGGCCCGTACAGCGCCGACGCGCCACCTTTCACCACCTCGACGTTTTCGTAAAACTCGGTTGGCAACTGGTCCAGCGCGTACACCATGCTTGCGCCCGACACTGTGGGCTGCCCGTCCTCCAGCAGTTGTGTATACGGGCCTTCCAGCCCGTTCAGCCGCACCGCCGTCCAGCCACAGTTCTGACAGTTATTTTCAATGCGTACGCCCGGCACGGTGGCCGTCAGCGCCTCCGACAGGTTACGCACCGCCTGCTGTTCAACAATCTTGTGCGACACCAGTTCGGTACGCACCGGCGCCTCCACCAGCAAGGCCTGCGCGCCGGAGCCGGTCACCACCACGCTCTGTTCCAGCACGCTTTCGCGCCGCAGCGTCACGTCCACGGCAGAATCCGGCTGCGCAGTCAGGTCCAACTCGGTGCGCGTGCCGGAGAAGAAGCCCTTGGCGGTGACGGTGAGCGTGATCTTGCCCTGCGGTAAGCCGGTCAGCTTGAAGCAGCCCGCCGCGTCGGCCAGTGCCACCTGCCCGCCCGGCTCCAGACGCAGCGTGGCGCTGGGCACGGGGGCCTGGTTTTCGTCCTTGATACATCCGGAGAGCGAAAATTCAATATTTTCAGCTCCAATTAGCAGAAATGAAAAGAAAAATAGACCGATAGTACGCATAGCGCCTCCCGCCAGATAGAGATTTTCTGAATGAGTGATCAGGCCGCGAATGTGCGGCCGGCGGGAGGTGCGCGGGACGAGTGTGGGGCGACGAACAGCGTGTCCGGACACAGCGTTTCCGGCGTGTGTCCCCACCAACTAAGCAGTTCCAAGCCCCACGGCGCGATGGCGGGCGCCGCTGAGTCACTCCACTGGTGGTCAAAGCCGTTCAGCGTGCAGGCGCCGGTCTTGCTGTGCGTGTGCAGCGGCGTGAAAACCGCCAGCGAGAAAAAGCAGTATAGAGCCAGCAACACGCCTAGCCACAAGCGTTGCGCTGGAAGCGAAAAGCGGATTGCGGTGGGCTTGTTTATGCAACTCACTTGCAACTGTAAGTCTACAGAAAGCCCCCCCGCAGCGTCAAGTGGCGCGTTAGCTCCGGTAACTGGCGTTGATGTCGATGTAGCCGTGCGTCAGGTCGCAGGTCCAGAAGCGCGCCGTGCCTTCACCGGGGCCGGCAAGGATAAAGCGGATGGCAATTTCCTTCTCGTCGAGCCGCTTTTTCATCGCGTCCTCGTCGAACTTCGCGGCCAGCCCGCGCCGGCACACGCGCGTGCCTTGCAGGAAGATGTCCACGTCGCCCGGATCGAAAACAACGCCCGAATAGCCCGCGGCGCACAGCACGCGGCCCCAGTTGGCATCGCTGCCGGCGATGGCGGTTTTCACCAATGGCGAATTCGCAATGGAGCGCGCAATCTTTGTTGCGGTCTCTTCGTCGCGCGCACCCTCCACGGTGATCTCGACAAACTTCGACGCGCCCTCGCCATCGCGTGCAATCTGCTGCGCCAGCGACTGGCACACTGCGTCGAGCGCGGCCTGGAACTCCTCGCGCCGTGGCTTGTAGCCCGACGCGCCATTCGCGAGCACGGCCAACGTGTCGTTCGTGCTCATGTCGCCATCCACACTCAGCCGGTTGTAACTGCGCGAGACAGCCTTTTTCAGACACGACCGCAGCACTTCCGGCGCCACCACGGCATCGGTGACGACAAACGCGAGCGTCGTCGCCATGCCCGGATGGATCATGCCGGAACCCTTCGTCATGCCGGCCAGACGCGCCTCGCCGCACTCAGCGAAGGCCACCTTGCGCACGGTGTCAGTGGTGAGAATCGCGTCGGCCACGTCCAGGAAGCGCTCTTCGTTCAGACCCTCGATCAGCGCCGGCAGCGCCTCCGTAATCAGCTTCGGGTCCAGCTCCATGCCAATCACGCCGGTGGACGCGGCCAGCATGTGCTCCGGCTTCAATTTCATCGCCTTGGCCGCCGAGCGGGTGGTCTGCGTGGCCACTTTGTCGCCGCTGCGCGTGGCGCAGTTGGCGTTGCCGGCGTTCACCAGAATGGCGCTCGCCTTGCCGCCGCTGGTCTCCAAATTCGTGCGCGACAGCCGCACCGGCGCGGCCTGCACGCGGTTGGTCGTGAAAACGGCCGCGGCCGAGGCCGGCTGGTCCGAAACAATCAAGGCCAGATCTGGTTTGGCCACTTTGCGGATGCCCGCATACACGGCCGAGTATCGATATCCAAGCGGAAGGTTCACTACGCGGTTGCTCCCAAGATCTCAGTGTCCGATATTCGCTGCCCGTTTAGAAAG
This sequence comes from uncultured Candidatus Solibacter sp., assembly GCA_964478395.1. GTDB lineage: Bacteria > Acidobacteriota > Terriglobia > Bryobacterales > Bryobacteraceae > Paludibaculum. The sequence continues at coordinate 9,264 of CAYZIX010000073.1, forward strand.
GCCGCCGCGTCCATTCGCTTCCGTCCTTCGCACTGCACTTCCAGCAGCTCCAGCGCGCCCTCGCCCGTGGCGGCGAACAAGCGGCGCCCCTGGGCGTACAGCTCGCCTGGTTCGCGGTCCGCCTGCGGCTGCGCCAGACGGCAGCGCCAGATGTTGAAACGCTGCCCGCGGAAGGTGGTCCACGCACCCGGCCACGGCAGGAATCCGCGCGCGCGGTTGTGGATTTCGGACGCGCTCGCCTGCCAGTGGATCAGCCCGTCGTCGCGCGTCATTATCGGCGCCAGTGTAGCCTCGGCGTCATTCTGGGGCGTGGGCTTCAGCGTGCCGGTGTCGAGCCCGGTGAGCGTTTCGACAATCAGCCGTGCGCCCATCTGCGCCAGCCGTGGACCCAACTCCAGCGCCGTCTCTTCGGGGCCGATTTCAGTTTCTTCCTTGAGCAGAATGTCGCCGGTGTCGAGCCCGGCGTTGATCAACATGGTGGTGACGCCCGTCGTGCGCTCGCCATGCGCAATGGCCCATTGGATTGGCGCCGCGCCGCGATAGCGCGGCAGCAGCGAGGCGTGTACGTTCACAATGCCCAGCCGTGGCAGGTCGATAATCGCCTGCGGGATAATCTGCCCATAGCCGACCACCACCATCGCGTCGGCCTGCACAGCGGCCAGTTCTTCCGTGCAGCGCCGCACGCGCTCCGGTTGCCGAACTTCGAGGCCCAGCCTGAGCGCGGCCTCTTTCACGGGCGAAGCGGCCAGCGATTGTCCGCGCCCTTTCGGCCGGTCAGGCTGCGTATAGACGCAAGCCACCGTATGGCCCGCTTTCACTAACGCTTCCAGTGATGGGACGGCGAACTCGGGCGTGCCCAGATAAACCAGTTTCATTTACTGTCGTTTTACCACTCGCCGAGCTTGGCGAGTTTACGGATCTTGCGCCGCATCAGGTCGCGCTTCAACGGGCTCAGGTGGCTGATGAATAGCACGCCGTTCAGGTGGTCGAGTTCATGCTGGAACGCGCGCGCCAGCAGTTCCTCGCCTTCGGCCTCAAATTCCTTGCCCTCGACATCGAAAGCCTTCATGCGCACCTTCATTGCGCGCTTGACGTCCTCGCGGAAGCCCGGGAACGAGAGGCAGCCTTCTTCGCTGCACTGCACGCCTTCCCTGGAGACAATTTCCGGGTTGATCAGGACCATCTGTGCGGCCGGATCTTCTCCGCCCGACGGGTCCACCACGTACAGACGCTTCGATACCGCCACCTGCGGCGCCGCCAGCCCCACGCCTTTGTTGGCGTGCATGGTTTCGAACATGTCCTCCACCAACTGGCGCAGCTCCGCCGTTCCAAATTCCGTCACCGGCTCGGCCTTCTGTTCGAGCACGGGGTCGCCGTACTTGACAATCTTCAGCACCATGGCGTGCGCTAGAACTCCCTCACCTGTTGGATGTAGTTCGCGTAGTTTCGACGCGTCTCAACCAGCGAATCGCCGCCGAACTTCTCTATCATTGCCTGCGCCAGCACAATGGCGACCATCGCCTCGCCCACCACTCCAGCGGCGGGCAGGACGCAGACGTCGGAGCGTTCATAGGCCGCCGAAGCCGGCTCACGCGTTTCTAAGTCCACGCTCTCCAGCGGCTTACGCAGTGTGGATATCGGTTTCAGCAAACCGCGCACCACCAAGTCCTGGCCGTTCGAGATGCCGCCCTCCAGGCCACCGGCCTGGTTGGCGCCACGCTCGAACCGGTGCAATTCCCGGCTGTAGTGGATCGTATCCTGAACTTTCGAGCCGAATGATGCCGCGGCGTGTTCGGCCGCGCCAATCTCCACGCCCTTCACCGCCTGAATCGACATCACGGCCTGCGCCAAGCGCCCGTCCAGACGCGTGTCCCAGGCAATATGCGACCCGAGTCCCACCGGTACGCCGTGCGCACGCACTTCAAACACGCCGCCTATGGTGTCGCCGGTGCGGTAGGCTTCGTCGACCACCGCCTTCATTTGCGCCTCGACGTCCGCGTCCACGCAGCCCAGCAGTACGTCTTCCTTCGCGGCCAGCCGCTCCAGTTCTTCCCATGCCACGGCGCGCTCCAGTCTCACCGTGCCGGTCTGCACCACGTGGCTGAGCACTTCAATCCGGAAGCAGTTCAGAAACTGTTTGGCCAGCGCTCCAATGGCCACTCGCGCGGTGGTTTCACGGGCCGAGGCGCGTTCCAGAATGTAGCGCGCGTCCTTGAAGTTGTACTTGATGGCGCCGGCCAGGTCGGCGTGGCCGGGGCGCGGCCGGGTGAGCGGTTTCTGCTTGTCTTCGCAGCCGGTAAAGCGCTCCACCGGCAGCACTTCGGTCCAGTTCTGCCAATCGCGGTTGCGGATGATGGCGGCAATCGGCGCACCAGTGGTCTGCGAGTGCCGCACGCCGGTGACCAGCTCCGCCGTGTCGGTCTCGATCTTCATCCGGCCCCCGCGGCCGAAGCCCTGCTGGCGCCGCCACAGTTCATGATTCACGGCGGCAACAGACACGGGCACACCCGACGGAAGGCCGGTTAGTGTCGCCACCAGGCATTCGCCGTGCGACTCGCCGGCGGTCTCGAAACGCAACATGGACGTAAACCTTCATGGTACAAGATGTTCCCACCCGCCGTCGCTTGCCATAATGAAATCAGCTCCCTTGACGCACTCCAACGCCATTGCCGATGCCATCCGCCGCACGCGCCGCCGCGCCATCGTCCAGATTGTGGCCGAACAGCTCGGTTGGGGCGCGACGGCGGCTCTCCTCGGTCTGGCCGTGCTGCTGGTGGCGGGCGCGCAGATTGTCGGCTGGTTCTGGCCGCTGCTTCTCTTGATCGTCGTTGCCGCCGTTGCCATCTGGCGTGGACGCACCCGCATCCCGGCGGATTACCGTGTGGCCCAGATGATCGATCAGCGCCTGGGCCTGGGCGATCTGCTTTCCACCGCCTGGCATTTTCGCAATGCCGGCAGCGAGTATGCGGCGCTGGTCGAAAGCCGCGCCGAAGACGCCGCTCGCACCGTCAACCCCCATGCCGCCGTGCCTTGGCGCTGGACTCGTGGCGCCGTGGCGGCGCTGGCCGCACTGACGCTTTCCGGCGGGCTGTTCATGCTGCGTTATGGCGTGCTCCGCAGCTTTGATCTGCGCGCGCCATTGGCCAAGATTTCTTTCGACACGCTCACCGGAGCGCCGCGGCCCACGCAACCGGGCGGCCCGCGCCAGGCGGCGCTGCGTCTGCCGTTTGACGAAGGCTTCGCCGTGCAGGATCCCGACGGCGCGCGCGTCGAGGAACGCGATGGAGCCATGCAGGAATCGCTCCGCACCGCCGACGTGCAGGACGCCAATCAGGCCGCCCGGCAAGGCACGGGTCAGGACGGGCATCAGGGCGAGAGCCAGGACGGCGATTCTGAGGAAGGCGAGCGCGCTTCGGCGGGGAAGAATCAGACGCCTTCCGGCGCCGGCGACGCGCAGCGTGGTGAGGCCGGCCGCGAGCAACAGCGCACGCCCCCGCAGAAGGATAACTCGCTGATGGAGAAGATGCGCGACGCGCTGGCCAACCTGATGGACAAGCTCAAGACTAATCCGCAGGGCGGCGAGAATCGTCAGACAGCCTCCAACAAGCAGGGCACCGGCCAGACCCAAAAGGGTGAACGCGGCAAGCCGCAGCCCGGCCAGCGCGGCCAGCAGCAGGAAAACGGGGAAGGGCAGAGCACGGACCGCGCCGCCGAGTCTGACGGCGCTCAGCAGCAGGCGCGCTCCGGCCAGGCGGGTTCCAATCCGGACCAGGCGCCCAATCAGGACAAGAGCGGCGTCGGCCGCGCCGATGGGAAGAAGGATATTGAGCTGGCACAGCAACAGCAGGCGATGGGCAAGTTGAGCGAGCTTCTGGGGAAGCGTGCGCTGGACGTGCGCGGCGAGGTGATGGTGGAGGTGACCAACTCCCGCAACCAGCAGTTGAAGACACCTTACGTCAACCGCACCGCGCGTCACATGGAGGCCGGCTCCGACCTCAATCGCGACGAAGTGCCGCTGCACTTGCAGGAGTACGTGCAGCGCTACTACGAGAAGGTGCGGCCCTAATTCACCCGTTCAAGCGTGGGTGCGGCGGCGTCGGCTTCCACGCGCCAGACTTGACGGTCGTGGAAGTACTTGAGCAGCGGCCGGTTCTCTGTGGGAGAGATATCGCGCGCCCACACCACCTTGGCTGCGTCAATATTGGCGCGGTTGTAGATCCACTGTGCGCCATTATCGTGTTGCGGCGAGTAGTGGACCAGCACCAGATGGCGGCCCGGTTGCCGCGCCAACTGTTCCGATAGCTGATGCCGTGCACGCATTGATGGGATCAATTCGGCGACCCGCCCGAAGTCTAGTCCCATGGTCCACATGTATTCGGCGGTGCTCAGAACCACCACGCACGTAAACGCGGCTACCCGCATCATGCGGCTGATACAGCGCCTGTCCAATACACGCCGCGCTGCGGCGGTGATCACAAACAGAGCAACCACACAATAGCCCGCTAAATAGTGGACCAGAGGAAAGGGATAAAGACACATGCCGGCTAACGCCAAAATGAGCGCCCCGTATGCCCATGTCTCCAGGTGTTGGGTGATGGGTCTGACAATACCCAACAGGACGGTGATCAACAGCGTCAGTCCGCAGTAGAAGCCGAATGTGAGTAATACGGTCCGCCCCGTCAGTGCCAGCCCATCCGGCCAGTGGCCAGCCAACAGCCGGTGTTCAAGTTGCCACTCGTATACCTCGCGTTGATCTTTAAACTCAAGTTCCGGGCGGGCGACGGGTTGCTGGAAGATAAATCCTTGCGGTACTCCCTGTTCGATCTGCGCCTGTTGATAGGGCAGCCTCCAGATCATTCCGGTGACAGCGCGATTGTGGGCCAGCGTCAGGGCCAGCGTAGCCAGCGCCACCACTCCAAACGGCAACACCAGGCATCGCAACCACGTTTGAGCCGGGGCTCCCTTGCTGCGAATCTGCCATGCCAGTAGTCCTAGAAGGCAAGTCATCGCCAGAACCAGACTTTCGAATGGGCGTATCAGCCACAGCAGACTCCAGCCGAGCCCACCAATCAAAGCCGGGCGTGCGGCCGGCCTTTCCAGCCAACGCAGCAGGCCGCCTAGCAGCAGCGCCCCGGCCAGCGCGGCCGCTGCGCCGCCCCAGTAAGAATTCGACCAATACGAAAGTCCCAGGTAGCGGACCCCGCCAAGCAGCGCCCCAGCTAGCGCCCACTCCGCCGGCAGGGCCGCTAAAAGGCACCAGAAGAATGCCGCCCCAGCCAGCATGTCAGCAAGCAAAACGCCAATCCAGGCGTGTCCGGCCAATTGCCCAATGGCCAGGAATATCCCTATGCCAATGGGGTACTTTGCCGCGTAGGCCGGATGCTGAAGCACATAATTTGTCTCCAAATATCTCGCCATCGGATGTGGCGGGTTCGCCAGCCGACCTTCGTACAATGTGTCCGCCACCAGCAGATGCGTGAATTCATCATGCGCAACCGGAAAAGGGACGCCGTCCCACGGAAGAATCAGCAGCCGTGCCACCAGGGGCGCAAGCGTGGCCAGCAGATACATCGCCCAGCGTGGCATACGCCCTATACTATATCGGCAACGTATAGGGCCTTGGCTGTGGTCCACTAAATGTAGAGAATGGCTGTACTGCTTACCTGCCAGGGCTTGGCGCGCCAGTTCGGCGCCACCACTCTGTTTGAAAACCTCACGTTCACTATCAACGATGGCGAGCACCTCGGCTTGATTGGCCCGAACGGCGCCGGCAAGTCGACTCTGCTGAAGATCCTCGCCGGTCTCGATCACTCAGACCGTGGCGAAGTCGCGCTGCGCAAGGGCGTGCGGCTGGTCTACGTGGCGCAGGAGCCGGAGTTTGATCCGCGCGAAAGCGTTGGTCACATTCTCGAAGCCTCGGCGCGTGAGCCGGCGCTGGTGCCGGTCGTGCTCGGGCAGGCCGGATTTACTGATGCCGGACAACGCGTATCGGAGCTCTCCGGCGGCTGGCGAAAACGTCTGGCCATCGCTCAGGCGCTGGTGCGGCAGCCCGATCTGCTGTTGCTGGACGAGCCCACCAATCACCTGGACCTCGCCGGCATCGAGTGGCTTGAACAGTTGCTCGGCTCGGCGCCATTTTCCAGCATCACCATCAGTCACGACCGTTACTTTCTCGAGAACACGGCCACGCACATGATGGAGCTGAAGCGCGCCTATCCCGACGGGTTGTTCCGTGTGGCCGGCAACTATTCGGAATTCCTCGAAAAGCGTGAGGAGTATGAAGAGGCCCGGGCCCGGCAGCGTGAGTCGCTGGCCACCAAGGTGCGGCGGGAAATTGAGTGGCTGCGCCGTGGCGCCAAGGCGCGCACCCGTAAATCCAAAGCGCGCATCGACGCCGCCAACGAGATGATTGCGTCGCTCGAAGATATGCAGTCCCGGGCCCGCACCGAGACCGCGCACATCGACTTTACGGCCTCCGACCGCAAGACGCGCCGCCTGATCGAGCTGGAAGACGTTGGTTGCGAACTCGGTGGCCGCAAGCTGTTCGGTGGCCTTTCGCTGGTGATGGCGCCGGGGCGGCGTCTGGGGCTGGCTGGTCCGAACGGCAGCGGAAAGACGACGCTGCTGCGCCTGCTCCTGGAACAAATGCCGCCGACAAGCGGAGAAATTCGCCGCGCTGATGGGCTGAAAATAGTTTATTTTGAACAGCAGCGCCAGCAAATTGACCCGAATTTGCCACTGAAGCGTGCCCTGGCGCCGGAAGGCGACTCTGTGCTTTACCTGGGCCGCACCATCCACGTCAACGGCTGGGCGCGGCGCTTTCTGTTCCGTGAGGAGCAGTTGATGCAGCCGGTTTCAAGCCTTTCGGGCGGTGAGCGGGCCCGCGTCCACATCGCCCGCCTGATGCTCGAAACCGCCGATGTCCTGCTGCTCGATGAGCCCACCAACGACCTCGACATTCCGACGCTCGAAGTGCTCGAAGAGAGCCTGAACGAGTTTCCCGGCTCGCTGGTGCTGGTGACGCACGACCGTGCACTGATGGACCGTGTCACGAATGCCGTGCTCGGCCTTGATGGTGAAGGCGGCTCCGGGCTGTATGCGGATCTGGCGCAGTGGGAAAACGCTTTGGACGAGCAGCGCGCCGCTCGCAAGCCGGCGGCCCAGAAGAGCGCCGACCGGCCGGCCACACAGACGCAGAAGAAGCGCCTTTCCTATCTCGATCAGCGTGAGTGGGACGCGATGGAAGGCCTGATCCTCGAAGCCGAGGAGCGTTTAGCCGCGGCTCAGGCCGCGCTACAGGCGCCGGAAACGGTCTCCGATCCGCGAGCTATCGAAAGCGCCTACCGGGCGATGAACGAGGCGCAGGCCGAGGTGGACAGCCTCTACGCCCGTTGGGCCGAGTTGGAAGCCAAGCTCGCCTAGAACTGCGACTTGAAGCGCTCGAACTCTTCCCGCAACTTCTGTAATTCCTCTTCCAGCCGTGTGACGCGCTCGGCCAGCGGCGACGTCGCAACCATCGGCGTTTCCGGAACCGCATTGAGCACCGGCTGGCCGCTGCATAGATGCGCCCAGCGTGCTTCCTTCATGCCGGGCACGCGGTCCATTTGCACAACCAGCGGCTCCGGCTCGCGTTGAGCCAGCTTGGCAAGCGTCGCCAGCAGAGATTCGATGTCCTCGAAGCGGTGCATGCGCTCGGTGTGCTGGCGCAGTTCGCCCGGCGTCTGCGCACCACGCAGCAGCAGCACGGTGAGCAACGCCATCTCGCCGCGGCTGAAGTTGAAAAGCTCGTTCAAGCGGTGGCGAAACTTCTCCACCCGGCTGCCGGTCTCGGTCACCCAGGCGGCAAGGCCGAGTTCACGCAGGCTGATCAGCGCTTCGTGCACCGTCGTTTCGTCGTATTCGGTCACCGGCTCGCGGTTCGTCTTCTGGTTGCAGGCGTTCACCAGGGCGTTTAGCGAAAGCGGGTAGTAGTCGGGCGTGGCCAGGTCCTTTTCGGCCAGACAGCCCAACACGCGGGCCTCAATCGGATCGAGATCGAACATCACATTCTGAGCATGGCACGGCGGCGAAGCTGTGCGTTACCCTCGGGGAAGAGTGGCGAGCAACGAAGATCTGGGCAAACGCGCATCGCTTATCAGTATTGCCGTCAGCGGTTTTCTGGCCGTCTCCAAGCTGTTGGTCGGCTGGCTGGCCGGCTCGACGTCCGTGGTTGCCGACGGTTTCGAGAGCGCCGGCGACGTGGTGGCGTCCGGTGTCATCCTGCTGGGACTGTGGGTGGCGTCGCGCCCGGCTGACGAAAACCACCCCTATGGCCACGGCCGCTTCGAAACGCTTACCGGCCTGGGCGTCGGCATCGGTCTGGTGCTGGTAGGCGCCGGCATTACCTGGCGTTCGCTGCACGGGCTTTCAACGGCGCACACCGCGCCTGCCGGCTACGCCGTCTGGCCATTGATTGCGTCGGTGCTGATGAAGGCGACGCTGGCCCGCTACAAGTTCAAGGTTGGGCGGCGGATTGGCAGCTCTGGCCTGATAGCCGACGCCTGGAACGATACCGTGGACATTCTGTCCGGTTCAGTGGCGCTGGCCGCCGTGGGTTTGACTTTGTACGATCCGCACCGCTTCCTGGCCGCCGACCACTGGGGCGGCGCGGCGGTGGGTGTGATCGTCGTGATCCTCGGCCTGCAGGTGGTGCGCGAAACGGCGCTCACGCTGATGGACACGATGCCTGGTGAGAAACAAATGGCCGAAATCCGCGCCTCGGCGACGAAAGTAGACGGGGCGCTGGACGTGGAAAAATGCTGGGCTCGCAAGACCGGCCTGCGCTACCACGTGGATCTGCACCTGGAGGTGGACCCGGAGCTGACCGTGCGGCGCGGTCACGAGATTGCCGAGCAGGTGCGCCATCAGGTGTGCCGCGACGTGGACTGGGTGGCCGATGTGCTGGTGCATGTTGAGCCACACGGCGAGAGGGCGATGTATGGAAAACGTTGAGCTGGCGCAACGTCTGGAAGAGACTGCCGACCTGATGGAGATTGGCGGCGAGGACGCCTTCCGCATACGCAGTTACCGCAACGCGGCGCGGGCCATCGAGACCTGCCCCGAGCCGGTTGAGGCGATGGTGAAAGATCCGGCGCGCGATGTCACCACCATCCCGGGCGTCGGCAAAGGCATTGCCGGAGCGCTGAAGGAGATGGTGGAGCGCGGCAGTTTCGCGCGCCGTGACGAAATTCTGGAACGCTACCCGCCAACGGCGCTGGAAATGCTGAAGATCCCCGGGCTGGGCGTCAAAAGCGTGCGGACGCTGTGGGAGATGTTCCGCGTCAGCACCATGGACGATCTGGAGCGGCTGTGTCTGGACGGCCGCCTGCGCGACGTGCCGCGCATGGGGGCCAAGCTCGAAGAAAAGATCCTCCAGGGCATCGCCCGCTACCGCCGCGATGCCGGGCTGTATCTGCGGGGCTTGGCGCAGGACGCGGCCGGCGAGCTTTGTCCGCTGCTGGAGGCCACTGCGGCGGGCGAACTGCGGCGCGGCAAGGAGACCGTCTCCGAACTGTTACTGGTGAGCCCGCAGGCCGGCGCCATTGAGACATTCGAGAAGCATCCGCGTGTCCACGAGGCAGTCCGGGTGAACGATGGCGAAGCGCATGGCCGCCTGGGCCTGGAAGCCCTGCCGGTGCGTCTGCAAGTGGCCGGCCGGGCCCGCTTCGGCACGGCGCTGGTGCAGGCCACGGGCAGCGCGGAGCACCTGGCGAAGCTCGGCCCGCTGCCGCAGGCTGAAAGCGAAGAGGCGCTGTATCAGGCGCTCGGCCTGGCGTGGATTCCACCGGAGCTGCGTGAGGACGAAGGTGAGATTGAGGACGCGCGCGCCGGAGCGTTGCCGGAGTTGCTGGACCTTGATGCGATGCGTGGCGACCTGCACATGCACACGCGCGAAAGCGACGGCCGCGCCACGCTGGAAGAGATGGCGGCATCGGCGCTCGCGCTGGGCTACGGCTACATCGCCGTGACGGATCATTCAAAGGCGCTGGCCATGGCCAACGGCTTGAACGAGCAGCGCGCGGTGGCGTTCGCCGCCCGGGTGCGCGAGTTCAACCAGGAAGGGCGCGGCATCCGCGTGTTTTCGGGCCTGGAATGCGACATCCTGCGCGACGGCCGTATGGACCTGAGCGACGACGCGCTGGCCGAGCTCGACTTTGTCATTGCGAGCGTCCACAGCCATATGAGCCTGGAGCCGCGCGAGATGACGGACCGCCTGCTGCGCGCCATGGAATGCCCGAGTGTGCGCGCCTTGGGCCATCCCACCGGGCGCGTGCTACTGCGGCGCGAGGCCTATCGCTACGACTTCGAAGTGGTGGCGCGCGAAGCGGCGCGGCGCGGCATTTGGATGGAAATCAACGCCAGCCCGGAGAGGTTGGACTTACACGCGGAGCTGATTCGCGTGGCGCGCGCGCTGGGCTGCAAATTCACGATTTCAACCGACGCGCATCATCCCCGCCACCTCGCCAACATGCGCCACGGCGTGGCCATGGCGCGGCGCGGCGGTCTCACGCGCGCCGATGTGATGAATACGTTGGACGCGGATGCCCTGGCGTCCTCCATGGTAAGGAGATCCATATAAACGATGGCTTTGAAACTGGTTTCGAGCGAACAGCTGATTGAAACGCCGATTTTCCGCGTGACCATGGACCGGGCGATCGACCCGGACGGCTTTGAGATCAAGCGCGCCATTGTGCAGCACAACGGCAGCGCCGTGATGATGCCCGTGGACGAGCGCGGCCGCATCCTGCTGGTGCGGCAGTACCGCCTGCCGGCGCGGCGCTACCTGTGGGAGCTGTCGGCCGGGCGTGTCGATCCGGGTGAGACACCGCTCAAGGCCGCCAAGCGCGAGCTGATTGAAGAAACCGGCTACAAGGCCAAGAAGTGGACCAAGCTGGCGCACTTCTATCCGAGCCCTGGCTTCCTGGCCGAGGCCATGACCATCTACGTGGCGCGCGAGCTGAAGGCCGGGCCGCCGCGTCCGATGGAGGACGAGCGCATTGAATGCGCTTGGTACACCACGAAGCAGATCAGCGAGCTGATCGACAAAGGCGAGATCCAGGACGCCAAGACGATGCTCGGCTGGGCCTTCTGGAAGCTGAAGGGGAAGAAGCTCTAACGCCTGGGGCTGGATCGCCGCGCCGTTCTCGGCCGAGACCATCTGGTGTTGACTCAAGAAAACTCTTGACGATGCCCAATGTTGTGTATACATTACATAATGTAATCTATAAATAACAGCATGGGCAGTATGTCGGATCCGGAAAAATGGGCTTGGTGGACCTTGAGTGTGGTGTTGGCGACGATTGTGGCCTACATTGCCTTTGTCGCCTTTTGGGGTCATGGCCCTGCGGCGACGGCGGTTTTCGCGCTGCTGGCGCTAATTGCACTGCCCGCCTTCAGCCGGCGCCGCATGGCTGGCGCACTTCTAGATGAACGGGAGACCGGCATAGCTGGTCAGGCGCTCCGGGCGGGTTTGAGCGCCGTCTGGTTGGCCTTGGTCACTGTCGTCCTGGTGGCCGGATGGGCCAGGGGGTGGCGCGCCACGCTGGCCATTCCGGTCTGGACGCTCGGTGAGGCGCTCTGGTGGGCGGTGGTGCTACTTGAGGGGGTGCGGTCGGCCGCGACTATCGTGCTCTATCGTGGTTGGTATCATGCCTAGCGCAGCGCCGGAGATCACGAACCACATCCGCCGGTTTCGCTTTGAGCGCGGTGAAATGACGCAGGACCAGTTGGCACAGCAGGCGGGCGTGACGCGCCACACCATCATGGCGCTTGAGGCGGGTAAGTATTTCCCGTCGTTGCTGCTGGCCTTCCGCATTGCGCGGGCACTTGGTGTGCGCATCGAGCAGGTTTTTGAGTACAACGCCGGCGAAATGGGCAGCTGACGGCAGCCGCCGGCCATTTCACGTGCCGTGCGGATTGGGTGAAGGCGATCTCAGCCAAACAATACCTGTTCGCGGCTGACGCACGCACTGACGCGGACGCCGTTGCGGCACGCAACCGAGCACGCCTCGCAATCCGGGCAACGAATTGCGCGGATATCCTCCAGTAATTTGAGAAAATGCTCGCGCGTCAAGGGGAGTTGCCCGTATCCTTCGGTGTAACTTCTGTAGCGGATCACGTCCGAAACGGGTGGGCCCTTCGTGTTTACGGTGCGAAGTAGCCGGTGAAGTCGAGGATGAGTTGGGCCTGATCGGTGAGGTAGGCGCTGAGTTCATTGCCGGCGCCGGCGGGCACCAGGGCGGCGT
>CAYZIX010000074.1:0-21294 GCA_964478395.1 uncultured Candidatus Solibacter sp.
AGCAGCGCGGCGCGGAACACCTGGGGCGTCTGCGCCAGCACCAGACGGTCACGGTTGAGCGTGCCGCGCACGACGTGGCGTTGCACCTGCTTCACCGTGTCCACCGGAACGATGCCAACAATTGCAGCTCCGCTGTGCGCGGCCTGGTTGATCACCTCGACGATGGTGGCCGCGTCGATGAAGGGCCGGACGGCGTCGTGTACTACCACCAGGTCGACATCGGGATCCAGCGTGGCGAGGGCGTTTTCCACCGAATGCTGGCGTGTCTCACCGCCCGGGACGCAACGCACAGGCTTGGCCGCGTGCTGTTCAGCGAGCAACTCGCCAACCCAGGCCACGTCGTCGGCGCGCACGGCCACCACCACTTCGGTAACCAGCGGGCAGGCGACGAACTTGCGCACGGTGTGCACCAGTATGGGCTCGCCTTCCAGCAACATGAACTGCTTCCGGCTGGTGCCGGCCGATTCAGCCGGCGAGCTTTTCATACGCGTGCCGAGACCGGCGGCGGGGAGAATGACGGAGACTTTCATGGATAAATAGTTTGCTCCTGGCGGTATGAACTAGTGCGGCGGCCCGGAGGCGACGGCCGGCTTATCCGGCAGCGGTTCGGGCGCCTTGGCGCGCTCCGGCGCCTGCGGCTTGTCGTAGACGTGATGGACGCGGTCGTCGAAGCGGCCGAAGATCATTTTGCCGGCCTGCGTCTGTAGCACGCTGGTCACCGAGATGTCGATGGTCTTGGAGATCAGGCGCTTGGCGTTGTCGACCACCACCATGGTGCCGTCGTCGAGGTAGGCGATGCCCTGGTTGTATTCCTTGCCTTCCTTCAGGATGAAGACGCGCATGGTTTCACCGGGCAGCACGATGGGTTTCAGGGCGTTGGCCAGCTCATTGATGTTGAGCACGGCGACGCCGTGTAATTGGGCCACCTTGTTGAGGTTGAAGTCGTTGGTGACCACCTTGCAGTCGTAGATCTTGCCCAGCTCGATGAGCTTCAGGTCGACTTCGCGAATGTGCGGGAAGTCGTCTTCGAGGAGCTGGACGTTGAGGTGCGCCATCTTTTGAATGCGCTGCAAAACATCGAGACCGCGCCGGCCGCGATTCCGTTTCATCGAATCGGCCGAGTCGGCCACCAGTTGCAGTTCGCGCAGGACGAATTGCGGCACCACCAGCGTCCCGTCCAGGAAACCGGTTTCGGCAATGTCGGCGATGCGGCCATCGATGATGACGCTGGTGTCCAGAATCTTAAACGATTGCTTCGGGCTTTTCTCGCCACCGAAGAGGCCACCGAGGGCGGCCAAGTTGAGCATGTCGCCCTTGGTGGCACCTACGATCAGGCCGACGTAGGACATCACCAACAAAATCAACAGTTGGATGAATGAGACAGTTGCGCGGCTACCCGGCATAGCCCAGGCAATTACCAGGGCGATGAGGAACGCGCCAAGGATACCCAGAACTGAGCCCGCTGCAGCACCGATCAAGCGCTTCAGACTGACCTGCTTGAGCCGCACTTCACAGAAAACGATCAGGATGCCGATGAGAATGCCAACGGCGGCGGAAACAGGAGACTGGAGTCCGAAGGGTTGGAGAAACCAGGCAGCGGCCGTCAGTAGAAAGACAAATACGGCCCGCACCACGATGAGATCGTTCACCGCTAACTCCTTCAAGTTACGAGCGTTCCCAGCCGACACCACCCCCTCGGCGGGACTGGGGCCCGGCTGCGACTTGAGTATACCCCGGGGGTGCGGTGCTGGCAAGCCGGGGTGGGCAGAGGCGCAAAAAAGGCGTCTCCCTGGCAAGGGCGACGCCTTTCACCAAAGTGAAAACCGGGCGGCGCCAATAAGCCGGCGCCAGTCCCCAGGTGCTTACAAAGCTTTGGCTAGCTCCTCGGCAAACGCGCTCTGCGGGGCGTTGGAGCCCTTGCGATGTTTCTTACCGCCACGGCGGTTACGGTCCATCGCATTGGCGCCAGCCGACGCGCCCATGGGGCCACCGATGGCCGGCCGCGGAGCGCCCTTCGGACGCGGCGGCTGGGCCGGGTTGGCGCGCAGGAGACGGTCCTCCAGCGGAGCGCGATCGAATCGCCGGATGATGAGATTCATCTCCTCTTCATTCGGCGCTTCGATAAAAGCGAAGCCTTTGGATTCCTGGGTTTCCGGGTTACGGATGACCTTAACGGAATCAGACACCAGGTTGTCCGCTACAAGCCACGCTTTGATGTCATCAGCGGTGACCCACGCGGGAAGATTACCTAGAAAAACGGTCGAACTCATCGAGTTGGGAAATTAGCTCCGTCGGGGATGGGACTGATTCTCTGAAGGGAAGCGCAGTCCATGAGGCGCTTTTATCATAGCATGCCAGGATAGGGGCGGCAACGCGTACCGCCCACTTCTGAAACAAAATTCACTCACTGTGCATCTAACCGCGTTTTAGGCTCCCGGCTGGACGGTCACGGCGCGCCGTACGGCGGCGTTCGAGCGCAACTCGGCCAGTACCTGATCGGAAGGCACCGTGTCCACCTCTACCAGCGCGACGGCCTCGGCCGGCTCGCCCGGCGCGGACGGCGCATCTTTGCGGCCCAGCGAGAAGTTGGCGATGTTGACGCCGTTGCGGCCCAGCACGGTGCCGACGTGGCCGATGACGCCCGGCACGTCGTTGTTGCGCATGTAGATCAGCGTTCCGGCCAAGGCGCCCTCGACGGTGATGCCGTCCACCGACAACAGCCGCGGCTTGTCCATGACAATGCCGCCGGTTGCCGACGTGGCGCCCTTGTCGGTGATGATCTCGATGCGAATGGAATCGGTGGAGCCGCCGCGGCGCTGGTGCGCCTCGTTGATGGTGAGGTGGCGCTGCGCGGCCAACTGCATGGCATTGACGAGGTTAGCGCGCTGATGCAGGCCGCGCGCCAGAACACCGGCCAGCGCGGAATTGCGCAGCAGCTTGGTGTTGAGTTCGGCGATGCGGCCGCGGTAGGTGACCTTCACCTCGCTCGGATTGCCGGTGGCGACGAAGCTGGCAAACTTGCCCAGGCGCTCGGCCAGCTCGATGTAGGGGCCGATCACTTTGTACTGCTCGGGCGACAGCGCCGGCATGTTGACGGCGTTGATGGCGATGCCGTGGGCGAGGTACTCGACCAGTTGCTCGACAATACGGATGCCGACGATCTCCTGCGCCTCTTCGGTGGAGCCGGCGATGTGCGGCGTGGCAATCAGGTTGGGCGCCGAGAGCAGCGGGTGACCTTCCGGCAGCGGCTCCGGCGTGAACACGTCCAGCCCTGCGCCGGCCACTTTCCCGGATTGCAGAGCGGCGACGAGCGCGTCCTGGTCAACCAGTTCGCCGCGCGCACAATTGATGATGCGTACGCCGTCGCGCATCGAGGCGATGGAGGCGGCGTTGATCATGCCCTTCGTTTCGGGCGTCATCGCGACATGGAGCGTGATGTAGTCGGACTGCTGGAGCACCTCGTCCAGCGAGAGCAGCGTCACGCCGAGGTCGGCTGCGGTGGCGGGGTTGACGTAGGGATCCGAGGCGATGATCTTCATCTCGAAGCCCGAAGCGCGGCGCACCACCTCCTGGCCGATGTTGCCCAGGCCGACCACGCCCAGCGTCTTGCCGCGCAGCTCATTACCCAGGAACTTCTTCTTTTCCCACTTACCGGAGAGCGTCGAGGCCGACGCGGCCGGAATCATACGCGCCAGGGCGAGCATCAGCGCCACGGTGTGCTCGGCCACCGAGACGGCGTTGCCGCCCGGCGTGTTCATCACCAGTACGCCGGCGGCGGTGGCGGCCGGCAGGTCGACGTTATCGACGCCCACGCCGGCACGGCCAATCACGCGCAGCTTCGGCGCTTTGGCCAGTACATCGGGCTTCACCTTGACGGCGCTGCGCACCAGCATGGCGTCGCAGTCGGCCAGATGCGGCTCGTACTCCTTCGGATTGGAAACCACAATCTCCCAGCCGGCCTGCTCACGCAGCAGCGCGATGGCGGCGGGGCTCATCGGTTCGGCAACAAGGACTTTCATACAGCGTATTCCTTCCTACTTCGCGGCGGCCACGGCGGCGGCATACACGCGTTGCACGGCGGCGACGCCCTTGCCCAACTCCACCGGGATGCCCTTGGACTGGAGGATCAGCTCCAACTCGGCAATGACGGCGAACAGGTCGGCGAAGTCGAAGTAGCCCAGGTGGGCGATGCGGAAGATCTGGCCCTTCATCGTGCCCTGGCCGTTGGCGATGATGGAGCCGAACTCATTGCGGAAGCCCTTCACAATCTCGCTGGAATCCAGGCCGGCCGGCGCCTTGATGGCCGTTACCGACGACGCCGGCGAGGCCGCCGCGAACAGCTCCAGGCCCAGAGCCTGGGCGGCTTCCCGGGTGGCGCGCGCCAGCAGTTGGGCGTTGGCCACCAGTTTGTCCATGCCGAGCGACTTGATGTACTTCAGCGACTCGGCCAGCGCGAGAATCAGACTGACGTTCGGCGTCCAGGCGCTTTCGCCCTTGTCCGCCATCTTCTTTTCCTTCTTCAGGTCGAAGTAGAGCCGCGGCAAGGTGGCCGTGGCGTTGCGCTCCCAGGCCTTGGCGCTGACCGAAATGAACGCCAGGCCCGGCGGAATCATGAACGCCTTCTGAGAGCCGGCCACGACGATGTCCAAGCCCCAGCCGTCGATATCGAGCGGCATGGTGCCGAGGCCGGTGATGGCGTCGACAATGCAGAGCGCGCCGGTCTTGGCCGTGACTTCGGCGATGCCTTTCACGTCATGTGCGGCGCCGGTGGAGGTTTCCGAAGCCTGGAAGAACACACCCTTAGCGGAAGGATTCCCGGCCAACGCCTGGGCCACGCGCTCGGGCGAAACTACTTCGCCGTAGGGCGCTGTCAGCACAACGGCGTTCAAACCGTAGGCCTTGGTCAGTTCGACCCAGCGTTCACCGAATTTTCCTGCCGAGCAGACGACGACTGTGTCCCCGGCGCTGAAGAAGTTAGAGACCGAAGCCTCCAATGCACCCGTACCCGAACTCACCGTGATCAGGACATCATTCTGCGTGCCGTAGACGGTCTTCAAATCCGACAGCACGGTCGGGTATAGCTTGATGAAGTCCTGGGTCCTGTGATGAATGTCGGACGCCATCATGGCGTGCAAAGCACGCGGCAGGAGAGGCGTCGGGCCCGGCGTCAATAATCGCTGTTTCTTGATATACATGGCTCGTGGGAAGCTGAAACGGAGAGTAGAGAATAGAATAACAGGAATGGCACTTCTCGAACAGATCCAAAAAGAGATGGCCGTGGCCATGAAGGCGCACGAAGAGGCCCGCTTGAGCGCGCTGCGCATGATCAAGGCCGCGCTGATGAAGGAGAAGGTGGACTCGATGAAAGCGCTGGACGAGGCCGCCGAGCAGAAAGTGCTCAATCTGCTGGCCAAACAGCGCCGCGAGTCGGCTGAGATGTTCCGCAAGGGCGGACGCGAGGAGCAGGCCGCGCACGAAGAGGCTGAGTTGAAGCTGATTGAAGGCTACCTACCGGCCGTTGCGACGGATGCTGAGATCAGCGCCGCTATTGAGGCCGCGCAGGCCGAAACCGGCATCACGGCGGCCAAGCAGATGGGGCAGTTGATGAGCGCTGTGAAAGCGAAGCTGGCCGGTAAGCGCGCCGACGGCAAGCTGCTGGCGGACCGCGTCAAGGCGCGGCTCAGCTAGATGCAGATGATCTGGAGCGAACGCCGCGCCTGGACGGGCGCGGCATCGCTCGCCGCTTTGGACCGCGGGCTGGAACAGATGGCCACCGCGCACGCCGCCGAGCTCGGCGTGGGCATCGAGCGCCTGCATGCCGACGGGCGGGCCTGGGTGTTGTCACGCATCAGCATGCGCGTGGACCGCTGGCCGGCTGGCGGGGAAATGGTGGAATGGCGCACCTGGCCTAGCCGGCGCACGTCGGGTGTGCGAGCTACGCGCGATTTCGAACTGCGCGCCGCCGATGGTGCGCTGCTGGCGGCGGCCGAGTCCACCTGGCTGATTCTCGACCTGAAGACGCGCCGCCCGGCGCGTCTGCCACGCTATCTGTTGGAGTTGCCGCTCCCGGAATATGAGGCCGGCGCACCGTGGCCGGAGTGGCCCGCCGCCGGCGGCTTTGAAACCGTGGCGCGGCGAACCGTGAGCGAGGACGACCTGGACGTCAACCGGCATGTCAACAACGTCAGCTATGTGGTTTGGGCCGAACAGGCGTTGGGCGCGGGAGTCTTCCGCCGGCTGGCGGTGGAATATCTCGGTGAGGCATTTCTGGGTGATGCGGTGGCGATCGAGCGGGGCGGGGAAGAGCTGCATGTGACATGCGGCGAGCGGACGCTGGCCCGGCTGTTGTTGCAGGAATAGTCCGGCATACGAAAGCGGGCTAGTCCCGTAAAATCGCATGGCCTACTCAAGCCGTCCGCCAGGATGCCGATAAGCGTGGCTGAGGAGCCGCGTCTTAATGAGCATCACTCCACTTTCGTTTACGGGAGTCAGCGATTATTCGGATGACTTCCAGACCATCCTCGATCGCGCTGTCCAGATTGCCGAGCTGCCGATCACCGCACTCGAAAATGATCAGACCTCGCTCACCAATAAGGAGAGCGCGATGTCGTCGCTGCGCACGGCCGTGTCGGACTTCGCGTCGACGCTGGCCACGCTCACCAACATCGGGTCGGGCGAGAAACTCACGGCGAACTCGTCCAATTCAGCCATTGTCACGGCGACGGCGCGCTCCTCCGCGTCGTCTGGAACATATGTGATCAGCGACATCACGTCGCTAGCCTCGTCGGCCATCGCGACCAGCACATCGACCTTCTCCGACACCGGAACAACGGCCGTCACCGGTAGTGACAACCAGATGCAACTGGTGGTGGGAAACGAAGATGTGACGCTGGATCTCAGCGGCTACGGCAACAATCTGGCGGGTCTGCGTGATGCGATCAACGACTCGAACATGGGCGTCACAGCCAGCATTGTCACGGCCAGCTCCGGTTCTTACTACCTGACCATGACGGCAGACTACGCCGGTGAGAAGAACATCGAGCTACGGACCACGCCGGACGATTCGAGCACCGACATCATGGAGATGACAAATGCCGGATCGAACGCCGTCTTTAAGCTGAATGGCAAAACGGTCACGTCATCTGAGAACTCCACGTCGGACGTGGTCGACGGCCTGACGATCAACCTGCTGGACACCACGTCCAGCGGCCAGTCGATCACCATCACCGTCAACCAGGATTCCGACACTATCACGACGGCGCTGCAGAACTTTACCGACAAATACAACGCGTTGGTCACCGAACTGCAAAAACACATCGGCACGGCCGGCGGTGCGTTGACGGGCGACTCTGTCATCTCGGATATCTACAGCCGGCTGCGCACGGTAACCGGCTATATGACATCCGCCAGCGGCGTGAATGATTTGACCGATCTGGGCATTGAAATGGCCGCCGACGGCACGATGAGCTTTGACGACACCACCATTAGTTGGATGTCGAGTTCCGATCTGAGCCAGGTGCTCAGCTTCTTCGGCGACGATAGCTCTGGTTTGGGCGCGATGTCGGATGAGTTCTATTCGTTGAGCGATCCGACGAGCGGCTCGATGATCGACCAGATCAACGACTGGCAGGATCAATACGACAACCTCAGCAGCCAGATCAGCACGATCACTGACCGGATCACGTTGATGGAGAACACGCTGCAGGCCAAGCTGCAGGCGGCCGACACGCTGCTGGCCGATTTGGCCTCGCAGAAAAGTACCCTGACGTCGCTGATCGACAGCCTGAACGAGGTCACCACGAACGCCAATAGCAGTAGCAGTAGTAGTTAAGGATGAGAGCCGTGGATAACACAGTACGGGAGTTGGAATCGTGCAGCTTGGCGCTGCTTGATGCGCTGCGGCGGGAGCAGCCTTCTTATCTCGAACACTTAGGACGCCGGCGTGAGCTGCTGGCGAAGTTGGCGTCGAGTCTGCCCCGGGCTGATGCGCAGCTCCGTGCAGCGTTGGAAAGGATCTGGGTTGTCGGCGGGCTCATTGAGCAGCAGGTGCGTGGCTGGCAGACCGCAGCTGAGCGCGAACGTGCCGCGGTGGCGCAGGATCGAGCCATCGTGACGGGGTTGCGGGCTATCGGCCGGCCTCATCAGGTGTTGTTTAGCGTGAAGCTCTGATGTTGCAGGGCCTGAGCCAGCCCCATCTGGAGCAGTAGCAGATTCAGGTTGGCGCGTGCTTCAGGCTGTTGCGGCTGAGCGGTCAAGGCCTGCCGGTAACAGTCCAGCGCGTCGCGCGGATTGCCCAGCGCCTCCATCGCGACGCCCAGGTCGTTCCACGTGCGGTCGCAGCTCGGGTTCAATTCCGCGGCGCAGCGCAGGGCTATAACGGCTTGCCCAATCTGGCCCGCTTTGAACGCGGCCAGTCCGCGCGCCCTGTATTCGGCGGCCAGTCTCGATCGGTGCAATCGTGGCTGTTGCATTAGGGTATTCCCTTTAGTTCTCTATCGGCGGAACGCCCCAATAAAAACAGGCCCCGCCGGATTGAGCCGGCAGGGCCAGGGGAGGAGAGAGGAGCCCCCAAACTACTGCTTGAGTAGTGTTAAAACGGCTTGTGGCGCGGAGTTGGCTTGAGCCAGTGCCGCCACGCCAGCCTGAATCAGAATTTGTGCCTTGGTCAGATTGGCAGCCTCTGTTGCCAGATCGGCATCGCGGATGGCCGATTCGGAAGCCGCGAGGTTAGTCACCTGGGTCGAGGCCAGGCTGACAGCGAAGTTGAACTGATTCTCGCCCTTGCCAACCACGGCTTGGGCCTCACCCAGCCGTTCGACGGCCTCCGCCAGTGCGGTTACGGCCGCCTCGGCGCCGGATTGCGTGCTGATGTCGATATTGGCGCCGTCGCCGATCTGGCCGCTGGACTCGGTAACGCCCTGGTTGCCGCTCTCGTTCACCAGACCCTGCGATGATGCGGTGGAGCCGATGCTCACTTCAAAGCTGGCGATTGAGCCGATAAAGCGGATGCCTTCGTGGCCGGCTCCGTCGCTGTCCTTCACGGCGAAGATGCTCTGCAGTGAACTGTCGTTGCTAGCTTGCAGCGCCTGATTGATGGCCGCCACGGCTTCATCAATGGTTCTGCCGGTGTTGTCGGAACCGGTTGTTGAGTCGTTGCTCAGCACGATTGGCACCGAACTCTTCTTGCCCGTGGAGTCGACCGCGGTGACGGTGATGGTCTGGTCTCCATCTCCGTAGGCGATCATGTTGAAACCGAAAAACGTTCCGTCACTGTCGCCCGTCGTGGTGGCCTGATAGGCTCCGGCGCTCTCAATCGAGGCCACGTCGCTCGCCGTGGCGGCTGCGACTCCGCCTGAAAAAGCCGCCGCTGAGGCGGCCGTGCCCGTGCCTGAGTCGAGACCCAGGTGGGCCGTGGCGCCAACTTCCACGGCCAGGAAGTTGCTGCTGTTGGCCGAGCGGATGCGGAAGTAAGTGCCGTCGGCATCGGCCACAATTCCCGCCGACTGTAGAGCGGCAAAGGCGCTCGCATTGGTTGTGGCCAGAGCCGCTACCGCAGCGTTGAAGTTCGCGGCCGTCGTAGTCGTAGATGCTGTGGCGCTGAACGACACGTTGACATTCTGAGTGCCTACCTGCAATTGCACTGACGTTGCACCGGCCGTCGGGGCCGATACTCCGCTGATCGAGTTGTAGTCCATGGCGTCGGACGCATCCAGCGCCCAGCTTCCCAGCCCCAGCCGGCTGTCGTAATCGCCCACAGCCGAAACTGAAAAGGCGTCCCCGCGGCTGTTGGTGAAGGTTAGCGTGCCGGCGCCTGAGCTGCCTACCGTGTTGTCTAAGCTGATGCCGGCCGTCTTGAGGGCGTCATTGTTGGCCACGGCCGCTTCGATTGCAGCTGCCACTGTCTGCGTGGTCTGGCCGCTGGCGTCAATTGCCACGGTTACCGCAGAGTCCAGACCACCGCCTTCGATCCGCAATTGGATCGTCTGTCCGGTGTCGAACGTTCCGGACGTCACCGTTGCGGCAACCGTAGAAGTTACGGCTTCGCCCGTGGTACCTGAATTGATGTTGCCGAGCAAGGCATTGGCCATCTTGTCACCGGCCCGCACTTGAAAAGCGCCATTCGAACTGGTGAAGCTGATCTGCTCGGTACCGTCGTCGGCCGTGTAGACGCTGGCCCGCAGTCCGGTGGCGGAAAACGCAGCCGCGGCTGAGGTGCCGCCGTTTTCGGCGGTTTCAATGGCCGAATTGATCGCTTCAGCCAGTTGCGACGTCGTCGAGACGCCGCTCGTGTTGACGTTCAACGCGATCCGGTTCGAACCGGTGAAACTCGATCCTTCAACATAGAACACGGCCGTGTTCGACGCCGTCGTCGTATTGTTGGTATCGCCAAGGATGTTCTCGACGCTGGTGGACGATGATGTCTGCAGTCCGCCGGCCACGTCGCCCCGCGCCTCGTAGCCTTTCAGACCGAGACTTTGCAGGTCAACGGTAGAGCTCGTCAGATTGACCTCCACCGACCCGTTGGTCACCGCCTCGGCGCCCGTGGTTGAGCCTGAAGCACTGCGTCCGCCGCCAATAAAAACGGACAGGATTTTGGCGAATTCCCCGCCCGTGTTCATGCCGATGGACTGGGCCTGGCGGTCGATCTCATCAAGGACGCTCTGGAATTCACTGTTGAGGACCGAACGCGAGCCGGTGAATGTGCCAGAGGCCGACTGGGCTGCCAACGTGCGCGCACGGTCGAGCAGGTTGCTGATGTTAGATATGCCACCGTCGATCGTCTGCAAAGTCGCCAGGCCGTCGTTGGCATTATTGATCCCTTGCGTCAGCACGGCCTGGTCGCTGCGATAGGTGTTGGCAATCGCCAGTCCTGCGGCATCGTCGCCGGAGTTGACAATCCGTAGCCCTGACGTCACACGGTTGATGGTCTTGGACTGGAAATTGCTGGTCTGGCGCAGATAGGTCTGCGCCTGCATGGAAGCGATGTTGGTGTTAATCGTAAACGCCACGTTGCTGGCACTCCTTCGAGCGCCGGAACTGCCCGTGTGGATTCCTTCCCGCGGGGGTCGAACTGACCGACCGTGCTCCGGCGTCATTTGTCCTCATCGGACAATGCCGCCGGTCTTTAGCTTTCCGTCACCGGAATGCACGTTTTCAGTTCGCGCAGGCGCGGAGTGGCCTGTGGCGTGCGGACGGGCTACGGGAATAGCCCGGGGGGACTAAGACTGAAAGAGCGGAGGTCCCGGCCGAGTGCCCGGGCCGGGACCTCCGCCGGCGCAGTCCCGTTTGGGTGGCTGCGCCGGCTAAGCGTTAACCCTTCAGCAGGCTCAGCACAGCCTGCGGGGCGGAGTTGGCCTGCGCCAGGGCGGCCACACCGGCCTGGACGAGGATCTGGGCTTTGGTCAGGTTTGCGGCTTCAGTGGCGAGGTCCGCATCGCGGATCGAAGATTCCGATGCCGCCAAGTTGGTCAACTGCGTCGAAGCCAGGCTCACGGCGTAGTTGAAGACGTTTTCGCCCTTGCCGACAACGGCCTGGGCTTCGCCGAGTGCGCTCACGGCATTGGCCAGCGCCGTGACGGCCGCCTCGGCGCCCGCCTGGGTGCTGATGTCGACATTGGCGCCTTCGCCCACCTGGGTGCTCGAGTAGTCCACACCCTGGTTGCCGCTTTCGTCGACGATGCCCTGCGCCTCGGCCGTGGTGCCGATGCTGACGTCGAAATTCGACAGCGAACTGATGAAGCGAATGCCTTCGTTGCCGGCGCCGTCGTTGTCCTTCACGGCAACGATCTGCTGCAGGGAGCTGTCGTTGCTGGACTGCAACGCGCTGTTGATGGCCGAGACAGCCTCGTCCAGGCTGCGCCCGGAGTTGTCGCCGCTCTCGTTCTTGAGAACCACTGCCAACGAGCTCTTGTTGCCCGAGGCATCGACGGCCGTAATGGAGACGGTCTGGTCGCCGGTGGAGTAGTTGACCGTGTTGAATCCGTAAAACTCGCCGTCGGTGTCGCCCGTGCTGGACACCTGATAGGCGCCGCTGCTCTCGATGCTGGCGACGTCGGTGGCCGTAGCCGCCGATGGGCCATTGTCATAACTCGCGGTAGCCGTGTAGACGGCAGTGCCGGTGCCGTTGTCGAACTTGAGTGCGGCGGCCGCGCCCACTTCGGCGGCCAGGAACGACGTGCCGTTGGTGGACTTGATGGTGAAGTTCGAGCTGGAGTCGGCCACGATGCCCGCGTTCTGCAGCACCTCGCGGTCGGCCTCGGCCAGAGTCGCGACGGCAGCGTTGAAGGCGGCGGCAGTGGCCGCGGCCGTGGCGCCCGTGGTGAAGCCCACGCTCACTTCTTTTTCGCCCACCATGAGCTTGACGGTGGTCGCCGTGGCGTCGGTGGGCGCCGCGGTACCTGAAATGGAGGTGTAGTCGATGGCGTCGGTCGAATCCAGGTTCCAGGTCCCCAGACCGAGGACGTCGGCGGTGTCACCCACGGCCATGATGGAGAAGCTCTCGCCCGTGGAACTGGTGAAGCTTAGCGCGTTGCCGGCCGTGAAGCCGCTGACATCACCCATGCTGATGCCGGCCGCCTTGAGGGCGTCGTTGTTGGCCACGGCGTCGGCCAAGGCAGACACGGCGACGGCGGTCGAGTCGCCACCAAGGTCGAGCGAGAGCGTCACGGCATCTTCCAGTCCGCCGCCCGTGATGCGTACCTTCACTGTTGTGCCAGCGGCGAACGTTGCCGACGTTGTTGCGGCGCCCGTCGCGGTCGTGCTCACAGCCTCGCCCGTCGTGCCGGCGCTGAAGTTGCCGAGCAGGGCATTGGCCATCTTGTCGCCGGCCTTGATCTGGAAGGCGCCATTCGAGCTGGTGAAGCTCAACTGCTCCTTACCCGTGGAGTCCGTCGTCACGCTGGCCGTGAGATTCAGGTCCGCGAAGGCCGATGCCGCAGCCGTACCGCCACCCGCAGCCGAGCTGATGGCCGAGTTGATGGCTTCGGCCAGTTCGGCCGTGGTCGAAACGCCATTCGTGTTGACGCTCAGTGCGACTTTGTCCGCGCCTGAAAAGCCCGAGCCTTGCACATAGAACACCGTCGTGTCAGCCGTGGCCGTGGTATTGCCGGTGTCAGCCAGGATCTTCTCGACGCTGGTCGCCGATGAGGCCTGCATGCCCGCCGAAACCGAACTCGAGGCCGAATAGCCTTTCAGACCCAGACTCTGCGTGTCCACGGTTGAGCCGCTCAGGTCCACCTGCACCGAGCCGTTGGCCACGGACTCGGCGCCGGAGGTCGCGCCGGACGCGCTGCGGCCGCCACCGACGAAAACGGAGAGCGTCTTGGCGAACTCGCCACCCGTGTTCATGCCGATGGCCTGCGCCTGGCGGTCAATTTCATCCAGCACGCTCTGGAACTCGCTGTTCAAAACTGACCGCGAGCCAGTAAATGTGCCCGAGGCCGACTGCGCCGCCAGTGTGCGGGCGCGGTCCAGCAGGCTGCTGATGTTCGAAATGCCACCGTCGATCGTCTGTAGGGTGGCCAGCCCGTCATTGGCGTTGCTCACGCCCTGCGTCAGCACGGCCTGATCGCTGCGGTAGGCGTTCGCAATCGCCAAGCCCGCGGCGTCGTCGCCGGAGTTGACAATACGCAGCCCTGACGTCACACGGTTGATCGTCTTGGACTGAAAAGCGCTGGTTTCGTTCAGGTACTTCTGTGCCTGCAGGGAAGTGATGTTGGTGTTAATCGTAAACGCCACGTCAGTACGCTCCTTCGACACCGGTCGCCCGCGCAGAATCGTTCTGACGGGTACCTGTCGGTTAGGTTTTTTACGGTGTCATGCTCCTCATCGGAGCGTGGCTGCGGCTTTTACGGTATTTTTTGTTGAGAGTTTTTTCAGTCGTTGACACAACGCAGTTCAAGCGCCAGGCGCTTCAGCGTTCCGTCCACGGCCGACACGGCTGCTTCTTGGTTCTGCGCGGCGCTCAGCCGGACTTCCTTGCGTTGTACCTTGACCGACGCCGGGGCTGTCACGCCCAGCTTGACGCGTGTCCCGGTCACTTCGAGGACAGTCAGTTCAACATCGTCGCCGATGAGAATGGAATCCCCCACACGGCGCCGCAGGATCAACATGCGGCTCGCCTTGGCAAGCGCCGCAGCGGGTGATCTGTCTGCCAGCCCGGCATACTTTGCACGCTCTGATGGCCCAGGCGGCGGCTGAGCGACAGTATCACCGGAGCGGCAAGATTCACCGTCGGTTCGCCGCCGGCCGGAATTGTCACCACCAGCAGCATCAGCAGGCCCGTGGCCTGTGCGCCGTAGACGCCGGGTCGCAGGCCCAGCAGCAGCGCGTCGTCCTCGCTCAGTTCTATTTCCCGCCCGGGGTCGATGGCGGCGGCAGGAAGACAGATGAACCGCGGCCCATCGGTCTCGACGCTTTGCAGGTAGCAGAATGGCTCTGTTTCCGGCCGGCTCAGCAGCAGGAAACGTGTACGCTGTTCAAAGCCGGGAATCCCGGCGGGGAAGACGAAGACGTCGGATTCGGCATACTCAATTGGCCCAAGATCCGCGCTGTGAATCATGCTCAAAGTGGTAATACCTATCCACTAGTAGTGGCCGGCCGGGCGCGGCATTCTCACTCTTGCCAGCGCCAGTTGTGGTATCAATGGGAACGGTTGGAGAGACATGGGGAGCATACTGCGAATCGGCGGCCAAAGAGTGTTTCTGCGCCAGGGCGTTTGGCGCTGCGCAGATCGTGCGCTGGAAGTCACTCTGAATGATTCAACTGAGGCCTGGATCCGCGATACGGGCGGCCCCCCCCTCGATTCAACCGATCCTGAGCGTCTGGTCGCCGAGGAGATGGCCTCGCGTATGGGCGGACGTCTGCTGCATCATTTGCCGGCGCGTGGGCGGGAAGCCGCCCGGCACTATTTCGCCAAGCGCCAGTTGAAGCTGTTTTCCTGATCTCAGAAGATGAGTGGCAACTCGCCCGGCGTCCAGCCGAGTCCCGCTGAGGCGTATGCCTCGCGTTGCCTCGACAGCCACAGTGCGTCAAGGTAACGGAAGCCACCCTGGCCGGTGAGGTGCAACGAGCGCCAAAGGCGGTAGGATAATCCCGCGCCAGCCTGTATGTTTGTGCTGCGCCCCTGGACTCCCACCCGGCTGGTAGTGCGCGTATAGTTTGCCAGCAGCGACGAGCCGACACGCGGCGTGAGGCTTCTTCCGTACGTCATTGAAACCCTCTCCCGGACCGACGCCAGCATGACGCCATTGCCCGGCGCCACGCCGCGGTCGCCGCGCAACGTCAGGTTGCCGCTGGCGAAGCGTTGGCTTAGCATCGCTCCGTAGGCGAGCGAACGGAAAAGCACGTTCTTCACTTCAAGTTGAGTGGATATGCCCAGCAGCGCCGCCAGTTCATCTGACAGTTGCACCTGTCCGTTGAACTTGGATTTCAGCTGGAATCCACCGCCGTAGATACCCAGCGACGTGTTCGGACCGAGTTGGGTCATGTAGGTAAAGTAGGCCGTTTGAGTCGTCACCCCGCCGAATAACCCGGTGTAGTCCAGGTGGCCGAAACTGTAGTTCAACTGCAGCTCATTGCGTTCGTTCAGCCGGTAGCCCATGCCGCCGCCGCCGATCTGGAGATTCGTTCCACTCAGACCCTGGCTACGCCGGATCACGCTACCCATGCCCTGGGCTTTCAAATAAACTCGTTGCGTCAAAGAGTACTGGACGTTGCCAGTGCCAGCCAGGAAGCGTACGCGGTTGTATACAATCTCGTTGTCCACCAAGCCGTTTTGGCTGGTGTCGCCGAACGCCAAGTCGCTTCCAGCCAGGCCGGTGATTGTGCTGCCAAGATTGCCGCTTGAGCCTGCGATACCGTAAGAGCTGAAATACGAACCGACTCCATAGCCGCCGTCAGAGACCCCGCCGAGCGCAGCCACGCCCAGGCGAAGCCGCGGCGTTGCGAGATGACTGAAGGCCAGATTCCCGACATTCGAGTAACCCCAGCGGTCCGATCTCGCTCCGATGCCCTGTGAACGATAGATTCCGGAACCGACAAAACCACCTGTCAGGGAGCTTCTCTGCCAGACCTTGCCCACGCTGACGCCGGCCGAGGCGAAGCCGTTGAGTGAATCACGTTTTATGTTGGAGGAAATCTCATCCAATTGGTGGGAGTAGAAACCATTGACCACAGCCCACGGCCGTATCCCAATTCCGCGGCCTGAGTCGAGTCCGCCCTGCGCACCGGACGGCATCCCCGACATGCCGCCAAACCCACCCATGCCGCCATACTGCGCCCAGGTGGCCCGGCACACAAACACGCAAAGCCCGACCAACAGCTTCCGTTGCATCGCTTGTCTTCGGTCCTCCTGTCAGATGGCGTCCCGGAATCAATGATCCGTCTGGCCCGGTCTTGACCTGAGCCAGTCACTCTTGATTTCTACTTATCGGCGGGAAACCACGCCGCCGTTATGTTGTGATGAATCACCGTATCCGACTCTGCCATTATAGTCGAGACTATGCCCGCTGAAGCCGCTGAATCCGATACACTGAAATCTAAAGATCCGGCGGATGAAACGGCTTGTTGTCACTCTTACATGTGCCTTGGCGTGGAGCCCTGTGTCCGGGCTTTGCTTTGCCCAGGCACCGAATCAGCTCGACGCCTCGCCGACCCTGTTTTCCGTGCTTGCCGCCATCAATGCCGCAGGCTACGACGAAGGGATCTCAGCGCCTAGCACGCATCCGCTGCGTGCTCAGATCCGTCAGTGGGTGATCGACCGTAAGCCCGCCTCTTTGCCGGAGTTGCGCAAGTTCTTTGCCGACCACCGCCAGCGTGAGCCCGAACGCGAGTTGAATCAGTACGCCACGCTGGCGCTGAGCCTCGGCCCGCCGCCTGAATTCGCTCCGCGCTTCGAAAACGGCGCGCTGCCGCCCGAGGCGGCGCCGTTGGCCGGTTTTATCCCGCTGCTCAAACGCTTCCATCAGGAGGCCGCGATCGACGAAGCCTACCGGCGCGCGCAGCCCGCCTTCGACGCCGTGATCGCGCGCTACCACGAGCCGATCAGCGAGGCGATTTTCAAGATCAACGCCTATCTGCGTAATCCCACATCGGGCGTGCGCGGGCGCCGTTTTGCCGTTGTTGTGGATTTGCTCGCCGCGCCAAACTACGTGTTGGCGCGCTCGCTGGGCGACGACTACTTTGTGGTGGTGACGGCTGCGGCCGAGCCACGCCTGCACGATATCCGCCACGCCTACCTGGACTACGTCATTGATCCGCTAGCCATCCGCAACTCGCCGCTGCTCGACAAGAAGGAGTCGCTCAGCGAATATGCACTGCAGTCGCCCCTGCTGGGTGACGACTATCGCAGCGATTTCACCCGTCTGGCCGGCATGAGCCTGGTGTGGGCCGTCGAGGGGCGTCTGGAGGGCGGCGCGGAAGGCATCGCGTTGGTGGAGCAGTCCATGCGGGAGGGCTTCATTCTGGCCGGACATTTCTATGAAATGCTGCCGGAATACGAGAAGCAGGAGACGAGCTTCCGCATTTTTTTCCCGAAATTCTTCGATTCGATCGATGTCGCGCATGAGTCCAAGCGCGCCGCCTCGATCCAGTTCGCTTCGCGACGCACAGTGCGAAAG
Organism: uncultured Candidatus Solibacter sp.; assembly: GCA_964478395.1. Taxonomy (GTDB): domain Bacteria; phylum Acidobacteriota; class Terriglobia; order Bryobacterales; family Bryobacteraceae; genus Paludibaculum. Next base: position 17,619 of record CAYZIX010000074.1, read on the forward strand.
GTAAAAGCGCCACCTCCGCCACCGGAGCCCACGTTGACGGGCGTCGACGCTCGTTTGGCCGAAGCCGACGGGCTGTACATGAAACGCGAATTGGAGCCCTCGGCCGCCATCTTCCGCGAGGTGTTGGCCCAGCCTGCCTCCAGCGCGCAGCGTGCCAAAGCTGCCTTTGGTTTGGCGCGGATCTTCGCGCTACAAAAGCAGCCTGAACTTTCTCAGCAATGGTTCGAGCGCACGCTCGAACTTGAACCGGAACCCTACGAGCGTGCCTGGACGCACGTCTATCTCGCTCGTCTGGCCAGCGCCGCCGGTGATTCCGATGCGGCCCGCACGCATTATCAGGCCGCTCTCGCCGTTGCCGGCGCCAGCGAAGGAGCCCGGAAGGCCGCGCAAAGCGAACTCTCCGCCTCCACCGCCTCGTCCGTGAAACAAGTCCCTTGAAATACGATTGAGGTTCACCCGAATGACCTGTTCGACTTTTAATAAGATTTTGCTCGCCGGTGCGCTTGCCGCGACGCTCGTCTCTGCCCAGACTGCCAATCCGAAACAGCCTAAGGTGAAGGGCCCCAAGGAGGCCGAGGCAATCAACGCCGTCTTCAGCGCTCAGGACCCGGATGCGCGTATCGCCGCCGTCAACAACCTGGTGATGAAGTTCTCTGATACGGACTTCAAGGCCACCGCTTTCTATGTCGGCGCTTTCTCATACCAACAGAAGGGCGATCTGGAAAACGAGGTCGTTTTTGCTGAGAAGTGCCTTGAGGCTGACCCGAAGTTTTACGGCGCCCAACTGATGATCGCCAATGCGCTGGCGCTCCGCACCAAGGAGTTCGACCTCGATCGCGAGGAAAAGCTCGGCCGTTCGGAGAAGCTCGCCAAGGAGGCGCTCGGCCTCATCTCTACCGCTGCCAAGCCTCGTCCCGACATCACCGACGAACAATGGGCTGCGGCCAAGAAAGATTTCTCCGCACAGGCTTATGAAGCGCTCGGCCTCGGCGCCGTTGTGCGCAAGAAGTGGGACGTCTGCATCGAGCAACTCTCGCTTTCGGTCGCCAATGCGTCACAGGGCGATCCCAGCACGCTGGTTCGTCTGGCCAACTGCCAGATTCAGGCCAAGAAGTGGGACGATGCGATTGCGACGCTTGACAAGGCGCTGGCCGACCCCAACTCTCCGGCGCAGGTCAAGAACGTTGCCACGAACCTGAAGATCGAGGCCAACAAGGCCAAGGCTGCCGCGAAATAGGGCGGGCGCTAATGCAATCGATGCTGGAGGAGCTGGAAACCAGCCTCGGCTATCAATTTGCCGACCGGGGTCTGCTCCTCCGGGCTCTTACCCACAAGTCGTTGCCCGCCGAAACCGGCTCAGATGGCGCGTCTGGGCCCCGTGACAACGAGCAACTTGAGTTTCTTGGAGACTCGGTGCTCGGTTTCCTTGCCTCGGAGCACGTCTTCAAGTTCAATCCGGCGTCCTCCGAGGGTGACTTATCGCGCATGAAGGCGCACTTGGTCAGCTCGGCCCATCTGCATCAGGCGGCTCTGGCGCTCTGCCTGGGCCGGCATCTGCGGCTTGGGCGTGGCGAGGAGCTTTCCGGAGGGCGGGAAAAGAAAGCTTTACTGGCCAATGCCGTCGAGGCGCTGATTGCCGCCATTTTCCTGGATGCCGGACCGGTGCGCGGATTGGATGCCTGCCGTGATTTTCTGGCTCGCTACGTCTGGGATTCGGTCACCGAACATAAGGTGCCCGTTGATCCCAAGAGCGCTTTACAGGAGCTGGCCCAGGCGCGCAAACTACCGATGCCGCGGTATACGATTGTCGGTGAGACTGGCCCGGAGCATGCCAAGGTGTTCACCATCGAAGCGCGGATCGGCAAGCTTCACGCTGCCACGGCCGACGGCTCGTCAAAGAAGAGCGCCAGCCAATGCGCCGCGCAATTCCTGCTCGACACCTTGCGCGCCGAGCCTCCCGAAGAAGCCTAGCGGCGAACCTGCTCTGGTTCCTGCTGAGCCGCCTCTTCGTTGAGTACCACGATGTCCACGCGACGGTTGCGGGCGCGCCCCTCGGGCGTTTCGTTCGACGCCACAGGCGCCGTGTCGGCGAAGCCTGAAATCGCCATCCGCTCGCGCTCGACGCCAAAGCGCGAGCTAAACAGGTCCAACATCGTGATGCCGCGCGCTGCCGCCAGTTCCCAGTTTGAGCGGAAGCGCGCCGTGTGAATGGGCACCGAATCGGTGTGCCCCTCCAGACGCACCGGATTAGGGTGCTTCCTGATTTCACGCGCAATCGCCTCCAGCACCGGCAGCGTGCCGGGCGCCAGCGTGTCGCCGCCTGACGGGAAGAATGTCGCCTCTTTCAGACTGATCACCAAGCCGCGTTTCTCCATGCGCACCTCAACGCGGCCGTTATCGATCTCTTTTTTGAGCGTCTCATTCAACTGCCGCAGTGACGGCAACAGGTTATAGCCGGCGCCCTTGCCGGTCGTCTGCACAACCGGTATCTGTCCCGGAAGTGGCAGCTTCTTCGGCTCCTGATGGTGCAGCAGACGCGCCAGCGCGCTTGAGATGCGGCCTTCGTTGACGGCTTCGCGAAAGGCCTGTGAAATGCGCGCCGCCTGTACCTTGTCACGTTGGGAATGGGCGTAGAGGACCACAAAGAAGGCAAACAGTAACGTCATGAAGTCGGCGTAGCTCACCAACCATCGTTCGTGGTTCGCATGTTCTTCTCTTTTGCGTGCCGCCATGCCGTCTCCTCAGGCTGCCTGCTGGCTGTCGCTGGAACTCACCTTGTGCGGCCGGCTCTCAATCCTGTCCAGCATGTAAGCTTCCAGCTTGCTTCGGATCATTTTCGGGTTCATACCCTCGACAATGCCGCAGACGCCTTCCAGAATCAGTTCCTGGCGCTCGCGCTCATTTGCCGCGCGCAGTTTGATCTTGTGGGCCGCCGGTAGAAACATCAGGTTGGCTGAGCCGACGCCATAGATGGTGGCGACGAAGGCTGCCGCGATACCCTTGCCCACCTTATCCATATCCTGTAGCTGGCCCATGACGATAATCAGTCCCAGTACCGCGCCGATAATGCCGATGGTCGGCGCAAATCCGCCGGCGGCTTCGAAAACGCGGGCCTCTTCCTCGGCGCGGCGTTGCTCGGCATCCATTTGCAGCGTCATGACATTGCGGAGTTCCTCCAGGTCGATGCCATCAATGCCGAGCATCAGGCTTTTGCGCAGGAAGTGATCCTCAATCGCCATGCCGTCATGCTCCAGACTCACAATGCCGTGTTTGCGCGCGCGCATCGAAAAGCCAACCAGCGCGTCAATCAGGTCCGCGCGGTCGTCACTGGGCTCCATCAGCAGACTTTTGCCACGTTTCATGGCGCGGCCCACCAATCGCAGCGGATTGGCCACCATCGTTGCACCCAGGCACCCGCCCAGCACAATCAGCGCGGCCGATTCGCCCAGCATCTCGCGTGTATTGCCGTGCTCTAGCAGGAAGCCGCCTAGTATGCCGCCGATGGCCACCGCCAGGCCGGCCACTGTTCCTAGATCAAAATGACTGCGCCGTTTCCGGGGCTGCCGAGTCTCTTCCGCCATGGTGTCTTCGGCTCCTCAGCCCTGGTCTTTCGTCGCTAGATGAGGCGGCGCCAGCTTTCGCCTCCCCGAGAGCCCCCTTCGGTATTCGATGATCC
>CAYZIX010000075.1:0-20852 GCA_964478395.1 uncultured Candidatus Solibacter sp.
CGCGGTAGGCGATGAACTCGTCGGAGTCCTCGGCGCGCATGACGGCGGCGAATTTCGCATATTTGCCGTGCTTGAACGGGCCGAGCGAAGCCATCAGGCGGCCGTCGGGGGTTTGGGGTCCGCGCGAGCGCGCGCCGTTGCGGCGCGAGGCTTCACGCTGTTTGTCAGATGGGTTTTGGGGCATAGTTCGACTCCGGGAGGGAGTGTCGCAGGGGGAGGGGAGGAGCCGGACGGGGAAAATTTACCGGTTTCGCGGAATTGCTTGAAAAAGAAGGAGAAGAGGGCGCAGAAATTTGTTTGCGAGTGAGGTGAATACCACTCGTCACCGACGCGCAGGCGTTTCTGCCGGGCCAGGAATGCAAAGTCGTTGCCCAGCTCAAGCAGGAAGTGCTCCAGGTGAAAGACCAACGCTCCTTCGAGGTCGCTTTCGGAATACTCGTCTTTCAGGCCCGAAACTCTAACGCGAGCGGGTCCTTGATCTCCTGTTCGGGCGACACGGCATGGCCGGGTGTCCATTGCAGGTTCTGTCCGTCACCGATGAGTGCTCGTCTGGAATGGGCGGTACCTTCAAAGAAGAGCGTGGAAACCTGCCTGTCGAACTGGCGGACAGACCAGATGCCGTGCGGGGCCTCTACGGAACGCACGCGCTTCGGGATTCTCTGCCGAGAGAAGCCGCACGTAGTGCGACCAGGGGAGCGGAAACGTTGCGGCAGGTCCGGTGGCGGTGGGAAGTGCAGACGGCGTCTGCACTTCCCCGGACGAGGCGGGAAGTGCCCGGCAGGAGCGCACGAGGGGCGCGTCCCGGAATGATGCTATTGACCGGCCGGGCGGCGCTTCGGCGGGTCAGATGCGACCGATGGATCGCCTGAAGCCGAGTGGCCGGCGAGCAGCTTGCTTACGCGCGCTGCTCGTTGGCGCGTCAAACGCGCGCACGGATCCATTGGTTTTGGCGGACGCGCAGGTCCATGGGAACTCCGTTGATGATCGCGGGCGGGCGGCACCGGCACCGCTCACTCACGTTCGCGGCTCGGATTCGACGTGAACACGCGAGCGGGTGAAGGCGCCGAGCTCAGAGCACGGGGCCGATGCGCCAGGGGACAAACTCGGCATGGCCGAGTTGTTCGGCCTTGCTGCGGCGGCCGGAGGCCGTGGCGATAACGAGATCGAGGATTTCGCGGCCGACCTGCTCGATGGTCGCTTCGCCGTCGGCGATGCGGCCGGCATTCAGGTCCATATTGCCCGTCATTCTGCTAAATAACGGCGTATTGGACGCGATTTTCACGACCGGCACGATGGGGAAGCCGATGGCTGAGCCACGGCCGGTGGTGAAGGCGATCAGATTGACGCCGCCCGCGCCGAGGCCGGCCAGCGAAACAGGGTCGTAGCCCGGCGTGTTCATGAACGTGAGGCCACGCGAGGTGACGCGATGGGCGTAATGCACGACGTCCATCAGCGGCAGCGTGCCGCCCTTGGCCACGGCGCCGAGCGACTTCTCAAGAATGTTCGACAGACCGCCGTCTTTATTGCCGGGCGAGGGATTGTCGTCGAAACTGCCGCCGAAGGGTTTGAGATAGTTCTTGTACCAGGCCACCACTTCCAGCAGTTTTTCAGCCACGGCGCGATTGCGCGCACGGCTGACGAGCAGGTGCTCGGCACCGAAGATTTCCGGCGTTTCCGCCAGCACGGCCGCCGCGCCCAGACGCACCAACTCATCGGCACACCAGCCGAGCGCCGGATTGGCGGTGATGCCTGAAAACGAGTCCGATCCGCCGCAGTTCAGCCCTAAAACAATTTTGGACACCGGCGTTTCCACACGCTGGAGCGCCGCAGCACGCTCAATGTGCGAGTCCACCAGCCGGACGGCCTCTTCAACCGTGGCCGCCGTGCCGCCGCTCCGCTGCAAAGTGAGGCCATCGACCTCCGGATAGAAATCGACACGATTGATTTCGCAGCCCAGCCCGATCATCACGCTGGCCACCACGTTCGGGTGGTCCATCATGCCCTTCAGCACGCGCTCCAACTGTTCCGTGTCGGGCCCAATGGAATGGCCGCAGCCATCGCCGTGCGCCAGCGCCACGACGCCGTCCACGCCCGGCGGCAACGCGCGCCCGTGATAGTGCGCGGCCACCAGTTCCACAGCATGCGCCGAGCAGTTGGACGCCGCCGCCACGACGATGTAGTTGCGCGTGCCGACGCGCCCATCGGCGCGCGGATAGCCCAGAAACGTGGGCACGCGGTCCGGCAACGGCGGCAAGACGCGCTCTTCAGCCGGAAAATTGTAAGCGCGGTGGCCTTCGTCGAAACGAAGGTTGTGAACGTGCACATGCTCACCCGGCTCAATGGCGCATGCCGCCAAGCCGATCACCTGCCCGTAGCGCCGCACCTCTTCGCCGGCCGCAATTGGGCGCAACGCGAGCTTGTGCCCGGCCGGGATGGCCTGCCGAGTTTGCACCTCCACGCCCGGCAGCTTGACGGTTTGCCCGGCCCGCATTGGGGAGCGGGCGATAGCTACCGGATCGTCCGGGTGCAGACGGACCGGCATGAGGCCAGGATGGATGTCAAAATGCTGCATATTACGCTCCGGCGGTGCTACGATAACGCTGACTAAAAGCCTAAAGAGACGACTGTCGCGCTTTCTACACTAGCATCGAAGGAGGCCTATGAAAGATCAACTGGTGGTGGTGGCGGGCGGTGGTGGCTTCATCGGCGGCTCGCTAGTAGCGGACCTGCGGCGGCAAGGTTACAAGCGCGTCCGCGCAGTGGATATCAAGCCCTTCGAGCAGTGGTACCAGGTTTTCGACGACGTGGAAAACCTGCAACTGGACTTAAACCTGAAGCCCAACTGCGAGCAGGCGGTGGCGGGCGCGGCGCAGGTGTTCTGTCTGGCCGCCAATATGGGCGGCATGGGGTTCATTGAACGGAACAAGGCGCTGTGCATGTTGTCGGTGCTGATCAACACGCACATGCTGCAGGCGGCGCGCGCGGCGGGCGTGAAACGCTACTTCTATTCTTCTTCGGCGTGTGTCTACAACGGCGACAAACAGCGCGATGTGAACAATCCGGGCCTCAGAGAAGAGGACGCTTATCCGGCGCTGGCCGAGGACGGCTACGGCTGGGAGAAGCTGTTCAGCGAACGGATGTGCCGCCATTTCCGCGAAGATTTCGGGCTGTATACCCGCGTAGCGCGCTTCCACAATGTCTATGGACCGAACGGCACGTGGGACGGTGGCCGTGAAAAGGCGCCGGCCGCGATCTGCCGCAAGGTGATTGAGGCCAAGTTGAGCGGCAAGCACGAAATCGTCATCTGGGGCGACGGCACGCGGACGCGCAGCTTCATGTATATCGATGACTGCGTGTACGGCATCCAGCGGATCTTGGACTCATCGATCATTGACCCCATCAACCTGGGGTCGAGCGAGATGGTGAGTATCAACCAACTGGTGGACATGGTGGAGGACATCGCGGGCGTCAAGCTGAAGCGCAGTTATGACATGGACGCGCCCAAAGGCGTAATGGGCCGCAACAGCGATAACACGCTGATCCAGCAACTGCTCGGCTGGGAGCCGTCCATTCCGCTGCGCACGGGCATGGAGAAGACGTACGCCTGGATTTACGACCAGTATCTGGCGCGCGAACGCGGCGACCATCGCGCATCGGTAGTGAACGCCTATTAGCATGTGGGACGCGCTGGTACTGACGGCGTCGAACGAGCGGCAGGCATGCGCCTACGAGAGCCAACTGGCCGCACGGCGGCGGCTGGGCATGCTGGCCGGCGTGAAGCGCACGCTGGTAGTGCCGGACGCGGGCGGACGGCGGATTGGCAGCGGCGCGGCAACGCTAGAATGCCTGCGCGCGCTGGGCGGCCATTCCGGACGCGTGCTCATCATTCATGCCGGTGGTGACTCGCGCCGTTTGCCGGCCTATGGGCCGTGCGGCAAGCTGTTTCTGCCCGTCCCTGGAGAGCGCGATGGTGCGCTGCCGTTGACGCTATTTGACCGGCTGGCGGCACGGCTGCTTCAGTTGGACGGCCACGTGGTGGTGGCGGCCGGCGATGCGCTGATTGAATTGGATTCGCGTGCGGTATCGCTGCGCGGCGCGGGCCTGACGGCCATGGTGTGCCAGGCTGCACCGGAAGAGGCCGCGCGGCACGGCGTCGTCGTGCCAGGCGCCGAAGGGCTGGCGCGGCTCTACCTGCAGAAGCCGGACATCGCGACGCAACGCGCGATGGGCGCCATCGACCGCTATGGCGCGGCACTGCTCGACGCCGGCGTGATGAGCCTGGATGAGGACACGTGCGCGGCGTTGTTGCGCGCGTTTTCAGACCGCGATGCGTACCTGGCGCGCAGCGCCGATCTCTATCGCGAAATCTGTTGCGCACTGGGTACCGAGGCGACGCTTGAACACTATGTGGCCACCGCACGCGCGAGCGGGTCAGCATGGAGTGATGCGGAGCTGGCTGAACTCTATCCGCGCCTGCGCGGCATTCCGCTGCGGTTGGCAACGCTGCCACGCGCGGCGTTCCTGCACTTTGGCACAACGCGGCAGTTGATTGAGAGCGGGCTGGCGCTGGCGCCGTTCGCGCGCCAGGTGGTGCTCGAATGCGACAACCGGGCGCCGGTCAATGGCGAAGAGATCTGGATGGAGGGCTGCCGGACGCAGGCGCCGGTGACACTGGGCGGGCACAATGTACTGACCGGACTCGATATCGAACAGCCGCTCACACTGCCGCGCGGCGCCGCGCTGGACGTATTGGAAGGGCACACGCGAGCGGGCGGGCGCTGCTGGTACATCCGCTGCTCCGCGACGGACGACGACTTTAAACGCGTGCCACCGATGTTTATCGGGCGTCCCATGGACGAGTGGCTGGCGCAGATGAGCCTGACTGCCGCCGACATCTGGGACGCGGCCGTCCCCGAGGCGCAGCGCAGCCTGTGGAACGCGCGCATCACGCCCGCATCGCCTACCGCCGATTTCACGGGATGGCTATGGATGTTCGATCCCGGCCACGCCACGACGGAGCAGAAGGCGCTCTACAAAGCGGCGGACCGGTACAGCGCGGAAGAGATTGCGTGGCTCACTGACCAGGATGCTTTCCACGCGCGCCGCGCCAAGCTGCGCGCCGCCGTTGTGCGAGGATCTCTCGAAACAGCTTTCCGCCACGAGAGCGGCTTTTCCGCGGCCGACTTGACTGCGGTGATGGCCAATTCGGGTGAGCCGGAAGCGGTGGCCGATGCCGTTCGCGCGCTGGCCGAGCGGGCCACGGGCGAAGGCGTCGAGCAACTGGCGCCGTGCCGGTTGCTGCACACGCTCGGCTCAGCATTGGGCAACACCGCCGAGGCTGCGGCGCTCAAAGACCGCGCATTCCGCCACCTGCACGAAACGATTCTTGCCAGCACGTTGGCGCCGGCATGTGCACCGCGTAAGGCGCTGGCGCCGGATGAAACGGTGTGGGGCCGCGCTCCGGCCCGGATTGAGTTGGGCGGCGGCTGGACCGACACTCCGCCTTACACGCTGGAGCACGGTGGCGACGTCACCAATGTCGCCATCAATCTGAACGGGCAGGCGCCCATCCACGCCTTCTTCCGCGTGGTGGACGAGCGTGTCATTCGCCTGAACTCCATCGACGGCGGGCGGCGCGCGGAAATTCGCAGCTTTGATGAACTGACCGATTTCCGCCGGCCGGGCGACTTTTTTGCGCTGGCCAAGGCGGCACTGGTCGTCTCCGGATTTTCACCGGAATGCGGGCGGGACTTGGAGCAGTTGCTCGACCGCTTTGGTGGCGGCATTGAGCTAACCACGCTGGTGGGTATCCCGGCCGGCAGCGGTCTGGGCACGTCGTCCATCCTGGGTGCGGTGATTCTGGGAGTGGTGCGGCGCGCGCTGGGACTTTCGCTGGACAGCCGGGCTATCTTCCACGACGTACTGCGTCTGGAACAGGCGCTGACCACCGGCGGCGGCTGGCAGGACCAAGCCGGCGGCTGTTTTGGCGGGGCCAAGACGACGTCCACGCGGCCCGGCATGATTCCGCAGCCCACGGTGCGATATGTACCGAGCGATGTGATCGATCCGCGCCTGAACGGCGGCGCCACACTGCTCTACTACACAGGACTGACGCGGCTCGCCAAGGATATTTTGGAGCAGGTGGTGGGCGGTTACCTGAATCGAGACCGCGCCATTATGCAGGCGCTGGCCGAAGAGCACGAAGTGGCTCTCGCCATTGCCGACGCCATGGCGCGCAAGGATGCCGCGGCGTTTGGAGCGCATGTGGATACGGCGTGGGAGCTACAAAAACGGCTATGCGGCACGGTGACCAACCCGACCATTGAAGACCTGCTCAAACGCGCCCGGCCACACGTTCATGGCATGCGTATTTCCGGCGCGGGCAGCGGTGGATTCCTGCTGATGATCTGCAAATCCGGCGACGACGCGCAGCGCATTCGCACGATGTTTGACGCCGAACCGCTAAACGACCGCGCGCGCTTCTTCGATTTCGAAGTGAACAACACGGGGCTCGAAGTGAGCACCTGTTAGCGCACGGGCGGCAGGCGGACTTCCTTGGCGCGGCACTCGCGCTGCTCGTGGCAGGACGCAGGGCGCAGATTCTTATCCAGGCAGATACGCACTTCACTGAGATAACGCGCACTGCACTGTACGGTCACGCCGTCCTCTTTCAGTTTTCCGTTGGCCTGGATGAACTCGCGCTTCAATTCCGCCGGTGAAATGACGATGGGCGCCGAAAGCGACTCGAAACGAGCCGGAATGCGGATTGAATTGAACGCCTTGCGCGCCAAGCTGAAGTAGGCCTCGGCGGAAAGGCCGGAGCAGGTGCCGTGGCGTTCCCACTCGTGCCGGATGAGCGAGGGAGCGGGCATGATGTCGAGCATGATCGACGGACTCTTCAGCCCCTGCGCATCGGAGCAGAACTGCGGCCAGCGCCCGTTGTTGTACTGCGGCCAAAGCCCGTGCAGGACAAAGGCGAAGTGGCGCCCGGGGCCACATTGAGCGTCGTTGCCCGGGCGCGAGCCGGACTCGGCGCAATAGGCGGGCGACCAGGACAGCGCCAGGATGTACTGGTCGAACTGGCCTGGCTGGCCAATCCGCTCGCGGGACTGAGCGCTGGCGCCGATGGAGAGGATCAGACCAGCCGCAAGGCAAACAAAACGCATGATGACAAGCATACATGGGCACGCGTGCGATTCGCTATCCTAAGGTCTTGTGTGTGGTATTGCAGGCTATACAAAGCTAGAACACGCCGTTGAACGCGGCCGCATCGACCACGTCATCCAGACCATTCACCACCGCGGGCCCGATGCTCAAGGCGCGCACGAATCGGATCTGGTGGCGCTGGCGAACGCGCGGCTGTCCATCATCGACCTAGCGCAGGGCAATCAGCCCATGTTTTCGCCCGATGGCGACACCGTCATCGTGTACAACGGCGAGGTTTACAACCACGCCGAGGTGCGGCGGGAACTGGAGGCGCTGGGCCACCGCTTTGAGACGTCGTGCGACACCGAAGTGGTCCTCAAGGCCTTTCTTGAATGGGACACGCGCAGCTTCGAGCGGTTGCGCGGCATGTTCGCCATTGCCATCTGGAGCGAGCGGCGGCGGAGGCTGGTGCTGGCGCGCGACCGGCTGGGGATCAAGCCGCTGTACCTGTACCATCGCGGGCACGACCTGTATTTCGGCTCCGAACTGAAGACGCTGTTCGCGCACCCGGAGATTCCGCGGCGGATCGACCTGAACGGGCTGGGCTACTACCTGGGCCTGAACTACGTACCGGAGCCGTACACGCTGATCGACGGAATTGAGAAACTGCGTCCCGGTGAGTGGCTGGAGTGGAGCAACGGCGAACTGCGGCGCGAGCTGTACTGGGAGCTGCGGCTGCGGCCGGACGCCTCGATTACGCTGGACGACGCGCGGACGCGGCTGGACGAACTGATGCGCCTGTCGGTGCGCGAACACCTGATCAGCGACGTTCCGCTAGGCGTGTGGGCATCGGGCGGGTTGGACTCTTCGGCCGTCCTGCACTATGCCGCGCAGGAAGTGCCGAAGCTGAACACCTTCTCTGTTTCCTTCCGCGGGCAGGGGCACGACGAGAGTCCGTTCTTCCGCAAGGTGGCGCAATTCTACGGCACCGAGCATCATGAGTTTGACCTGAATCCGGAGCAGGACCTGGAAGAGGCGATCGGCGAGCTGAGCTACTACTCCGACGAGCCTTCGGCCGACGCCGGGGCGCTGCCCGTCTGGTACCTGTCGCGCATGACGCGCCAGCACGTGACGGTGGCGCTGTCGGGCGAGGGCGCCGATGAGTTGTTTGGCGGATATCTGACGTATCAGGCCGACCAATATGCCGCGCTGGCGCGGCGCTATTCGCCGGCATGGCTGCGGCGCATGGGCCTAGCCGCAGCGTCGGTGCTGCCCGTGTCCGACGCGAAGATCGGATTCGAGTACAAGGTGAAGCGATTCCTGGCCGGCACGCTGCTGGAGCCAGCTGAAGCGCATCTTTACTGGAACGGCACGTTCGGGGCGGATGAGCGAAGGGTGCTGTACCGTGCGCCGCGCTATTCAAACCCGGGCGAACTGTTCCACACGCTGCCGACTGAAGCCGCGACGTGCGGTGACGTGAACCGTTTTCTCTGGCTGGACCAGCGCTACTACCTGGCCGACGACATTCTGTATAAGTGCGACCGCATGTCGATGGCGCATTCGCTGGAAGTGCGGCCACCATTTCTGGATCACCGCATTGTCGAGTTCGCAGCGACGCTGCCGGAATCACTGAAGGTGAACCGGGCGGGGCTGAAATACGTGCTGCGCGAGCTGATGCGCGACAAGCTGCCCGAATGCGTGCTGACGCGCAAAAAAGAGGGCTTCGACATTCCGGCACAACGCTGGTTCCGCGGCGCGCTGCGTCCGCTGATGGAAGAGACGCTTTCAGCGAAGAACGTCCGCGCGACGGGGCTGTTTTCCGTGGATGCGGTGGAGCGAGTGAAGCGAGAACATCTGGCGCGCAAGGCCAACCACGGCTACCCGCTGTGGGGCCTGATGACGCTATTTCTGTGGATGAAACGATGGAACGTCCAAACCGCACCCGGCTGCTGATCCTTCTCACGCTGGCAGGCCTCATCTACCTGCCAACGCTGCTGGCTCCGCCACACCTGATGGACGACGTCGATGGCGTGCAGGCGCAGATTGCGCGCAACATGCTGGACTCGGGCGACTGGGTGACGGCGCGGCTGGACGGCGTCGCCTATCTCGAAAAATCACCGCTCAAGTACTGGCTGATGGCGTGCAGCTACGCGGTGTTCGGCGTGCACGACTGGGCCGCACGTGTGCCGGTGGCGGCAGGGATTCTGGCGCTTGTAGCGCTGATCTACTTCATGGGCTGCTGGGCGTTTTCAGAGAAGGCCGGATTCTATGCCGCGCTTGCGCTCTCCAGTTGCATCGGGCTATTTCTCTTCACGCGAATTCTGATTCCCGACATTCTACTGACGCTTACGATTGCGCTAGCGCTGTGGGGGATGCTGCGCGCACTGGATGCCGAGGAGCAGCGTCCGCGCATGTGGGCCGCCGTGATGGCCGCCGCGATGGGCACGGGAATGCTGCTGAAGGGGCTGATTGCGCTGGTGTTCCCGGTGGGCGCGGGCGTGCTGCACCTGCTGCTGAGCCAGCAACTGTTCAAGCGCGAGACGTGGCGCCGGCTGCGTCCGTTTTCGGGCACGGCGCTGATTCTGCTGATTGCCGCACCGTGGCACGTGATTGCAACGTTGCGCAATCCGCCGTATTTCGATTTCACGATGCACTCGGGGCCGGGCCAGTACCGCGGCTTCTTCTGGTTCTACTTTTTCAACGAGCATATTCTCCGGTTTCTGAACCTGCGCTGGCCGCGCGACTACAACACGGTGCCTCGGCACCTGTTCTGGCTGCTGCATCTGGTGTGGTTCTTCCCGTGGTCGGCGTGGATCGGCAAGCTGGTGAAGCTGGGCTACCGCGGCGAAGGGCGCGCGGAGCGGACGCGGCTGTTGGCGCTGTGCTGGATTGGCACGGTGATGGGCTTCTTCACGTTTTCGACGACGCAGGAATACTATTCGATGCCCGCCTACCCGGCCATGGCGCTGCTACTGGGCGTGGCCATTGCGGCCAGCGTGCCGTACGCGGCGAGGATTGTGGCAGCCGTCGCGACGCTGGCATTGGCGGCCATTGTCTTCATCCTCGCCAACGTCTGGAGCCTGCCTGCCCCCGGCGACATCAGCCAAGCTCTCGCTCAGCACCCGGAGATGTACACGCTCTCCATGGGCCATATGGGCGATTTGACGCTGGCCTCTTTTGCCTACCTGCGTCCGCCGCTGATTCTCGCCGGCATTGCCTTCGCGCTGGGCGCGCTAGCCGGCTGGCGCTACAAGGCTCTGCGGACCGAGATTGGGCTGGCGCTGATGATGGTGCTGCTGCTGAATGCGGCGCGGATCGCGATGCAGACTTTTGATCCGTACCTGAGCTCGCAACCGCTGGCCGAGAGCATCCGCAGATCGCCGAAGGGCACGGTGATTTTCGGCGATCAGTATTACACGTTCAGCTCAGTGTTCTTCTACGCGGATCTGAAGCAGGCGCTGCTGCTGAACGGCCGCTATCAGAATCTGGAGTACGGCTCCTACGCGCCGGGCGCACCGAACGTGTTTCTGAATGACACGGAGCTGAGTGCGCGATGGAACCAGCCGGAGCTCTATTACCTGGTGCTGGAGGGGCCGAAGGTGGAGGGTGTGGAAAGGCTGCTGGGCAAAACGGCGCTGCACCTGGTAAAGGAGAGCGGCGGTAAGTACCTATTCACCAACCACGCGATCGAGGCCCGGCGATGAAGCTGCTGGTCGACGCCACTCCACTGTTGCTGCGTTCGGCCGGCGTGAAGAGCGTCCTCTACCACTGGCTGCACTGGCTGCGTGTGCTGGCGCCGGCAGGTACGGTGTACACGTACCCGCCGCTGGAAGGGCTCACCGGGCTGGATCACGAGCACAGCGTGGCATCGAAGTGGCGCACCTACAGCGGCCTGGCGATGGTCCTGCTGAATCAGAAACTGGGCGTGAATTTCCCAGGGCTGATCGCACCCGACGCAGACATCTTTCATACCACCAACCAGGTGCGCACTTTCCCGCCGCACGCGCGCGTCACAGCCACGGTCCACGATTTCACCTGCTGGACCATGCCCGAACTACACACCGAGGCCAACGTCCGAGCCGATGCCCGGTTTGCCGAACATACGTTGCGCCGCGCCCACTCGCTGATCGCCGTCAGTGAACACACACGCCAGGACGCCATCCGTCTGCTGGGCTTGCACCCGGAACGCATCACTACCATTCACAACGGTGTGGCGGAAGAGTATTTTAGTGCGCCCATGCCAGCGCCGGCGCAGAAGCCCTACGTCTTGCACGCCGGTACGATTGAGCCGCGCAAAAACATCGACCGTTTACTGGATGCGTGGCAGGCGCTGCCGCGCGGGCTGCGCGACGCGTACGATCTGGTGCTAGCCGGGCCGGGCGGATGGCGGTCCGAGGCGACGATTGAACGGCTGCGTTCGGCCGGGGCGGGCATTCGCTGGCTGGGTTACGTTGCAGAAGCTGAAATGCCCAGCCTGACACGCGGCGCCACGCTAGTGGTTTATCCGTCGCTCTACGAAGGCTTCGGCCTGCCACTGGCGCAGGCCATGGCGTGCGGCGTGGCGACGCTCACGTCGAACACGAGTTGCCTGCCCGAGATCGCGGGCGGAGCGGCACGGCTGGTCAATCCTCAATCAGTGGAAGAGATCCGCGACGCCATCGCGGAGTTGCTCGAAAGCCCTGCCGAGCGCGCCCGGCTTGGCGCGACGGGCCGCGCCCACGCGCTGAAGCACTACCGGTGGGAGTTCGCCGCGCGGCGTTCGCTGGAATTCTTCGCGCGCGTCATGGCTTACTGACGATGCGAAAATCCCACGCCAGGATCTCGCTCTCCAGCCCTTCACTGTATTGCACCAAAGCGTATTCGCCCGGCTTCAGCGCCACTGTAGGCCACACCTTGTAAAGATCCCCGCGCAATTGCTGGCGAAAGACGTCGACCGCGTCGAATTCGAATGTGGTGAGCTTCGCGATCGGCTCTACCTTCATCGTGCCCAGCGTACGCCCAGCCCTGACCGGCTTCAGACGCACGATGGTGAAGCGTGACGGCGAGTCGATGCGGAAATAGAGCATCGGTTTGTCACCGGCAATCTCCACACTGGCCTTGTCTCCCGGGATGTCCAGCGACGCCTTGCCGGAAATCATGGGCGCGGGCACGATGATGCGCAACGCCGTGCGTTTCCTGTCAGCACGCGGTTTCAGCTCCACGCGCTTCAACTCCGTCACTTTGCCGTCGCGCGCGAAGTAGACACCGGGGCCTTCGGGAATCGAGGATACCTCGCGCTCCTCGGCGCGCTCAAAGCGCTCTTCCGCATCCTCCATCGCGGCCTGCTTTTTGGCCTCCTCGGTGCGCGCACCGCGCTCGGCCTCGGTCTTCTTCAAATCGACCAGATCCAGCGGCAGTTCCTCCCAATCGGCACGCTCCACCGAGTAGTAGCGTACGCGGTCCGATAGTTTCTGATATTCACGGACCAGATGGTAGCTGCCGTCGTTCAGATACAGCCGGAATTGGTCGGCCCATGCCAGGCCGGCCAGCAGAAGAAGAGTGAGGAGAGCGCGCATAAGCCTGCCTCCTTTCATATTATGGAGTCGTGACACGCACACGCACACTCGGCCGCACCGGCCTGAACGTGACTGAGATCGGCTACGGAGCCTGGGGCCTGGGCGGCAAGCAATGGCTTGGCCACCGCGAGCAAGATGCCCTGGCCGCGCTACGCCGCGCACTGGAGCTGGGCCTGAACTTTATTGACACGGCGCTCGCTTACAACGACGGCCATAGTGAAGCGCTGATTGCGCAGACGCTGGCTGAAACCAGCGCGCACGCCACCGTGTCCACCAAAATTCCGCCCAAAAACCAGCTCTGGCCGGCGCGGCCTGAGTTTCCGCTAGAGGATGTCTTCCCTACGGACTACATCAACCGCTGCGTCGAAACCTCACTGCGCAACCTCAAGACCGACTGCCTGGACATTGAGCAGTTTCACGTCTGGAACCCGGCGTTCACCGCGCGCGACGAGTGGCGCAAGGCGATTGAGGACTTGAAAAAGGCCGGCAAGGTGCGTTTCTGGGGTATTTCGATCAACGACCACCAGCCCGAGACGGCGATTGAGGCCATCGAAACGGGGCTGATCGACACCGTGCAGGTGATCTACAACATCTACGATCCGACGCCTGCCGACAAGCTCTACCCGGCGTGTTTGAAACATAACATCGGCGTTTTGGCGCGCTGCCCGTTGGACGAGGGTGCGCTCTCCGGCAAGATCACGCCGGAGACGACGTTTGCACCCGAGGAGTTCCGCGCCTTCTACTTCCGCGGCGACCGCAAGATCCAGGTGAAGCAGCACGCCGATGCACTAACGGCCGCGCTGAACGCTGCCGGCGAGGCCGCGCCCCTGGCCGAGAGCGCGCTGCGCTTCTGCATCTCGCACCCGGCCGTCTCCGCCGTCATTCCCGGCATGCGCCAGGTGCGCCATGTTGAGCAGAACCTTGAAGTGTCGGCGCGCGGTCCGTTGCCGGAGGCGGTGCTTGAAATGCTCAAATCGCACGCCTGGCCGAAAAACTTCTACGCCTGAGGATCCGTCATGACCAAATCGGAAAAAGCTGTTGAACTGTTCGAGCGCTACAACTGCGCACAATCTGTGTTTGCGGCCTGTGGACCGGCTGAAGGACTAAGCGAAGAAACCTGCCTGAAGCTGGCCGCGCCGTTCGGCGGCGGCATGGGCCGCATGGGTGAAGCCTGCGGCGCGGTGACCGGCGCGCTGATGACGCTCGGCCTGCGCCACGGCCAGGACATGGTGACGAAACCGGTGGAGGCGCGCGGGCCCATGTACAGCCGCGTTGCGGCCTTCGCCGACGAGTTTAAAGCTCAGCACGGCGCACTCACGTGCCGCGAGCTCACCGGTTGCGACATGCGCACGCCCGAAGGCATGGCCGATATGAAGGCTCGCGACCTGCATCACACGCTGTGCCGCAAGCTGGTCGCCAGCGCAGCGGAAATGCTCGACAAGAAGTAGGAACAGACCGGCCGCTGGAGGCGGCTCCTATGCGTCGCACCCTGTTGTTCGCCACGCTTCTGCTTCCGTGTGGTCTGGCCGCGCAGGCGCCGCAACTGGGCGCGCAAATCTGGATTGAGCCTGGCCAGACGCCGCGCGAAATCGACGCCTGGTTCGCCCGGCTTGAATCGTCGCGCATGCCGGTGGCGCGGCTCTTCATGATGTGGGCATACCTCCAGCCCTCGGCCAAGGAATGGGACTTCACGCTTTATGATGCGGCGTTCCGCGCGGCCGAGGCGCACCACGTCGGCATAGTCGCCACGCTCACGCCCAGCGGCTACCCGCTGCACCTGGGAGTCGACGGCACGCAGGGCGTCGGCGTCACGCGCACCGCGGCGCTGAAAGCTGCGTCGGAAGACTACATCCGCCGCGTAGTGCGCCGCTACCGCACAAGCCCGGCGCTAGATACGTGGTTACTGCTGAACGAGCCGGGCGAGCCGCCGTCAGCATCGCCGCTGGCGGTGGACGCCTTTCGCGCGTGGCTCGGCAAGCGCTACACCTCCATCGCCGCGCTGAACATCGCCTGGGGCACGGATTTCCGCGCGTTTTCTGACGTCACGCCGCCCTCCGGCCGCAACAGTTGGAACATGACCGGGCCGATCGACTGGACCACGTTCTGGCGCGAGTTTCAGACGCAACAACTCGGCGATATGGCCGCCACGGTGCGGACCGAAGATCCGCGTCATCCGCTGCATCTCAACCCGCATGCGCTGGTCTCGAACCTCGCCGAACTGAGCGACAACCTGCCCGCATGGCGCGCATTTCTCGATACGCTGGGCTGCTCCATTCACCCGGCGTGGCACTTCGGACTGCTCACGACGGACCGTTTCGCGCTGGGAGTTTCTTACGTGAACGACCTCATCGGCGGCTCCATCGAGCCTAAGCCGCATTGGGTGACCGAACTACAGGGCGGCAACAATATCTCCAGCAGCACACGGCCCATGAATCCGACGGCGGAGGAGACGGCGCAGTGGGTCTGGACCAGCCTCGGCGCGGGCGCACGCCGTGTCATTTTCTGGCTGTTGAACGCGCGCCGCTCGGGCGTTGAAGCCGGTGAATGGTCGTTGCTCACCTTCCAGCAGCAGCCCAGCCGGCGTCTGGAGATTTCGTCACGCATCGCCGCCGTCCTAGATGACCATGCAGAGCTTTTCAAACACGCCCAGCCGGCGCGTCCACCCGTCACGTTGATTTTCAGCCTGGAGACGCTCACCTATGAGGCGGCGTTCGCGCGAAATGACTTTCCGGGCCGCGACCGCAATGCGCAGCTTCTCGAACTGCTCGGCATCTATGAGTCGCTGGCGCGCCTTGGCCCGCCACCGGCCATAAAACATTTTGACGATTACGCGTGGGAAGCCACCGGAGAGCGCCGCGTCGCCATTTTGCCAGATGTGCGCGCACTCACCCAGCCGCAAATCGAGCGCCTGCACCGCTTCGTCTCAAACGGCAACACACTGCTCGTCACAGGGCTTACTGGCTTCTACGACCCTTACGGCAAAGCCTGGCCGCTCGCAGGCTTTCCGCTCTCGCGGGTCACCGGCGGCGAGCTGAAAGAGGTTTCGTTCGTCAAAGACATCTTCCCGTTCGGTCTGGCCGAACTTCCATCGCACCTGTGGTTTTCGACCATCACTGCCACGTCTGGCCGCGCCATCTCGATGCGCGACGGTGAAGTGACGGCTACGGACTGGCGTATGCCCGGCGCGGGCCGCGTCATCTGGGTTCCATCGCCCATCGGCCTCGGAGCATGGTTGAAAGATCCGGCGCCGCTGGCCCGGTTCTTCCGTCAGACCGTTCCGGAAGCATATGGCGCTCTGCCCTTCCGTTTCCATGATGCCGGGCATAGCTGTGTCGTGCGCGTCCTGCGCTCCGGCAATGCGTATGTCACCGTTGTCGCCAACGGCGCGGCAAAATCGACGGTCTGTACTCTCGACCACAGCCAAACCGCAAGGCCTGACGTGCTGTGGGGCGAGGCGCCGAGGTTCGCGCCAGGCCAGGCCGAGTTCCACCTGGAACCCAAGTCCACCACCGTACTGGCGTGGAAGTAGCACCGCCCAGACGGCAATTCGAAACTGAACGTCAGGCGGTTGCCGGACGCCGCGTTAGCGGAACCGGTCGAGCACCATCAGGTCGGCGCCGTTGCCGGTGGCGTGGCTCAGCAACAGACTCTTGCCATCGGGCGCGACGCTGAGCCCCAGCCCGCGCGAGTCCTGCACGGCAATTTCGTCGATTTGTGTTGTCCGGCCGCTGGCGAACTCGTAGTAGCAGACGGGGCACTGTCCGGCACGGCAATCGCGGCTGATGAAGTAGACGCCGTCGCGGGCAACGTCGAAGCTGAAGGTGAGCACCGCATCGAGCACGTGCGTCTCCGGCCCGCCTGTGGCGGGCATACGCCACAAAGACGACATGCCGGGCTGCGGAATACGTACGAAATAGAGGTCCTTGCCATCGGCCGACTCACGCGCCACCCGGCCGCCATTGTGGGTCCACTGCACGGCCGTCCCACCTTGCGCAGGCATGCGCCAGATCTGAAACCGGCCCGAGCGGTTCGATGCGAAATAGATCCAGCGGCCGTCGCGCGAATACGATGCGGCCCCATCGTGGCCGCTGCTGCCAACCAAACGGCGAGGCTCTCCACCCGCGGCGCTGACGGTGAAAATCTCAAAACGCCCGTTTACCGTTCCATCGAAGACGATGGTGGATCCATCCGGCGACCAACTGGGGCTGCCCAAAAACGGGGCTGCGAGCGAGGTGGCCTGAAAGGCGCCCGAGCCATCACGGTTTGCAACCCAGATCTGGTTCGAGCCGCTGCGGTTGGAGACGAACACGACGCGCCGTCCGTCCAGCGAGAAGCGCGGACTGAAATCGTTGCGGCTGGATGCGGCAGCCCAGCGGCGCGGCCGCGCACGCTCACCACTGCCGGTGCTCAGGTCCAGCACCCACAGGCTGGAATTCCACTGTGTACGCGTGAAGATCAGCCGGCCGTCGGGCGAAAACGCAGGCAGCGTGGCGCCTTCACCCGCCGCCTCAATCACCGACGGCGCCTCACCGCTCCAGACCGGAATCCGCCAGAGATGCGCATCCTGCATCTCGCCCGTGGCGACAATGATCTCGCTTCCGTCCACGCCCCAGGCCGGACTGAGGAGGGTCCGGTTCCAGGAGGTGAGCCGGCGCGGCTCACCCGCCACCGTGAGATCCTCGTTGAGCGCCACCACCCAGAGATCGCGCACCTGTGGTGACGATTCGCGGATGAACGCCAGCGCACGCCCGTCCGGCGAGAAGGCCGGGCTGGTATCGGCCGAGTAGCCAGCCGGAGGAGTGGTAAGCAAGCGGCGCGCACCGCCTTCCAACGGATAAAGCGCTAATCCAACGCTTCGTGCTCCGGCTGGCGGATGTCCATCCGGCGCCAGCAACCACTTACCGTCCGGGCTGAATGCCAACTCGCGCGAATATGGGAACGGAACAGCGGACGACTCTCCAACCTTCGCCTCCGGCCCACCGGCCGCAGGCGCCATCATCACATCAAAATGGTTACCGTTCACGTGACGCAGAAACGCGATGCGCCGCCCGTCGGGTGACCACACGGGGCTGAAGTCCGTCGCCCGGTCAGTGGTCAGCCGCACGGCCGTGTCGGATCCGCTGCGTTTCACGTAGATGTCGTAGTTGTCCTCCTGGACGCCGCTCCACGTGAAGGCCATCTGGCTTCCGTCGGGCGAAAAAGCCGCTCCGAACTCCGAGCCCGCATAGGCCACCAGCGGCACGGGCAGGCCGGACGTCTGCCGCACGCTCCGGCGCACCAGCCACCATGAGCCACCGGCCACCAGCAGCAACACCACCACAGCTGCCGCCACCCACCCAGGCCGCGCCGTCCGTCCGCTTGCCTGGCCCACCGGCGCGTCTGCGGACACCGGCGCAATCAGCCGGTATCCGCGGCGGGGCAACGTCTGTATGTAGATGGGGTTATCGGCCGAATCGCCCAGCGCCTGACGCAACTTCTTGATTGCCGTGTTCACGCCATATTCGAAATCGACCAGCGTGCCGTCCGGCCACAGTGCCGCGCGCAGCTCTTCGCGCGTGACCACCTCACCGGCATGCTCAAGCAAGAGCACCAGCAAGCGGAAAGGCTGGTCCTGCAACTTGATGAGTTGCCCTTCGCGGCGCAGTTCACCGGCCTTAACGTCGGCCTCAAACAGGCCGAAGCGAACAATACCCGTTTCTTTGCGCGGTTCATCCACGCCCATAACCAATTGATTCCATAGATACTTTATCGTACATGCCGGAATTCACGGACAAACCACATCCAGCCCTGCCACCGTCCATGGCGATATGCACTTCCCCCAAGGCATACTGCTAACAGTCAGCTGGCGCTGACGGGGACAGCCTCCCGTTTCCAATACCCCACATTGCAATCCTCTGAGAGTCCCTCAGACCGGAAAGAAACGGGCGGCTGTCCCGGCCGGCGCCAGCGCCGCAGGCAAAGGCATGGCGGCGAGTGAGAGGCATGGCAATTACGGCTTCGGGCCAAGTTCTAAGTGCAGGATGACCCCCTCACTGGTGGCCACCCAGAAATCATTGTCGCCAGCACATGAGAGCGTGGCACGCCGGCCGACGGCGCGGTAGTCCACCTTCATCTCGTACCAGTCGCCGGCGCCAGTCCGCAATAGCATGCGCAGCTTCCCTGGGAACGGCGAATTCCGCAACTTGCCGGCCGATTCAATACAGGCCAGCAGCACGCCGCCGCCAGAAATCGGCATGGCGTCTGAAACCGAGAGATTTTGCCGGCGGAAAGCTGCCGAGCTGTATCCGGTGCGCAGGTCGAACTCATACACCTCGCTCGGCACCTGAAAGCCGTCGCCATAGTCGTAAATCACCAGCGCCCGTATCCCGTGGCTACGCAGGCGAACGGCGGTGCCAAACATTGAGGCGAGGCTGGCGCTCCACGTCTTGCCCTGATCCGTAGTCTGTAAAAAGACAGTGGAAGACGGATGCAGGTTGGCGCGCGTGGCACGCTCCGGCATCATCCAATCCGGGAAACGGGGACCATCGCGTTTCGGTGCAGCGGCGTGTCCAATAATCACACCATTGTTTGGCGAGGTAAATGTACCCCAGGTTAGCGTCGTATGTTCATCTTTCAGATTGAGCGCCGACGACTCCGGCACCGCGCTCCAACTCAGCCCGCCATCGGTGGTGACAAAGAAAATCTTGCCCTCGCCGAAAACCCAGCCGTGTTTTTCGTCCAGAAAATGGCAGCGCAGCATCTGCCGCCCGCCACGCACCTTCGGCAACTTGCGCTTCTCCCAATCAACGCCGCCTTCGGCGCTATACCATAGCGCATTGTCGCCCACCATGAAGAGGCGGGAATCATCCAATGGAAAGATTGAAAATGGAGTATCTTTGACGCGCTTCGTCGTCCAGTGCCGGCCGCCATCGTGGGTCAACAACACACTGGGCTGTGTACTGCCGTTGCGCCGGTCCAACTGGCCCACGGCAAAGCCGCGCTGCGGACTGGAGAAGACGAAGTCGTTCAACACCAGCTCGGCATCGTCCTCGTCAAACAAGTACCGCACGGACCAGCGCATGCCTGCAAACGGCCCGGTGATCTTCTCCGGCGGGAGGAGTGGGCCCGCCGGCAGGTTGACTTCGACACGCTTTGAGGTGACCGGCAGATCCTGCGCAGCGACGGCGCCAGCCGTGGCAAGTGTGGCGAGAAACTCCCGGCGGGCGAACTTCATGCCCCTTTCCCCTTATCGCCCTCATCGGGCCGCGCGATGTGGCCGTGCGTCAGCACCAATTCAACGTGGCTGGCATGGTCTATGGCGGCCGGCGCCATACGTGCCAGAACGAGCAGGCAGCCCACCTGCTCTCCGATGGTAGTGAGCAACTCCATCTCCGAACCGGAGTACCGGTGCGCGGCGCGGTGCTGGACGTTGATCACGCCAACCACACGATTCCGCGCAATTACCGGGGCCGAAAGGAACGCTTCGAAATTGTCCTCCGGCAATTGGCTGAACTTCCGGAAACGCTCGTCCTTATAGGCCTCCGATGAGATGGCCAGCAGTTTGCGTTCGCTGGCCACCCAACCGGTCAGTCCCTCACCGACCCGCAGCCGCACGGTGCCGATCCCGGAGGCATGCGGGTTGGAACTGGCGCAGAGCACCAGCTCACTGCCATCGATCAGATAAAGCAGGCAGGCATCGCAGGCGGTGAATTCCCGGACCAGCCGTACGACGGCTTGAAGCGTCTCAGCCAGGCTGAGCTCACGCACCATCAGGCGGCTCACACGCTGGTAGACGCCAAGCTGGCGCTCCAGCGTCTCCAGACGCGCTTCAATATCTTTGCCCCGTGCCACGCTGCCATTATCCCACGGCGATTGCTTTCCACTACCGGGCGACTCTACGATAGGATCATTCCGGTGGGTTACCGTTGGCGGGGCCGTTTGAGTTCGAGGTCACGTAATATTTCGACCGATAGAGGAGAAACCATCATATGTGGAATCGGAGCAAACGCGACGACGAGCCGCAAATCCGGCAGGCAGAACCGGTGACTCCGGCGACGGAATATTCGAGGGAGGCCATTCCGATGTCCACCTACCCGACACGCCAAGCCGACTATTCAACCACCCGCGCCAGCGCCGTAATCGGCAAGACCGTGGTGGTGACCGGCAAGGTGA
>CAYZIX010000076.1:0-20843 GCA_964478395.1 uncultured Candidatus Solibacter sp.
AACGCAGCGCGGCGAGGGTCCAGCCTTCGATGACCGACGCGGCCGCGTAGCCGTTAAGATCGTCGTATTTCCAGCCGAAACGCTGCATCAGGCGGTCAATCTCGCCAAATAGCACCTGGGCGTACCCATCGGGTGCGTAGAGCGGTACTTCGGCCAGGACTTGGTGATCCTCGACCATGGCGAGTGAACCATGCTCGGTGGTGGTGTCGAGGGCAAGAATGCGCGTCATTGCGGTTTACGAATAGTAAAGACGGTGTCGAACAGATAAAGCTTACCTGGTGCGTTCAATACGGCCAGCCGGACATTCAGCGTGCCTTCGGCGGAGGTAAGCAATTCGGCCGGAACCGTGAATGTGCCCTCCGGGCTGTCAGCCAGCAGGCGCGTGCCCTGGCCATCGCGCACCACCTCGCCGAGAAGCACATAAGTCATCCGACGAGTGCCGCCGGTCTGGCGTTTCAGTTTGATCTGGAAGGCCACCGGGCGGCCGGCGTCGAGCGTTGTGTTGAGCGCCGGGGCTACCAGTTCAAATGGCTGCTTCTTCTGATCCTGCTCCGGCTCCTGGACTGGCATCGGCCAGCTTTCGAATTTATAGCTGCGCAGCATGCCTTCCTTACGGCCGTCGCGCGAAAGATGGAGGATCCAGTCTCGCGTGGCATCCGGCGGAGTGCCTTCCCAGAGGTCGCCTTTCCAGTCTTTCTTGTCCTTCGTTGCCTCTCCCGTGTCGGGATTCACCCAATACACGTCGTAGCTGTGGCGGCGCGTTTTGACGCTGATCTTTCCCGGAGTTTCGACGTAAACCAGGTACTCGGTGGCGGGGATGTCGTAGTCGTCGTTCTGTATTCCGGGAATGGCGACGGCGCGGCCGCCGTCCAGATCAAAATAGGGTTCGATATCCCAATGCCGGACACGCTCAGCCATGAAGACGGCCCATCCGGACAGCGTACGGCCGTTGGGCGAATCCGGTGCGGCCGGGCCACTCATCACCGGGTATGCTCCGCTCATGGTGGCGTTCCAGAGTTTCTTGCGAAAGACGCCGGGCGGCAAGCGGCCGTCAATCACGGACACCTGCGGCGCCAGATACATCTGATGCTCAACGGCGACAAGCGTCTGTTCACCCGTACCGTACATAAAGTAGTCTTCCCAGCCGTCTGCGCCGAGAGCTGACGATGAGCCCAGCGCGCGCGCCGACCGGGGGTGATTATACGGGTCCAGGCGCTTCAGTTCGGCGCCCGCCTCTTTTAGTGGCGCGCGGCTACCGGGTACGGATTCCCACGGGTCTCCCAATTGCCAGGTGATGTTGAAAGCAGAATACCGAGCCACCATTTCACGCATCTGTGCGCGTTTTGGGGCCGGGATGACCAGATCGGTAACCAGTCCCTGGGCATGAATGGCGGCGATGCGGGCGTCGAGCGCCTTCAGGTCTGTGCCGGCGCGCACGGTGAGGTGCGTGATTCCTGCTTTAGCCCAGGTTTCCAGTGCAACACCGGCCTGGTCTTCAGCGCCCACATAAAGGTGCGGCTTGAGGCCTTCGGTGGACTGCCAGTGGTGAGCGTTGGCCTTGCGGATGAAGTTGACTGCGGACGGGTTTTCAACCGCAGTGAACTGTTCCAGCTTGCCCTCCACTTCGGGAGTGCCGGTAAGCCGGTAGGTCCACGTGCCGGCAATCACTGGAGTGACGCGAAAGACCATGTGTTTGCCGCCGTCCCAGAAGGCCGGCAGGCGGTAGGTCTTGTACTCCGGTGAGCGGAACTCGGCCCATAGTTCGAGATTCGGCCCAGCGTTCGGAACTTCACGCCGCACCTCGCACGGCGTCATCACCGGCGTATTACCGCAAGGATTCTGGGCGAGCAGCGGTAGCGCAACTGCCAGCAGCGGTCCGGCGAGCGTTCGCATATGCCACCATTCTACAGTTGCGCGGAATTATGTGGGACTTGACGGGCTTGCAGGGTAGAATTAGATAAATATAAAAGGATAGCTATTTGTCGTATCCAGACAGTTACCGGAAAGTACGCCGTCTGTTGGACGTGACAGCCGCAATGTTGCTCGTTTGGGCTGCCGCCGGCTTTGCGGACGGCATGCGGTTCGGCATGAGCGGTGGGCTGTATGATCCCAGCTACCATGTGCCGGTCACGCAGTTTGGACTTGTGGCGGACGATCGTGTGATCAGCGTTGAAGGCATTCCGGTCGAAAAACTGGGTATGGAGTCACGCTGGCCCCGCTCACTGGCGCCCGCCGCCGGGGCGACGCGGCGTTTCGTCGTCGAACGGCAAGGCTCGCTCGTGGCTGTGGATGTTGTGTTTCCCGCTCCATCGCAGAGCGTGATTGACATGCGGGTAAGCGGGCTGGTGATTGGGCTCTCGTTTTTAGCCTTTGGATTGTGGGGCTTGTGGACCGCGCCTAGCGAGGCCTCACTCTGTCTCGGCGAGGTTGGGTTGGCGATCGGTGCGGCTTTCTCATTAGGGCTGGGACCTAATCTCGGCTGGTGGAACGGCGTCCAAAGCCACCTGTCAACCGCTGCACTGGCGCTCGGCTGCCTGCTGCTGCTGAAATTCTTCTTGCTCTTTCCGCAGCGCCGCCCGTTGGTTGGCAACATTGTGGCGTTGAGTCTGTTGTGGGGCCCGTGGTTTGCGCTGCTAGCTGGCTTTGTCCTGGAGTTGGCGTTTCATCCAACTCTGTACTATGCCACGAGCGCATTCGCCTACCCCCTGATGATGGTCTATCTTGCCTTGACGCTGCTGGCATTCGCCTATTCTTTCTCCAGACACTCCCGGCGGCAGGCCTGGGAGAGCGGACTACATTGGATCCTGGGCTCGCTACTGGTGTCGGGGCTGGCCGTCCTCGTCCCGCTCGATTGGGGCCTTGGGCTGCGCGGTTGGTCGTACACGGCGCTGTTTGTGCTGGTGCCGTGGTCGATGGCGGCGGCCGTGCGGCGGCAGGCGCGCTAGCCGCGCGGCCCAGTCGTGTACGATCATCTAAGTCATGGCTGAGAGTACAACCCCACGGATCGGCATTATCGGAGGCAGCGGCCTCTATTCCATGCCCGGCTTCACCGGCGCGAAGGAGGTGAAGCTGGAGACGCCTTTCGGAGATCCGAGCGACGCCTATATTACCGGTAAGTTGGACGGCAAGCCGGTGGCGTTTCTGGCGCGCCATGGCCGTGGCCACCGGATCAGTCCGTCGGAGCTGAATTTTCGCGCCAACATCCATGGCATGAAACAGTTGGGCGTGGAGTGGATCATCTCACTCTCGGCCGTCGGCAGCCTGAAGCAGGAACACAAGCCGATGGACTTCGTCATCCCCGACCAGTTCGTCGACCGCACGCGCGGCCGCGTGTCCACCTTCTTTGGCGAAGGGCTGGTGGCCCATATCGCTTTTGGCGATCCGGTGTGCGCCAAGTTGGCGGGTGTATTGCACAAGGCCTGCCAGCAGGTTGGCGTCGATGTCCACCTGGGCGGTACGTATGTGTGCATGGAAGGGCCTGCGTTTTCCACCAAGGCTGAATCCAACCTGTATCGCAGTTGGGGTATGGACGTCGTGGGTATGACGAACTTGCAGGAGGCCAAGCTGGCGCGCGAGGCTGAGATCTGCTACTCCACCGTCGCGATGGTGACCGACTACGACTGCTGGCACCCGGATCACGACGCTGTCACCGTGGCCGATATCATTCATTACCTGACGAAGAACGCTGAAAACGCCGCCGCCGTGGTGCGCGCCGCCGTGAGCGCTATCGATCTGGCGCCGCGCTCGTGCCCGTGTTCGTCAGCGCTGGCGACAGCCATCTTGACCGACAAAAAGGTCGTGCCTGCTGAAACCCGCCGCAAGCTGGAGCTGATCGTTGGAAAGTATTTCGCCGAATGAGCTGGCCGTCGAGCTGCTGAACCACATCCTGCGCGGCCATGCCTGGCCCGCCGATGTGGCCGATGCGCTGACGGCTGAAGCTCTGGATGATGACGAACGCTTGGCCGCACCGGCCACGCATGCGCTGTTTTCGGTGCTGGTGGAGCATCTGGCCGACCGGTTCGAGCCGCGTTTGGCTGATGCCTACGCCACGCTGTTTGCGCGTGTGATCGCCTGCGGGCTGCCCGGGCTGAAAGCCTCTGATCTGGTTGCGCGTTACCAGGATGTCCGGCACGTGCGGGCGGTCGAATCCACTCCGGACGACGTCTTCGTGCTGTCGCGTGTCACGTTGGGCGCTGACATCGCGATCACATCCATCTTGCTGGATGCGGCGCGCCAGCGTTTCCCGAAGGCGCGGTTATGGTTTGTGGGGCCGGTCAAGGCGTGGGAATTATTTGAGCGCGCGCCGGATATCGGGTACGTGCCCATCGCCTACGGCCGGCGCGGGCTTTTGGCGGACCGCCTGGCGGTGTTCGCGGACCTCAAGCAGGCGCTCGGCCGCCCGAATGCGATTGTGCTCGACCCGGACTCACGTCTGACGCAACTCGGACTGCTGCCGGTGTGTGCGGCCGAGCGTCATTACCTATTTGAGAGCCGCGCCTATGGCGGCGAAACGGATCTGCCGCTGCCGGCTTTGGCGCGGCGTTGGGTGAAGGAGACGCTTGGCGTGGACAACGCCGAGCCATGGCTGCATCCGAAATATGAGTACGATTTCGGTTCGCAGCCGGTGACGGCGGTCAGCCTTGGCGTGGGCGAGAATCCGGCCAAGCGGATTGAGGATCCCTTCGAGGAACGTCTGCTCAGGTTGCTGGCTGCGGGGCCGGACCTTGTGATGGTTGACGCCGGCGCGCCGGGGAGTGAGGAAGAGGCGCGCGTCCGGAACGCCATCAATCGGCTGGGCGAGGATGGCAAGCGCATCGGCGTGCACGAAGGCTCGTTTGCCTCGTTCGCGGCGATGATTGCCGCATCGCGGCGCTTTGTGGGTTACGATTCGGCCGGGCAGCATGTCGCTGCGGCGCTCGGCATTCCGCTAATTTGCATCTTTGCCGGCTACGCCACCCGCCGCATGATGCAGCGCTGGGCGCCGGCCGGCGAAGGCTGGTCGCGCGTGATCGATGCGCAGGGTGGGGTGGTGGACACACTCATCTGCGGCGTTGCTGAGGCAGTGCGTGCCAGCGTGGATGGCTGACGAAAAGTATCAGTTGTTTCTGCCGCAGAAAGAAACTACACTCAATCCAATCGCCTAGTTAGGTAGTTCACTTGAGGAGGAACTATGAGTCTTGCAGGACCCCTGAGGAGAAACATGTTCAGGGTGTTGGTATTGATGCTGTTGATCTCAGTGTCGATGGCCTCGGCCGCTACGCTTGGCCTTGATTTCGTGCAGCCTTCATCGAATAGTACGAATGGCCAGTGGACGTTGGGTTATGAGTTTGAAGCACTGCAATCGGTCTCCGTCACCGGTCTGGCGTTTTACACCGGCGGCGGTATCACGCAGAACCACGTAGTGGGACTGTGGGATTCGAATGGAGTACTGCTGGCATCGGCCACGATTACGTCCGGTTCGGCGTTGATCGGTAATGGCTGGTTCCAGTGGGAGGCCATCAGCCCGGTGCTGCTCACTGCGGGCAGCTATTACCGCGTGGCCGGTGATACTGGGGTAGACGATTACACTTGGGACCCGGCGGGCGTCACAGTGGATTCCTCGGTCAGTTTTGTATCCGATCGGTACATTTCCGGTGGTGGCCTGGTCTTCCCGACTGACGCTACAGGGGGTGTTACGGGCTGGTTCGGTGGCAACATTGTGCTGGGCGACTCTGCTGTGCCGGAGCCGTCATCAATGGCGCTCATGCTGGCCGGAGGCGCTATGCTGGTGGGCCTGGCCAGACGGCGCGCATCGCGTAGCTAAGAGAATCAAATAACCTGATTTCGGCGCGGGGAAGAGCGTGCTCTTCCCCGCGTTTCCTTTTTGGGCCTGCGTTTTCCGCTGGGCGTGGGATTGTTACATCTGTTTTTAGGAACAGATCCACGGTTTAGGGCGTCCAACCGTCTAATTCGTGTGTGCACTGCCACCGGATGAGACGCCTTTATCTTGTACTGCTACTCTCGGTCGCGATGGCTGCCTGCCATCGCGAGCCCGCGGCCCGGCATTCGGCGCAACGGAGCCAAACGGCTGCCGCGAGGGCCGTTCGTGCCACCGGCGCCGTGCGCGCGGTACGCGAATACGCGGTGACAGTGCCGCAGATTGCCGGTTCATCGGGCAAACTCACAGTGACGCGCATTCTGCCCAGCGGCAGCCGCGTGGAGGCCGGCGATGTGCTCGCCGAATTTGACCGGACTCAACAGGAAGACAACGCACGTGACGCAGCGGCCAAGCTGGATGACCTGAATCATCAGATTGAGCAACGGCGCGCGGAAAACCGCTCGAATACGGAGAGCCGTTCGTCGGAAGTGCAGACGGCCGAGGCCGATTTGGCCAAGGCCCAGCTGCAACTGCGGCGTGGTGCGGTGATCAGCGATATCGAGCGGCTGAAAAATGAGGAAAAGGCACGCGCCTCGCGCGTCAAACTGGATTCGCTCAAGATCTCGCACGCCGCCCGCCAGCGCGCCGATGACGCTGCTTTGCGGATTCTAGAACTGAAGCGCGACCGTCAGGCTGTGGCATTGAAACGCGCCGAGACGAACGTTACGCGGCTTGTGGTGAAAGCGCCTCTGGGGGGCATGGTGGCGCTGGAGTCGGTGTGGCGCGGCGAATCGCGCGGCCCAGCGCAGGAAGGTGACCAGATCTGGCCCGGCCAGGCGCTGCTGCGTGTCTTCGATCCGTCGGAGATGGAGGTGCAAGCCAGCGTGGGCGAGCCCGATGGAGCCGCGCTTCGGGCTGGCGCGCGGGCCGTGGTCCGGCTGGATGCTTACCCGGATCTGGCTTTGCCGGCGCACTTGCTCACTGCCAGCCCCGTGGCGGTGAGTGACTTGGGCAGCCCGATCAAGCGCTTCATGGCGCGGTTTCTGATTGAGAAAAGCGATCCGCGCCTGTTGCCCGATTTGTCGGCCGCGGTGATCGTTGATGCGGAGGCCAAGCGATGAAGTGGCTGAAGCTGGCCGTGCTGACGGTTGTGCTGGCCGTCGGTGTGTGGGGCGTGCTGCGTTTGCGCAAGGCGGAGGCGGCCCCGGATTTGCCCACGGCCAAGGCTCGCAAGGGCGAGTTCCTGGTGCTGGTGAAGTGTCGCGGTGAACTGAAGGCGCGGCGTTCGTTGCAGGTGAATGCGCCGATGAACGTTCCCGATCTGCGCATCATCTGGCTGGCCACGGCGAATACTGAAGTGAAGCAGGGCGACGTGGTCGCGAAGTTCGATCCATCCAGCGCGAATCAGCAGCTCAAGGAAAAAGAGGCGGCCTTGCGTCAGGCCGAGGAAACGCTGAATCAGGCCGTGGCCGAGGCGCGCATTACGGCCGACAGCGACAGCCGCGATCTGGCGTCCGCGCGTTACGACGTGGAGCGCGCCCGTCTGGAAGTCAGCCGGATGGCCATCCTCTCAGCCATCCAAGGCGAGGAAGCGAAGATCAACCTTGGGCTGGCCGAAAAGAAGCTGAAGGTGCAGCAGGCCACTGTCGCGCTGCACGAGTCCGCAGCAAAGGCCAAAAGCGCTTCGCTAACGCGGCTGCGCGATCAGGCCGACTACGAAGTCAAGCTAACGCGCGAACGGCTGAAGTTGATGGAAGTGCGGTCGCCGCAAACAGGACTGATCGTCTACTTGCTGAACTACGCGCAGGGTTGGACTAACGCCAAACCATTTAAAGTGGGCGACGGTGTCTGGCCCGGTGCGACGCTGGCCGAGATTCCGGATCTCACAACGCTTGAGATGGAAGGCAAGGTGGATGAGATCGACCGCGGCCGGCTGGCTCAGGGGCAGGAGGCGCGCATCGGCCTTGACGCGCTGCCGGAGACGAATATCCCGGCGCGGCTGCGCGGACTGTCGGTGATGACGCAGATGAGTTTTGATTGGCCCATCACGTTCAGCTTTCGCGCTTATGCACCGGTGACACTAAAGGATGCGCGCCTACGGCCGGACATGAACGGCACGTTGGATGTGGTGGTGAGCCGCATCCCGAATGCCATCAGTGTGCCGGCGCGGGCTGTCTTCACCCGCGCCGGCCGGCCCATCGTCTATGTTGCGCGCGACGGCGGCTATCACTCCCGGCCGGTGGAGGTGGTGGCCCGCAACACCGATGAAGTGGCGGTGAGCGGTCTTGGCCCCGGCGACACGGTGACGCTGCAGGAGCCTGGCTCGACCGGGAAGGAGAAGAAGAAATCATGAGCGTCCGGCGCAGGCTGTTGTGGGCGGCGCTGCCGGTGGTGGCGGCTGCGGCAGGGCTGGCGTTGTGGGCTGGTTTGGGCTGGACGCGCGCGGCGGCGACGCCGGTCACGTTTGATTTGCCGGTAACCATCGTGAAGCGTGGCGAGGTCCGTTTCACGGTGTCGGCGCGCGGCAACCTGCAAGGCTCGAATTCAGAAATGCTGCTGGCGCCAATGACGGGCGCGCGGGAGTTGACCATCACCGAGCTGCGGCAGGCCGGTGAACTGGTGCAGCCGGGCGATGTCGTGGCCCGTTTCGATACCACCGACCAGGAATTCGCGCTGGCCGAGGCGGAGGCGGATGTCGCTGAAGCCGATCAGCAGGTGGTGCAGGCCCAGGCCGAAGCTGCCGCCAAGCAGGAGGAGACGCGGGCCTCGCTCGAACAGGCGCGCTCGGATCTGAAGCTGGCCGAACTGGAGACACGCAAGAATCCGCTGCTGTCGGCGATTGTGGCGAGGCAGAATACGCTCGCCCTGGAGGCCGCCCGCGACCGTCTGCGCCAGTTGGAGCACGACCTGGCGAACCGTCAGGCCACCAGTAACGCTTCCATCCGCCTGCAGCAAGCCGCGCGCGCCAAGGCTGAGGTGAAGGCCGCGACGGCGCGCAAGAACATCGAGGCCATGGTGCTGAGGGCCAAGACCGCTGGCTACGTCAATATCCAGCCGAATTCAAACCTGAACTTCGCCTATTGGGGCATGACTCTGCCGGTGTTCAAGGTGGGCGACACGGCGCGCGCCGGAATGGCCGTCGCGCAGATACCTGACCTCCACGCCTGGGATGTGCGCACGCAGGTCACCGAGCTCGATCGCGGCCACTTGGCCGCCGGACAAGATGGGGCAATTCGAGTCGTGGCTCTGCCCGGCCGTGAGTTTCATGGCCGCATCAAGACCATGGGCAGCGCGGCCGAAGGCTTCAGTTGGGAACGCAAGTTCGAGTGCGTCTTCTCACTCGACGATCCCAGTCCGGAACTGCGTCCCGGCATGAACGCGCGGGTCGTCATCACCACCGAAGTGGTGCCGGACGCACTGTGGATTCCGTCACAGGCTCTGTTCGAGCGTGACGGTAAGACATTTGTATATCTGCGCTCCGGCGGCTCGTTCACTCAAACCGACGTGAAACTGAAGCGGCGCGGCGAAAGCCAAGTCATTGTCGAAGGGTTGCATGAGGGGCAGATTGTGGCCATGGCCAGCCCGGACGCCTCCAGCAAGAAGAAGGATGGCGCGACGCAGGGAGCGATGAAGGCGCTTCAGGGGTCATGACCTTACCACGCATCTTTTCCGACGTCGCCGTCTCGCTCGGTAACCTCAGAGCGCAGAAGACGCGTACCTTCCTTACCGCGCTGGGCATCGTCTTCGGCGTCGGCAGCGTCATCGGCATGCTCGCCATTGGCGAGGGCGCCCGCCAGGAGAGCCTGCGCTTTATCGAGCAGTTGGGCGTGCGTAATATTCTGATCGATTCGCGCCCGGCTATGAGCAGCGAGGAGTTGCAGCAGCGCCGCCGCAACTCACCCGGTCTCACCGAGCGCGACATGCGTATCATCCGCGCCAATCTTGAAGGGCTGGAGACACTCTCGCCGCGCCGTACGCTGCACCCGCAGAGCGTCATTCCAAAACCGTCCAGTGACGTGCCGGAGCTGTATGGTGTGAGTTCAGACTATGCCGTGATCCACAGCCTGAAGTTCACCGAAGGCGGATTCTTCGGCCCCGTGCACGACGACGCCAGCGCCGCCGTGTGCGTGCTGGGTGAGCGCGCTAAGGTCAGCCTCTTCGGCTACGGCAAGGCGGTGGGTGAATTCGTCAAAGTCAACGATACGTGGCTGGAGGTGCTTGGCGTGGCCGGCGAGCGTGTGGCTGGAGCGCAGGCCGGCGGCGCGGGCGCGCACGACGTCAACAATGTGATCTACGTCCCATTCAACGCCTTCGAGTACCGCTATTTCGACCGTTCGCGGCAGTTGCGCGACGATATTGACGGCATCGACATCCGCCTCAGGCCGGAGACTGATTCGATTGACGCGGCGCGCATTGTGACGGCCATTCTGGCTTCGACACATCACAATACCGAGGACTTCTCGGTGACCATCCCGGCTGCGCTGCTGGCGCAGCAGCGCCAAACACAACGTATCTTTACGTATGTCATGGTGGCGATTGCAGCCATTTCGCTGTTGGTCGGCGGCATCGGCATCATGAATATCGTATTGGCGACGGTGCTTGAACGAACACGTGAAATCGGCATCCGGCGGGCAACGGGGGCGACCCGGCGAGACATTGTGCGTCAGTTTCTGCTAGAATCCGTGCTGATTTCTGTCGGCGGCGGATTGCTGGGTGTGGGTTTCGGTTTTGGTTTGTCGCACGCCATTGCGCAGTTCGCCGGCTGGAGCACGATTGTGACACCGCTTTCGGTGGCAATTGCCTTCGGAGTATCGATGGCTGTCGGCGTGGTGTTCGGGCTCTATCCGGCGGTCAAGGCGGCGCGAATCAACCCGATCGAAGCACTGCGCTATGAGTAGCCGCCGCTGTGCCGATAAGGACAGCGGGCCTTGGTGTCGAAACGGTTCAGAGCGATAGTTGCGGGTACGTCTGCGTTGCTGGCCATTTGTGCCATTGCAGCTCATGAGGTGGTGCGTCGGCACATTGAAGACCGTGTCTACGTCGTCGGTTACGAACATAACCCCCAACATATGATTCGGGTGCGAGGTGGTGAGCCGTCCGGAGACGCCATCGACACCCTTCGCCAGGCGGCACAGCGCTCCGGCATCCGGCTACGCTTTGAATATCACCCGGAAAGTGCCTACAAAGCGCTAACTGAGGGGCACGTGGATTTGTGGCCCTTGATGACGGATCTGCCCGAGCGCCACCGGCGGATTTACTTCACCCGTCCTTGGATGATGACCAGTTACTACCTGGTGTCGCGTTCGGCCCGGAATGTGGTGCCGGATGAAGACCTGCAGGCCAAACTGGTGTGTGATCACGTGCCGGTCAACGCGGAGATGTTGCGCGCGCGCTTCCCGCGCGCCACGGTCACTTCACTGGACAGCTTGGACAGCGTCGTGTCCGCCGTCTGCGAAGGCCGGGCCGACTACGGGTTGCTGCACGACCGTTTTGCCATCTCGGCCAGCAATAGTCTGGAACACGGTTGTATGGCCGAGGATCTCCCGTTGCGCCTTTTCCCGATGAGTTTCCGCGGGCGGACGGCCATCGGTTCCACTTATGAGGCATCTGCTGCCGCAGACCGCCTGCGAACAGAAATCAGCGCCATGTTGGCCGACGGCAGTCTGGCTGTGATCATGAGCCGCTACAGTTCGACCGGCTACAACGAGATGCGGTCGGCTATGGATTTGGCTGAGGCTGAACACAACGCGCGGTTGCTTGGAATCACGTTGTCGGTGGCGACAATACTACTGTTGGGAGTGGCGTGGCTGGCGTGGCGGTTGCGGCTGGCGCAGCGTGCCGCCACGCGGGCCAGCGAGGTAAAGAGCGGCTTTCTGGCCAACATGAGCCACGAAATTCGCACCCCGCTTACTGGGCTGAACGGGATGCTGGATCTGGCGCTGGAAACTGAGCTTACCGGCGAGCAGCGGGAGTACCTGGTGCTCGCGCGCACAAGTGCGGCGTCACTGCACAACCTGTTGAACGACATTCTGGATCTGTCGAAGCTCGAAGCGCGGCGGATGGAACTCATCCCGGGAGATTTTTCCATCAGCGAATGTGTGGCCGAGGTTCTGCGTCTGATGAGCGGGTTGGCCCACCAGAAGGGCCTCGCGTTGACATCGGCCGTGGGTGAAACCACGCCGGAGAGTGTGCGTGGCGATGAGCTTCGTCTACGTCAGATCCTGCTCAATCTGGTCGGTAACGCTCTGAAATTCACCACCGTGGGGTGCGTCGAGGTCAGGGTAAGGCCGCTCGAACTGAAGACGGCCACGGTAATGGAGTTCGCTGTGCGTGACACCGGGCCCGGCATCGCGCCGGACAAGCAGGCATTGATCTTTGAAACCTACCGGCAGGCAGGCTCCAGCAGTGCGCACCGGAGCGGCGGTTCGGGCCTCGGCCTGGCCATCTCGCACTGTCTGGTGGAACTGATGAAGGGACGCATGTGGCTGGAGAGTGAGCCCGGGCGCGGCTCTACATTCTACTTCACTGCGCGATTTGAGCAGTCTTCTCGTCCGCCTCGGGCATAACTTGAGAAGATCCGCGCAAACAACTGATAAATCTAATATTTAATCAGTTTTTCTGGCTTCTTGCGGCTAGGATGCGCCACATGTTAGGCGAAGTGCGGGCGCCATCTCTGCCGGGTGAGCGCGCTCACATTGCTAGTGAGTTTCGCCGCTGTGACGAGCCGGTCACGCTCTTACGGCATCAATCTCGATATGGGCCGTTCTGGACAACAGGCCGGACGCGGCCTCGGGAGAGGGAGGCGTCTTGGCAAGGAAGGGCGGCGGTGCAGAACGCCTTCAAAATCATCATCTGCGGAATCTTGACGGCGCCTGTTGGGAGAAGAAAATGCGTCATTATGGGGCTTTTATCACGGCTCCAAGTGGATCAGTCCTCAAATCAAGCACATGCACACGATGTATGGATTGCGGTATTGACCTACTACAACATATTGGGGTATCGTTGCCAGTGCCCCTGCATTGTTCAATGCACCAGTAGAGCTGTTCGGAGGCGCAGTTCTCAAAACAATAAGAAGGAGTATGGCATGGGACAGATTGGTGCCGATCTTGGCGCCCAAACACGTTCGTTTCGGAGGAGTCTGCGGAAAGAGGAGCGCTCGGGTCTGGCGTTCCCGCGCTATTTCACGGCCCGGCTGGAAGCCGGCCGGACACCCTACGACGAGGTTCAGTGGGAGACCCGCACGGCCTCGATCGGTAACGACAAAGGCGCTGTAATCTTCGAGCAGAAGGATGTCGAGGTTCCGGCCGACTGGTCGCAGACAGCCACCAATATTGTGGCTTCGAAGTATTTCCATGGCCGGATGGGAACGCCTGAGCGGGAGCACTCCGTGTCCCAGCTGGTGCACCGCGTGGTGGACACCATTACGGAATGGGGCATTGAGGGCCGTTATTTCCGCTCGCTGGAGGATGCGGCCAACTTCCGCAACGAGTTGGCGCACCTGATGCTGACCCAGAAGGCGTGCTTCAATTCGCCGGTTTGGTTCAACGTTGGCGTCAGGGAAGAGAACCGCGGTTATGGCTGGTTCTACAATGAGACGGCGGACACAATCGAGCGCCTGGACAAGAGCGCGCACCGCCCGCAGTGTTCCGCCTGCTTTATCAATTCTGTTCAGGATTCACTCGAATCAATCCTCGATCTGGCCAAGACCGAGGGCATGCTCTTCAAGTGGGGCTCTGGTACGGGCACCAATCTCTCGACGCTACGCGAAGAAAACGGCCTGTTGTGGGGTGGCGGCCGCGCCTCTGGCCCGTTGAGCTTCATGAAGGGCTTCGACGCCTTTGCTGGGGTCATCAAGAGCGGTGGCAAGACGCGCCGCGCGGCCAAGATGGTGATTCTCAATGCCGAGCACCCCGACGTCGAGCATTTCATCTGGTGCAAGGCCAAGGAGGAGCGCAAGGCTCATGCGCTGATCGACTGCGGCTACGACTCGTCTCTGGATGGTGAGGCCTACGCCTCCATCTTTTTCCAGAACGCCAATAACAGCGTTCGCGCCAGTGACGAGTTCATGCAGGCGGTGGTCGGTAACAAGGAATGGTGGACCCGCTCGGTAGTTTCTGGTGAGCCGGTCAAGCGGTACGAAGCGAATGCGCTGATGCGCTCCATCGCCGAAGCCACCTGGCAGTGCGGTGACCCGGGTCTACAGTTTGACTCGACCATCAACCGCTGGCACACCTGCAAGGCGTCCGGGCGGATCAACGCCTCCAATCCCTGTTCCGAGTACATGTTCCTGGACGACTCGGCCTGCAACCTGGCGTCGCTCAACCTGCTGAAGTTCCTCAGCGCCGCTGGCCAGTTCGACGCTGAAGCCTTCCGCCATGCGGTCGACACGGTGATCCTGGCGCAGGAGATCCTGGTCGATGCGGCCAGCTACCCGACTGAGAAGATCGCGCGCAACTCCCACGAGTTCCGCCCGCTGGGTCTTGGCTTTGCCAACCTTGGCTCTCTGTTGATGTCGTTGGGCGTTCCCTACGACAGCGATGCCGGCCGGGCCTGGGCTGGCGGCGTCTCGGCCATCATGTCCGGGCAGGCTTATCTGACCAGCGCTCGCATTGCCGGCACGGTAGGCCCGGCGCCGGGCTATGCCATCAACGAACAGTCGTTCCTGGAAGTGATCAAGATGCACGGCGAGGTTGTCTCGCGCATCGACTCAAAGCTGGTTCCGTCCAACGTGCTGGAGGCGGCCCACGAAGTCTGGCAGAGTGCGTATCAGATGGGCCAGCGTACCGGTTTCCGCAATTCCCAGGTGACGGTGATCGCGCCTACGGGCACCATCGGCTTCATGATGGATTGCGATACCACCGGTATCGAGCCCGATCTGGCGCTGGTGAAGTTCAAGAAACTGGTGGGCGGCGGTTCCATCAAGATTGTGAACCAGACGGTGCCGTCGGCCCTCATCCGGCTGGGCTACCCGCCGGAGCAGGTGGAGCAGATTGTCCGCCACATCGACAAGACCGGCTCCATCGAAGGCGCGCCAGGGTTGAAGGAGGATCACGTCGCCGTTTTCGACTGCTCCTTCAAGGCTCCCAACGGGACCCGCTTCATCCAGCACATGGGCCACATCCGGATGATGGCTGCCGTGCAGCCGTTCATCTCGGGCGCCATCTCGAAGACCATCAATATGCCGGAGGAATCCACTCCGGAAGACATCATGGGCGCCTACATCGAGAGCTGGAAGCTCGGGCTGAAGGCCGTGGCCATCTACCGCGACGGCTCCAAGCGCGTCCAGCCGCTCAGCTCCGGCAACGCCAAGGGTGAGAAGGTCTCTGGCGTGGCCGCGCCCACGCCGGCGCGTGTCGAGGAGCGTATTGTCTACCGCCCGCAGCGGCGCAAGCTGCCTGACGAGCGGCAGTCCATCACGCACAAGTTCTCCGTGGCTGGCCACGAGGGCTACATCACCGTCGGGCTGTTCGAGGACGGCCTGCCGGGCGAACTATTTATCACTATGGCGAAGGAAGGCTCCACCATCTCGGGCCTGATGGATAGCTTCGCCACCGCCGTGAGCTACGGCTTGCAGTACGGCGTGCCGCTGAAGTTCTTCGTCGATAAGTTCAGCCACGTCCGTTTCGAGCCTTCCGGCTACACCGGCCACCCGCAGATCCCGTACGCCAAGTCCATCATGGACTACATCTTCCGCTGGCTGGCGCTCAAGTTCCTGGGCCCCAACGCCGTGGAAAACGAGGCGGGCGACACGTTCCGCCTGCGTCCGACCGAGCCCGAACCGCAGCAAAAGCTACAGTTTACTCCGGCCGAGGGGATGGAGGATGCGCCCGCTTGCGCTGAATGCGGCGGTCTGATGACGCGCAATGGCTCGTGCTATAAGTGCGAGAACTGCGGCGGCACATCAGGTTGCTCCTAGGGACGCCTGGAAAACAAGTAAGAGATGCCACCCCCTCGGGGGTGGCATTTTCTTCTTCTGCCTCGGTGAAACGCCGCATTGGGGTAGGCGGTCGTCCTGACGAATGGATAAGGGAAAGGGATAACCATGGAACCTGCCATGATGCTCGCTCTGCTGCTGTTGGGGTTGGTGATGGGGGCGGTTGTGTCCGCTTTGCTGTTGAAAGGGAGCCGTGGGCCGAATCTGGCCGCCAGCGAGGCTGAGTTGGCCGACTTTAAGGCCCGGATCGATGAGCGCGACAACGCCGTGAAGGAGATGCGCCAGCAAGTTGACGCCGAACGCGCCGCCGCCGCGCAACTCCAGACTCAGATCACCGAACTCACGGCCGCACGCGCCACCGCCGAGGAGCGCGCCTCGCGGGCTGAGAACCTGGAGAAGGAGCTTCGCGAGAAGAACGAAACCATCCTGCAACTTGAGACGCGCCATTCGTCGCTGCTGACGCGGCTTGACGAGGCGGAGAAGTCGCAGGTCGAGAAACTGAAGACGCTCGAAGAGGCACAGAAGCGCCTGGCGGAAACGTTTAAGGGCGTGGCGGCTGAGGCTCTGGCGGCGAATAACGAGAACTTCCTGACGATGACGCGTGCCGACCAGGAAACGCGCCAAAAAGGTTTGGAGGAGACCCTGAAGCCGCTGGCCGACAAGCTGGCGGTGCTGGAAAAGGAGCGCCTGGAGGGCTTCGCGGGCCTGAAGGAACAGTTCGAGTCGTTGCAGCGGGCGCAGGCGCAGACCGCTACTGAGACATCGAAGCTGGTGTACGCGCTGCGCGCTCCGGCTGTCCGTGGGCGCTGGGGCGAAATCCAGTTGAAGCGCGTCGTTGAGCTGGCCGGCATGCTGGAGCACTGCGACTTCTATGAGCAGGTGTCTGTGGATACCGAAGCGGGCAAGCTCCGTCCGGATCTGATCGTTAAACTCCCCAACGGGCGCGAAGTCATTGTCGACGCCAAGGTGAGCCTGTCGGCCTACCTCGACTCTCTGGAGATGCCGGATGACGAAGCGCGTCAGGCCAAGCTGGCCGAGCACGCCACGCAGGTGCGCCAGCACATCCAGCGTCTCTCCGGTAAGGCGTATTGGGATCAGTTCGAGCACGCGCCGGACTTCGTCGTGGCGTTTCTGCCGGGCGAGATCTTCTTTAGTGCTGCTTTACAGAAGGACCCTGAACTCATTGAGTTTGGGGTAGATAATCGCGTGCTTCTAGCGACGCCGACAACGTTGATCGCGCTGCTCAAAGCCGTGGCCTATGGCTGG
The DNA here is from genome assembly GCA_964478395.1 of uncultured Candidatus Solibacter sp. GTDB lineage: Bacteria > Acidobacteriota > Terriglobia > Bryobacterales > Bryobacteraceae > Paludibaculum. The sequence continues at coordinate 17,058 of CAYZIX010000076.1, forward strand.
CGGCAGGAGAAGCTGGCGCAAAACGCCCAGGCGATTTCGGATCTCGGTAAGGAGCTGTACGAGCGGTTGCGCACCTTCGCCGGGCACATGGACGGCGTACGCGCCGGACTGGAGCGGTCGGTGGAAAGCTACAACCGTGCCGCCGGTTCGCTCGAAACCCGAGTGCTGGTCTCGGCGCGCCGCTTTAAGGATTTGGCCGCCGGTACCGGTGAAGAAATTGCTCCGGCCGAAGTGGTGGAGCGCGTCCCGCGGCTGTTACAGTCGCAGGAATTGGCCGCGCTGGCCAGCACCGGCTTGGCCGAGGATTAGTTCGGCGGCGCCGCGCGCTAGCTGACGCTTGCGCATCAGTCTTACCGAGGCGCGAACGTCAGCGAGCGCACAGCACGTATTGGGCGTGTCAACGAGCAGCGCGCGTAAGCAAGCTGATGAGCGCCGATTGGAGCCGAGGCGTATTAGCGAGCCGCGCCGGTAACGGCGCGGACGCGAATCTGCCACCGGGAGCATCTGGCAAAATAGCCAGCAGAATAGTGTTTACCTCGTTGTTGTTCACAACGAAAATCCAACTAAGTTCTCTTTGTTTTCAGTAGATTGAAAAACCAGGGCGTTATCTGTGACGGCCCATCGCCCATGCTTTGAATCATGGTGGCATCTCTGCACGCTCACATCCCGGTGCCCGGCCGTTCCCGCCTTTGGCGCGAGGCTGGCAAGGAAAAACTCAGAAATCTCTCGATTGTTACTGCATCATACAGAAAATAAAAGGCGTTCTTGCGAAGATAGCCACTTCAACTAACCTGGAACGAACCTGAATGAGCCTACAAGGGGCTTGATCCGGACAACGTAATCCGGAATACTGTCTGTGGAGGATAGCCACGTGCGCTTCCTGATTCCAGTTTTGTTTGTTGCCACGGTGCTACAGGCTGAGTCGCCCCTTACCGTGGTGCTCGATCCGGAGAAGCCCGTACCGAGCGCCGCGCTGCAGGAGATGCAGCGCGAGATGCAGCGCCTGTTCGACGAGGGTGGCCGGCGTCTGGATTGGAAGCTGCGCAGTGAGCTGGATTCCGAAGCTTCCGTGCCGGACCTGGTGTTGGTGAAGCTGCGTGGCAGTTGCCGCATGAGCGCCATGCCGGAACTGGTGGATGAGCGCGGCCCGCTGGCCATCACCCACACCGCCGATGGCGAAGTGCTTCCGTTTAGCGAAGTGCAGTGCGACCGTCTGCGTCAGGTGACTGGCACGGCCCTGCACGGCAGCCAACGCGGTCAGGCCGACCGTCTGCTCGGCCGGGCCATGGCGCGAGTGGTAGCGCACGAAATCTGGCACATCACCTCGAACCGGCGCGATCATGCCGAATCAGGCATCACGCAACGGGCGCTCAGCGGCAAGCAACTGGTCGCCGACCATCTGGATTTCGACGAGCACTCGGCCGGTGAACTCAAAGTGACGCATCAGCGCTGAGCGCATCGCTGGTGTGATTTGCGTGTAGTCGGCGCCAGGCCGCGTCCACCAGATAGACTCCACAGCCGACGGCGACGGACGCCACTGCGTTCACTGCCAGAGTCAATATCGCTGTGAATAGAAACGCCGCGGCATCGACGCGCCGCATGCGCGGCAGCCGTGCCCAGGTGGACCATTCGAGCAAACAGAAGCCCATCCACGCCGTCACTCCGGCCAGCGCGGCCATGGGGATGCGCGCCAGCACGGTGGATCCCAGGCCCAACAGCCCGGCCAGGATCAAGGCGTGAAAAAGGTTAGAGATTCGTGTGGCGCCACCGCAGCGCACATTGGCCAGACTGCGGGCCGGAATGCCCACACTGGGCGGCGCGGCAAAGAAGCCAGCCACCACGTTGGCGATGCCATAGGCGCCCAGTTCGGCGTCGGCGTCAGCTTTCTTCATTGAGCGCCGCCAGCCGCGGAAGTGCTCGACGACGCGTGATGTGATGAGGATGTTGACGCCCGAGACAAAGGCTAGCGCCAGCCCGGCCGGCAGCACGGTGTAGACGTCGCGCGCGGTCCAGGCGAAAGCGGCCAATGGCGGCAGGCGCAGCGAAAGATCACCCACCTGCGGCTCGGAAACGTGAAAGACGGTAGCCAGCCCCAATGCCAGCGCGACGCCGATCAGCGGCGCCGGTAACTTCGGTGACCGGCGGCTCATCAGCGCGCAGACGGCAATTACCACGCCCGCCAGCAGTAGTGGAGCCAGCCGGGCGTGATCGAGATTGACGATAACCAGCCAGAACTGGTCCAGCGGCGATGCGCCGAAGGGTAGCTTCAGTCCGGCGATGGTCTTCATTTGGGAGACGACCATCATCGCCCCAATACCGCAACTGAAGCCCGTGACCACCGGATGCGGTACCAGCGCGACATAGCGGCCCAGCCGTAGCAGCGAAAAAACCATCATGAAGCCAGCGGCCACTAATGAAACCTTGGCCGCGCCGCCAATGCCCTGCTGCCGGACCGCTTCTGTAATGAATGGAACCGTGACCGAACTGGTGCCGCCAATCAGCACCGGGTTGCGCCCGAAAAGGGCCGTGAATGGGGAAGTGAGCAGGCTGGTGAAGACGCCCAGCACCGGCGGCAGGCCCATTAGCGAGGCCATTGCCAAGCCATAGGGCAGGGCGATGAGAGCGGCAATCAGGCCGCCGCTCGCATCGCCGCCCAACTGCCGCCACGAATAGCGGAACTTGCGAAAACGCATGAGGTTCGGCTCCGTCAGGCCATGACTTCGGCGAAGGCCGCCTTGAACTTGGCCATTTCCTCGCGTGTGCCGATGCTGACGCGCACGTGCGTCGGCATGCTCTTCCACACGCGTCCGATGTAGACATTGCGCGCCGCCATGGCTTTCACCACCTCCAGGCCGGGCCGGCCGGTGTCGACCATGAACTTGTTGCTCACCGAAGGAATGAAGTGGTAGCCCTTGGTCGTCATCCAGTCGAAGGTGTCGTTGCGGATCTCGGCATACAACTTACGCCGTTGTTCCACCAGGCCCGGCGTCTTCAGACTGACGTGCGCGCCAATCATGCCCGTGGCGGGCATGGCGCCGGCGCCGTAGCTTTGCAGCCGCGCGAGGAGGTCAGGCCGCGCGATGGCCGCGCCGGCGCGCAGGCCCGCCATCCCGTAGATCTTGGAGAACGTGCGCAGGATGATCACGTCCTTGCCGGCGGCGACAAGGTCGTTGCACATTGGCTCGGTGGAAAGGTGGATGTAGGCTTCGTCGACCAGCACAATTGAGCCGGCCGGCTTGTTGGCCACCAGCCATTCGATGTCGGCGCGGGGGGTTGTGGTGCCGGTCGGATTGTTCGGGTTGCAAATATAGAAGAGCCCGGCGTTGGGGGCCGCGGCCAGCATCGCCTTGACGTCGTGGGCGTACGTCTTCGTCAGCGGCACCTGGACCACTTTCGATCCAATGAACGTAGCCGCGCGCTGGCCGGCTTCATAGCCCGGATCCGCCATTACCAGCGGCTTCTCGGGAGAAGTGAACGCCAGCACGGAGCGGTGCAGCGGCTCGCTGGAGCCGGGGCTGGCCATTACGTAGTTGGGCTTCACGCCGGACTGCTCGGCCAGTGTGCGCGCGTAATCGAACGTCTCCTCGTACAGATAGCGCCCGCCTTTGGCCACCGCATCGCGCATAGCAGCGGCGGCCTCCGGACACGGGCCCAACGGATTCTCGTTGGCATTCAGCTTCACGGCGTCGGCCGGAAGCCGGCCGAGATTGGAAAGCTGGGCGAGCGCCGGCTCGTTGTAAAACGGAAGCGCCGCCCCGGCGCCCAACAGGGCGCCGAAGCGGAGGG
>CAYZIX010000077.1:0-20793 GCA_964478395.1 uncultured Candidatus Solibacter sp.
ATCGTCAGCGCTCATCACCTGCCGGCCGCGTGGGCCACCCTGGCCACCCGGTCCACCCTGGCCGCCGGGCCCTCCGGGACCGCCAGGGCCGCCACCAGGGCCGCCCGGCCTCCCTCCACCGAAATTGGGCCGCATCTCCTGCTGCGTGATCTTGCCGTCGCCGTCGGCGTCCAACTTCTTCAACATGTCGGGCGCGGCCTTGGCCTCCTCGGCCGTGATCACGCCGTCCTTGTCCACATCCAGGGCCACCAGCAGTGGCTGCATCTTCATCAAATTAAAGCCGCCGCCCGGAGGCGGACCTTGCCAGGCCAGCGCCAGGCCGGCCGTCGTCGCAACAAGTGTCAGACTCAAAATCAGGTTTCGCATAATCCTCTACCTTCGTCCTCTCGCCCGCACAGAAGGTTCAATAACGAGACGAAAACCACCTATCGCCAGGTTTGCGCTGGTCTGTAAAGTATTGTTATTCCTTCGGAATTCATAATTGCGCCCACATCCTGATAGAATCCCGCCATGCGCCGCCTGTTCATTGTCTGCTTCTTCTCGACCCTCGCCTTCTCGCAGCAACTTTGGTACACGCAGCCCGCCAAACAGTGGGCCGAGGCACTTCCGGTAGGTAACGGCCACCTTGGCGCTATGGATTTCGGCGGCACAGCCGAAGAACGCATCCAATTCAACGAGCACACCGTCTGGACCGGCGAGCCGCACGATTACGCTCACCCTGGCGCTTCAAAATTCCTGACCGAGATTCGCCAACTGCTCTTCGCGGGCCACCAGAAAGAGGCGCAGGAGCTCGCATTGCGCGAGTTCATGAGCGTGCCCATCCGTCAGAAGGCCTATCAGGCATTCGGCGACATCCTCATCACGATGCCCGTGACCGGCGCCGCCGGCTACCGCCGCCAGCTCGACCTCGACACCGCCATCTCGGAGACACACTTCACCTCCGGCGGCGTTCAATACCGGCGCGAGGTGTTCGCTAGCGCCCCGGCCCGCGCGATTGTCGTCCATCTTGTTTCAAACAAAAAGGGCGCCTTGCGTTTTTCGGTGACGCTGGCCGGCGCGCACGATGGTTCGCAGGTGACGGCCGCGCCGGACGGTGTGATCACGTTGCGCGGCGCAGTGAAAGAATCCGCCATTCGTTTCGAAGCACGGCTGATTGTGAAACTGCACAGTGGAAAGCTCGCGGCAAAGGGCAGCTCGATTGAGGTGGATGGCGCCGACTCGGCCACGCTGCTGCTGGCCGGCGCGACGAATTTCGTCAATTTCCGCGACGTCTCGGCCGATCCGGCCGCGCGCAACGACTCGACCGTTGCCGCCTGGCGCGGCGCCACCTACGCGAGTCTGCGCGCGGCGCACGTCGCCGATCATCAGAAGCTCTACCGCCACGTGACGCTCGACCTTGGCACAAGCCCTTCGGCCGGGTTGCCTACCGACGAACGCATCCGCCGCTTTGCCTCGGCGCCCGATCCATCGCTGGTCACCCTGCTGTTCCAATACGGCCGCTACCTTTTAATTGGCTCCAGCCGTCCGGGCGGCCAGCCCGCCAACCTGCAAGGCATCTGGAACGACTCGAACAAGCCCTCCTGGGACAGCAAGTACACCGTCAACATCAACACCGAGATGAATTACTGGCCGTCGGAGGTGACGGGGCTGGGCGACTGCCAGATGGCGCTGTTCGACGCGCTCAAGGAAGTGGCCGAATCCGGCGCCATCACTGCGCGCGAGCACTACGCCGCACCGGGCTGGGTACTACACCACAACTTTGACCTGTGGCGCGGTACGGCGCCCATCAATGCGTCGGACCATGGCATCTGGCCATCAGGCGGCTCCTGGCTATCACTGCACCTGTGGCAGCACTATCTCTACACAGGCGACATCGAGTTCCTACGCACGCGGGCCTATCCGCTGCTGAAGGGTGCCAGCGAGTTCTTCGCCGCATATCTGGTGCGTGATCCGCGCTCGGGTCGCCTGATCTCCGGCCCGTCGAACTCGCCCGAGCAGGGCGGTCTCGTCATGGGCCCCACCATGGATCACCAGATCACGCGCGCCCTGTTCGAGGCTACCGCCAACGCCGCGCGCACGCTCAAGCTGGACGCCGCGTTCGCCGCTCAGCTCGACAGACTGCGCGGCGAGATCGCGCCCAATCAGATTGGCCGCTACGGCCAGCTGCAGGAGTGGCTCGAAGACGTTGACGATCCGCAGAACAAGCATCGCCACGTCTCGCACCTGTTCGGCGTTTACCCGGGCGGCGAGATCACGCCCTACGGTACGCCGGAACTGTTCGCGGCGGCGAAGAAGTCGCTCGAATTTCGCGGCGACGCCGCCACCGGCTGGTCCATGGGCTGGAAGCTGAACCTCTGGGCCCGTTTCCTGGACGGCGATCACGCCTGGCACATCCTCCAGAACCTGATCCAGCCAGCCGGTCCCAAGCAGGCGGGCCTGTACCCAAACCTCTTCGACGCCCACCCGCCGTTCCAGATCGATGGTAACTTCGGCGCCGCGGCCGCCATCGCCGAGTGGCTTCTGCAAAGTCACGACCCTTATGCCACGCCCACCGGCGCCAGCAAAGTTCAGGCCGGCGATGCCGCGTTCGTCCACCTGCTGCCCGCGTTGCCCTCCGCCCTACCGGAAGGCTCCGTGCGCGGCCTGCGTGCGCGGGGAGGACTGACCGTGGACCTCACGTGGAAAGCCGGACGCCTGACCAGCGCCACGCTCACGGCCACGCGCGCTCTTCCTGTAACCGTGCGCTACTTGGGCCGCGAGATCCACTTCGACGCCCGGCCCGGCCAGAGCTATCGTTTCAACGCCACGCTGAGCCGCCAGTAGGATTTCCCGAAAAGCGCGTTGGGAAATCCGGCATTAATCACACTCCATTCGCTCGCTCGCACTGATTTTTAAGATAGTTAACAACTGGCCCGGCGATTGCAGTGGGAATTATAGACGGATCTACCGTCACACGAGGTTCTCATGTTCGGGATCAATTGGAGCGACCCCCAAACGATGTGGTTGAACTATACCAACCTGGGTCTGGGTCTGGTGGTGCTGGCCATATTCGCCGTGGTCGGTTATGGCTTCGTGCTGGAGTTGGCCTCGCGCCGCCGGCGCGCTGCCGCCAGCGACATCGACGGTGAGATGCACCGCATGCTGGACAGCTTGGATTCGGCGCATACTTTCTCAAGCCCGGAACTGGGCCTGACCATGGCCGACGGCGGCGAGCCCGAAACAGGCAAGAAGCCCGCGCCTGAGAAATAACCCCGCTCGAACTGTAAGAGAAGGAGTAAGGGCGATGGAGTGCCCATTCATCCGTCAAACCCGCGTTCATTCGTGCCGTGGCGCCGGATTTCGCAAACCTATTCCGGAACTGCATCACGAAGCGAATGAGAGTCGCTGTCTGACCCCGGCGTTTGCGGAGTGCGCCTACTGCCCGCCCGACGCCGCAGCTGCCGGCGGGCCGCCGTGCCCGCTGCTGGACGAGAGTCTGGTGCAATACTGCGCCGCCGCGCCGGTAATGAAGTTCATTCCTTACAGTGAGCCGCTACTGTCGCGCTGCGGCAGCGGCGCTCACCGCTATTGCAGCCTGTACCTGGATGTCGTGCGGACCGCCCAGGAGACTGCCGATCCGGACTCGAGCTTCACCGTGCCGGCTCATCTGCTCTACACGCCCAATCACTGGTGGCTGGACCTCACCGGCGACGGGCCGTGCCATCTGGGGATCGATTCGTTCATGGCGCGCATGCTCGGCCCGGTGGAGCGCGTCGGTTTTGCCACGCCGCACGGCGTTGCCCGGCCATCGCTCATCATTACCGCGCGCGGCGTGCACTATACGGCCACCTTCCCCGGACTAGTTGAAGTGCTCGCTTCAAACCTCCATCTGCGTCTGGATCCGGACTGTCTCACGCAGGAGCCTTATGGCGTCGGATGGGCGTTTGAGGGCCGTCTGAGCGAGGCACAGCGTATGACGTTGCGCGGCTCCATGCTCAACGCGGAAGCGGCGCATGAGCGGATGGTGGACGACAGCCGCCGGCTGAGCGAACGCGTGCAGGCGCGCAATTCCGTCGCCGGCGTCAGGCTGGCGGCCGATGGGGGCCTATTCTGCGCGGGCCTGTTGGGTGAGTTGGAACGAGACGAGGCATTGACAGTATTTCACGAGTTTTGCTCGCCGCTGGCGGGCTAGAAAGGCCGTTTCACGCATGCTTCGAAGAATAGTAGTCTTCGCGGCAGGGTTTGGAGTTTCTCTCTGCGCCGGCTGGTTGGTGCTACCCGGTACCTTTTACCGGACCGAGTCCCAGCCGGTGCGCTTCAATCACCAGGTACATACCGGCGACAAAGGCAACATGGGGTGTGCGGATTGCCACTCCTTCACCGCCACGGGCCAATTCGCCGGCGTGCCCAAATTGGAGAGTTGCGCCAACTGCCACACTGAGCCGCTCGGCACCACCAAGGCGGAGGCCGAATTCGTTTCGCGCTACGTCAAGCCTGGAGTAGAGCCGCGCTGGCTGATTTATGCCCGTCAGCCCGAAAACGCCTACTTCTCTCACGCCGTCCACGTCAAGACCGCCCGCCTGGCCTGCGAGCGCTGCCACGCCGGTATCGGCCGAAGCACTACGCTGCCGCTCTATCAGGTGAATCGCATCTCCGGCTACAGCCGCGATGTGATGGGCCGCCCCGCCGGGCGCTGGGGCCTTGCCCGCGCCGGCGGCATGCGCATGGACGACTGTGTCGATTGCCACCGCCAACGCGGACTCTCGCACAGCTGTCTGGATTGCCACAAGTGAGAGAGGAAGGCCCATTATGATCCGTCGAGACCTGCTCATTTTTGGCGGCGGCGCCACTGCCGGCATCGTCTTCACGCCCACGCCGTGGCGTCTTCTGGGCGACGTGGCCATGTGGAGCCAGAACTGGTCGTGGATGCCGCGCGCGCCACGTGGTGAACTAAGCGACAAAGAAGCCCGCTGTACGCTCTGCCCCGGCGGCTGTGCCGTGCGCGCACGCATGGTGGGCGCCACACCGCAAAGCCTTTGGCCGCGCGGCTCCGCGCTGTGCCCGGCCGGCTTCGTGGCGCATCATTTGATCTGGCATCCGCTGCGCCTGCGCCACACGCTACACCAGGGCCATGCGACCAGCGTGGATGACGCGCTGAAGGCCGTGGCGGCGCGCTCCGGCAAGCTCGCCGTGCTCGACCTGCAGCCCGGCCGCACCGCTTCCCTGCTCCACCGCCTGCACCTGGCCAAGCTGAATGGGCTCTACCTGACGCCGCCGCCGGTGGAAGGCTCCACTGCCCAAGCCGTGGCCACGCTGCTGGAGCGCCCGGCGCGCGTGGCGCCGCAACTGGCCGAAACAAAAACGGTTCTCTCTGTTTCAACGCCGCTGCTCGACGGCTGGGCCATGCCAGCTCGCTCGGCCCGGCCCAATCGTGCATTTCGGCTGATCCAGGCCGATGCGCGCCGCTCGCGCACGGCCGGGTTGGCCGACACGCATCTCGCCATCCGCCCCGGCTCGGAAACCGCGCTGCTGCTGGCGCTGGCGCGTATCCTGTTGGAAAGCACTTCGCCGAAGCTCGAAGGTCTCGACACCTTGCGTCGCGCGGCGGAGCCCTTCACCCCCGCCGAAGCCGCGCAGCTTACGGGCCTGAAGCCGGAAGAGATTACGGTAACGGCGCAAGCCTTGCCCGAACCTTCGCTGATCCTCGCCGACGGCGATCCCGTAGGTGGCCCATTACGCGGTGAGGCGCGGGCAGTCGCCGCTGCGCTGAACGTGCTCACCGGCCTGAAGGGCTTCGCCGCCCAAGCCGACGTGCCCGCACCGAAAGAGTGGTCCGGCGTCGCCGAAACACCCCTCGCCAGCGTGGCTGACGGCTCCATCTCGACGCTGATCCTCGACGAGCCCGCGCCCGGTCTCGGACTGCCGTGGGCGCTGATCGCGCCGAAACTCGCGCCCGGCGCAGCGGTGGTCGCACTCACCTGGAACCGCGTGAACTTTGCCGTGCGCACCACGTGGATGGTGCCCGTGCCAGTCGCGTTTGAGATCGCGCAGGACGCGCCGCCGCCTTACGATACCGCGCGCGCCGCCTACGCGACTTCGCCGGCGCTGGTGGCGCCGCCGGCGGGCGTCATCCACGCCGCAGATTTTGTTGCACACCTCGCTGGCGACGAAACCTCGTTCGCCGACCGTCTGGCCGAGCGCACGAAGGCGGTTGGCGCTGAAGCCAAGGACTATGATCCGCTGAGCGCGCCGCACCCCACGCGCGTGTTGCCTGCATCCGTCACGGCCGACCAACTCATCACCGCCGCGCGGCAGCCGCACGAAGGATTACAGGTGGTGGCGCACGGCTGGCGGCAGGCCGCTGTTTCGCCGATGCTCGGCAAGCTCTGGCAGGAATCGGAATTGAAAGACGCGCCGCGCGACGCCGCGATGAACCCGGCGACGCTGCACCATCTGAATCTGGCCGAGGGCCGCGACGCGCACATCATGGCGGACTCTGGGGGCATGCTGGTTCACATTGAGTCCGATCCGGCGCTGGCGCCCGACACCGTTGCGCTCTCATCCGGCCCCGCCTGGAGCGAACTCTGCTCGCCAGACGACGGCGATGCCTGGACGGTCCCGACCGTCAAAGTGAGGCCCGCATGAACAAGACATCCCGTTACGCGATGCTCGTTGATCTGGACCGTTGCGACGGCTGCGGCGCCTGCATGGTGGCCTGCGCCGTGGAGAACAACGTGCCGCCACCCAATGCACGCTCCACCGTGCGCACGGGCCGCAATCTGCTGCGCGTCTTCCGCATCCAGACTGCATCCGGCGACGTTCACATTCCCATCAGTTGTATGCAGTGCGAGGATGAAACGCCCTGCCAAAGCGTCTGCCCGCAGAAGGCCGTGGAGTTCGACCCCGCCACGGGCATCGTCGGCCAGATTCCCGAGCGCTGCCTCGGCTGCCGTTACTGCATGGCCGCCTGCCCCTATCAGGCGCGCGTCTTCAATTGGGACGATCCGCAGTGGCCCGCTGGCTACGAGGCCACGCTCAACCCTCAGGTCAGCGTGCGCCAGCGCGGCACCGTCGAGAAGTGCAACTTCTGTCACGGCCGCTGGCACGCCGCGCGCGAACAGGCCGCCGCCGAAGGCCACGCCAATGCGCCAGTTCAATACACTACGGCCTGCGCCGAGGCCTGCCCGGCGCAGGCCATTGCCTTCGGTGATTTGAACGATCCGGCCTTCGCCGCGCGCACCCGCGCCACGGGCACATTCCGTTTGCTCGAATCGCTCGGCACGGGGCCGAAGGTTTTCTATCACACCGCGCACGCCGGAACGCGCGCCGCCGTTACGGAGTCCCGCCATGCTTGAAACGCTCGACGCTCAACTCATCCAGCGCGGCGTGCGCCGCACCTCGCTTGGGCGTTTTCTCGCCTGGGTGGCGCCCTGGACCGCCCTGTTCATACTCGGCGCCTACGCCATGTTTCTCTGCCTGCGCGACGGCCTGTTCCACACGAACATGGACAACCGCTACGTCTTCGGGCTGTGGATCTTCCTCGACCTGACGGTGATCGCGCTTGGCGCCGGAGCCTTCTTCACGGGCTTTCTGCTCTATGTGCTCCATAAGAAGGAACTGAAGGCCGTCATCAATAGCGCCGTGGTCATCGGCCTCACGTGCTATTCCGGCGCCATGGTGATTCTCGCCATCGACGTCGGCCAACCCTTGCGCGCCTGGTTCACCTATTACAATCCGAACGCCCACTCGATGCTTACCGAGGTGACTTTCTGCATCACCTGCTATCTGGTGGTGCTCGCCATCGAGTACGTGCCCATGTTGTTGAAGAACCGTCAGCTCAAATTGCATCCATCCTTACTCGTTTTCGAATGGGAGCTGCACAAGCTGATGGTGGTGTTTGCGTTGATCGGCACGCTGCTGTCGTTCTTCCACCAGGGCTCGCTCGGCGGGCTGTTCGGCGTGCTGCGCGGACGCCCGTTCGCGTTCCGTGAGGGTCTGGCCATCTGGCCCAGCACGTTCTTCCTTTTCGTGATCTCCGCCATGGCCGTGGGCCCGTCGTTTGTCGCGCTCACCACCGCGCTAGCCGAACGCATCTCCAACCGCAAACTGGTCGCACCGGGAGTCTACGAGACGCTGGGCCGCATCTCCGGCAAACTGCTCATCACATACGTGCTGCTGAAGACCGTCGATACGCTCATCTGGATCAACCAGACCGCGCCCGATCGCGGCTTCCCCGCCCATCGCTTCTATTCACAGAGCGCCTTCGGCACCTGGATCTTGTTCGCTGAAATCGTGTTTTTCGGCCTCGTGCCCGCCGTCCTGCTCTACCGGCCCGAAGCGCGCCGCCATCGTGGCCTGCTGCTGCTGGGTGCGGGCCTGGCGTGCATGGGTGTCACGTTGAACCGCTTCGTGCTCACTATTCAAACCATGGCGCTGCCCACATTGCCATTCGACCGTTTTCTCACCTACTGGCCCAGTTGGGTCGAGTACGCGGCCTTCGGCACCGTCATCGCCTACGCTGTGCTGGTCTATTCCTTCTCATTCCGATATCTGACGCTGTTCCCCCAGGAGCGCGAGCTTGCCCTGGCGGAGAAAAGGAGCTGACATGTTCCCCTGGGTTTATGGTTTCGAACACCACACCGGCTATTTGATTTTTCTCGGCATCTTCTTTTCTGTCGCCGTCGTCGTTGTGGCCACATTGATCCTCGCCCTGATGCGCGCCATCCGTGATTTCCGCCGTGGCCAGGCCGCGCGCATCGAATGGCTCTCCAACTTCCACGACCTGCCCACGCAGGACCGCGCCTGCCGCCACGCGCTCACCGGCGAGCTCTGCGGCCGTGTCTGCGACAACGGTTTTGATTGCCGCAGTTGCGCGAAGCACGCTGAAATGACCGCGCCGCCCGCGCCCTGCGCCGACAATGTCTGCGGTATCGCCATCGATCCGCACCTGTTCTACCATCGCGGCCACACGTGGGTGCGCGTGGAGGCGGACGGAGCCTGCACGGTCGGCCTGGATGAATTTGCCCGCCGCGTAATGGGCCGGCCCGACTCGTTGGAACTGCCACAACCCGGCGCCGCGCTCACGGCCAACGCGCCGTGCGCCACGCTGCGCCGCCGCGGCAGCGCCGTGCGTTTGCTCGCGCCCATCGACGGCGTCGTCGCCGAAGTCGCGCCCGCTGGCGCTGATTGGCTGTTCCGCGTACAGCCTCAACCGCAATCGGACATGCGCCACCTGCTCTCGGGCATTGAAGTGAAGGCGTGGTATTTGCGCGAACTCGAACGGCTCCAGATCGCCATGGGCCTCGGCGCCGCCACGCCATCGCTTGCCGACGGCGGCGTGCTGGTCGACGATCTGGCCGCCGTCTGCCCCAAATCGCAATGGGACGCCGTCTGCGGTGAGATCTTCTTGAACGCGTAGTCTTGAATTAGGGCCGCGAGCGTGAGCGAGTGGTGGTGAGCGTCGCGCATTTGCCGCCCAGACATCAGCCGGACTTTGAGCGTCTTCAAGCTCTTTCCGTTACGTCAGTATCGCCGTAACTCGCGCCAGCACGTCGTCGATAATCACTTGTGGCACGCTTTCCACTCGCCGCGCCTGCCGCGCCGTCAGATCCAACGCCCGCAGCTGATCGCAGCGCACAATTCCGCGCGTGGCCGTGCCCTGCAGATCCACCGCAAAACCCGCCATTCGCGCAAACCGCCCTTTGCTCGTGATCGGCAGCACAATCGGCACGCCTGTGATGCGATTGAATGCGCCCGGTGAAATCACCAGTACCGGCCGTTGGCCCTGTTGCTCGTGCCCGGCCGCAGGATCGAGCGAAACCATGTAGATCTCGCCGCGTTCCATTACAGCGACTCGCGGCCCACGGGCCGTCCTTCCAGCCACTCGCGTTCTTCAGCCGTGCGGCGTCGGCCGCCTTTGCACTGTGCCAGCAGTTCGTCCAGTGTGTAGCGTGGCGCCAGACGCGGCTCTACCACCAGCCGCCCCGCTTCCACCGTGACGGCCACTTCATTGCCGACAGCCAGATTGGTTACGTCCAGCAGCGCCGGCGGAATCGCGAGCATCACCGACCCACCGACTCTTCTCAAGACAGCCGTGTGCGGCATTACCGGAACCTCGCTTCAATTATACTTCCATATAACTACCGTTCGTGCAACACATTCACCGGGCCCAGCAGCCCGCTCACCGCGTCGCCGTGCGACATCACATCTTTCCAGCGCGCATACGTCGTGTTGGTGACTTCCAGTTCAATCACGTTCTCGCCTGCGTGTGCAGCCTTGGTGATGTCCCAGCGGTACGGGCCGGTGAGCTTCACGCCCAGCGACTTGCCATTGACGAACAGCTCGCCAGTTTCTTCCACCGCGCCGAAATCGAGCGCCACGGCGCCCGTTCCCTCCACACGCAGCGTCGTGCGGTAGCGCACCGTTCCGGCGTAGTTCTCCATCTGCGGCCATACGCGCCAATCCTGCAACTGCACACCACCGGCATCCTTGCCGTCGTGGCTGGCCGTCCACTTCAGCTGTGGCGTTTCGACGCGCGCATAGACGGGCGTCTTCTCCACCACCTTCGGCAGTTCATCCGACAACCGCAGCACCCACAGCGCCGACGGATCCAGATCTACGTCCACCATCAGACGCCCATCCGCATACTGGTGCGGTACGGCGCGGAACGTATCCGTTTCCGGCAGCCACAGCACAGCGTGCCGGGCTGTAGTTTTCACGGCGAGACGGCTACGCGCCTCATTCGCCAGCGACCGGTTATGCAGCATCAGCCACTGCGCCCCGCGCCCTTCGCGCCACGCCACCATCACGGAGCCCAGCGCCTGTTCGGACTTCACTCGCTGACCTGACATCAGCCCGGGCAACTCCCACAGCGTCGTCAGATGCGCGCGTTTCAACTTCGCCATCGCATCAGAGAACCGCGCCTGCTCGCGCGCATCAATCGGACCTTCGGGCCAGCGCTCCAGAACATACACGCGCCCGCCCGCGGCCATGTAATCAGCCAGTTGCTCTACGGTTTCCGCTGGCAGGTAGCGCACGTTCGGCAGCACCAGCGCCGGCAGCCGCCGTCCCACCTTCGCGATGGCGTCATAAGGGATCACCGCCGTCGACACCTGGCTCGTCTCCAACACCCGCACCACCGCACCCGCGTTGTCCGCCGCGCCCGCCCACGCTGACTCGGCCGTATACAGCACGCCTGCGTCGTAGCGCGCATCGGTATCAGAAACCAGCGCCTGCAACGGCCGGATGTGCCGCGCCCAATCCTTGTAGTAGCGCGCCTGCGCCGAGCCACCCGTCGCGTTGAAGTGCGGCGGACAGTCCGGGTCGTTGTACTTCATCGTCAGCGCGTGCGGCGACAGCGTTGTGAAGCCGTTCACAATGTGCCAGTCGCCGATCCACTGCACCATCCGCAGCCCCTCGTTCCAGCCATAGGCGCCGAACAATTCCGAAAACATT
The DNA here is from genome assembly GCA_964478395.1 of uncultured Candidatus Solibacter sp. Taxonomy (GTDB): domain Bacteria; phylum Acidobacteriota; class Terriglobia; order Bryobacterales; family Bryobacteraceae; genus Paludibaculum. The sequence goes on from CAYZIX010000077.1 coordinate 11,434, forward strand.
TCGCGCGTGTTCTGGATCAGCGCCGCGCCGCGCGCCATCGCCGGCACCTCGAACGAGAAGAACTCCTGATCCCATTCGGTGCCCGCCGGCGTGGTCCAACGCACATTGCCCGCGTCCACGCCCGGCGTCACCTGGAAGCCCACCACGTCAATACCCGGCATGTCGAGGTACGCCTGGGAACGGAACCAGTGCCCCGGACCGTAGCCCAGATTATGATCGGCGTGATTGTCTTCCACCAGATGGCCGATCAGTTTCACGCCGTGCGCGTGGCACCACTCCTGTTGCGGCTTGAAAAAGTGCTCGGCAAAAGCGTGCGAGCAAACATCAACGAAGTCGGCCCGCACGGCGCGCGTGCGCGGCCCCAGGTCGTACCACAGCGCCGGTAGCCACGGCTTCAGATCGTAGCCCTTCAGTTTTTCAAAGTACGCCGCGAACACCGGCGACCACGGCATCAGCATGCCCGGCTTGCCCGGCAAGCTCTCGTAGGACGTGATATTGCGGAAGCCGGTCTCGTCACTGAAGAAGCCTTTGATCGTGGTGCCGAAATCCGCCTTGAAATGCTGGTAGGTGGCCTCGTGTGTGATGCGTATGAACTCGGCCGTGGCGGCCGGATTCATCACATCCACCATGTTTGACATCTTCCAACCGGCCGTGGGAACGTGCGTCCGCTCAACAACAAATACAATCCGCCAATTACCGGCCGGCGCCGCCCAACGCACCTTGGCCGACGCAGGCAGCGCCACGGGCGCCATCTTCGCGTCGTACTTCTCGGGCATCGCCATTACGGCAATCACTTTGCCCTCGCCGGGCATCGCATATTCCGCATCGGCGGCCGGCCCATGCACGGTGAGCGCGCGCTCTTCAACCGTGTGTAGCGCGAACTTGGGATTGGCGGCCACCACTTTTCCACCGGCCACGCCGCTCGGATACATCCACTCGTCGAAGATCCAGACTTCAAGTTTCAGCTTGCGAGCCTCGTCCACGGCCACGCCCAAGTCGGCCCACCACTGCGGCCCCAGATAGTCCGGGTGGGGGCGCGATTCCCACACAAAGCCCGTATTGCCGCCTTCGGCCACTTCGCGCACGGCCTTGCGGATGACGTCGGGCCCCTGGCCCTGCGTCCACAGCAGCGGCACCAGCGGCGGTTGCGCGGCCATCGCCGCGGCACAGATGAGGAGGGACAACGCGAGTCGCATCGCCCTCCAGCATATCGTCTGACGAGGCGTCTATTGTCTGGTCGCGCTCCAGGTGCCCTTGCCCGACGCGCGGCAGAACGGGTAGCTCCACGTGTAAGTGCCCGCCACCGCGGTCGATGATGTGAAAGTCCCGGCAATCTCCAGCGACGCCGTATACATCACTCCCTGATATTCAATTGAGTCCGACTTCGAAATCGTGAACGAATCGCCGTCGATCGTCGCCGTAAAGTCCAGGAACGTCACTTCCAGGCAGCCGCCCAGCACCACCATTGTCAAGCCACTCAGATCCGAGCCCGACACGGTGAAGCCCATGGTCCGGTTCTGGTCCGTCACGCCCTTCCACGCGCCCGTATAGTCGGGCCGGATGGCCAACTCGAGCGCATTAGACACCACGTTCGCCACCATCACGCGCACTCCGCGTGTGCCTGTGGTGGCCGTCGCGTCCACCTTCACCGTCGCTGTGATGCGCGTCTCGCTTGCCGTCATGTCTGTGATGGTGATTCCCGCCGCCGGCGAAAATTCAATCGCCGTCGCAGCCGCCAGCCCGGTACCCGCCAGCGTTAAATGGAACGTGCTGCCAGCCTTCGCGGCAACCGGGTAGATACCCGTTAACTTCGGCGCTGGATTGAAGAGAGTGAATTCCACTGCGTTTGACGCGCCAGCGCCCGTCAACACAGCCATCGTCCGGGCTCCAAGCGTCACATTCCAAGCCACGCTGATCGTTGCCGTGACGGTCTTCGCGCTCGCAGCCAGATCGGTCACCGTGATGCCGTCCGCCGGCGAGAATTGCAGGCCCGTCGTGTTTGCCAGGTTGCGGCCCACGATTGTGACAACCAGCGTCTGTCCGGGCGCGGCACGCGGCGGCGTCACAGCCGTAATCGCCGGTTCGCTACCGAAAACCGTTAGCGCCAGCACATTGGTATTCCCCACGGGGGTTGCCACAGCCACATTCCGCTTGCCCGAGGCAGCGCCGGCATCCACTGTCACAGTGGCCTTAACCTGCGTTGCAGTGACAATCACATCGGAAACGGTCGTGCCCGCCTCTGGTGAAAACACGAACCCGGTGGCGGTCTCCAGTGATTCGCCGGTAATGATCAGCGTATTCGTTTCGCCCACCGTCAGTTCGTTCGGTGAGACCGTGCTGATCTTGGGCGCACCCGTGATAGCCAGCTTCAATGCGTCGCTACGGCCCGCAGCCGTCGTTGCCGCCACCATACGCACGCCGGGAACAGCGTCCGCCGCTACCGTCACGTCCATTTCCACGGCCGTCTCATTCGCCGTCACGCCCGACACCGTTAATCCATCCGGCGGGTAACTGATGAGGCCCGTCACGCCGGCCAGCGATTCGCCCGTAAGCGTCAGGTGAGTGGTTTTATCGCGTAATAGAGCCTGTGGCGTCAGTGCGCTGAGTTTCAGCGCGGCCGGCCCCAGCCGCACTTCCACGCTGTTGGACACCTGCTCACCGGAGCTCAACACAATCGGCACGTCGCCCGCGCCGGCCATCTCCGGAGGCAGCCGCACGGCCACCAGATCCACGCCCGCCAGACTTTCGTGGCCACGATAGTTGAGAACCTCCAACTCCGTTCCGTTCGTGCTCGCCTTCACCGCGGCGGCATGCCGTATGCCGGTCGCGTTCAGAATTACAATCAGGTCACCCGCCGCCGGGTCCAGCGCCTTCGCGGCGCAGCTCTTTTCCACCGTGCCGCAATCGGACAGTGTCAGTGTGGTCCAACCGCCGTTGCCGTCCGCCTGCAACGCATATCCGGCCGCCGCACCCGTACCGGAATTATTGGCTGAGAACAGTCCCGGCGCGGCTTCGCCCACTTCCACCGAGCCCGCCATCACAACGCCACTGCCGGTGGTCAGCTTCAGCGTGGCCGTTCCATTCACCGCCCACGACGGTAATACCCAGTTCACCTGGCCCGGCGACACCATCGAAATCAGCGCTTCACCCGTCGTCCCGGCACTGTCGGTAAAGCTGATCGAGACTCCGGCCAGCGTACTGGCGCCGTTTTCCGCGCTGGCAGTTTCGCTGGCGAGATTCTTGCCGATGCTCGTCATCAGCACGTCCGGCGCCGCCGCCGGCCCCTGCCAACTGGCTGCCGAGACAGTCGTGACGGTTGGCAACGGCGCGGCCTGGGTCACAGTGAACGCCAGCCCCGCCACGGTCAACCGGCCCGTCCGCGGCGCTTCGCCGCTGTAAGCGGCCACGCTGTAGGACAACTTCCCACTGCCGGAGCCGGCGGCTCCGTTTTCAATCGCCAGCCATTCGGCCGAGTCGCTTGTTGCGCTCCACGGGCAGCCGTCGCCGGTAGTCACCGTCACCGTGCCGCTGCCGCCCTCGGCGCTGAACGCCGCGCCGGCGGTGTCGAGCGTCGCGGTGCAACTGGCGAACGTGACCTTCCGCACGCGGTGATTTCCGGTATCCGAAATGTAGATGCTGCCCGCGCTATCTGCCAGCACCCCCAAGGGACCGTTCAGCTGCGCGTCGGTGGCCGCGCCGCCGTCGCCATTGAAGCCCGCCGTGCCCGTGCCTGCAATCGTCGTTATCACGCCCGTCACGGCGTCCACCTTGCGCACGCGATGGTTGCCCGTATCGGCGATGTAGATATTATTTTTCCGGTCGATGGCAATGGCCGATGGATTGTTCAGCTGCGCCGCCGTTGCCGCGCCGCTGTCCCCGCCAAAGCCGGCCTTACCGGTGCCTGCGATGGTGCTAATCACACCGGCGCTTATCTTGCGGATTACATGGTTGCCCGCATCGGCAATATAAAGGTTGCCGGACGAATCGAGCACCACGCCCTTTGGCGAATTGAGCATGGCTGACGTGGGCGCGCCGCCATCGCCGCCATAGCCGGCCGTGCCATTGCCCGCTTTTGTCGATGTATAGCCGCTTGATGCCGACCGGCGAATGCGCTGGTTGTCGGTATCGGCGATATGGACGTTTCCTGCCACATCTACCACCAGCCCTTGCGGATAATTGAATTGCACCGACAAGCCTGACAGGCCGTCGCCCCGGAAGCCCGGTGAACCAATCCCGGCAAATGCGCTGATCCGCCCGCCCGGCGTCACCGTCCGCACCGTGTGGTTGTCCATGTCGACGACGTAAACGTTGTCAGCGCCGTCTACGCCTACGCCTACCGGCGAATTCAATGTAGCTACGGTAGCAGCGCCATTGTCCCCGCTGCGCCCCGCCATGCCATTGCCCGCAAAGGTCACGATTGTGCCCGTCGCATATACCTTGCGTATGCAGTGGCACCCCGGATCGGCAATGATCAGATCGCCAGCGCTGTCCAGCGCCAGGCCGCGCGGCGCCTTTAGCGTCGCAGACGTGGCCGCCCCGTTGTCGCCTGCGTAGCCCTCCACGCCGGTGCCGGCCACCGTGGTAATCTTGCTGGCCTGCGCGTGTGCCGGTAAAGCGCTTGCGGCCATCAGCAGACACACCACCGCCGGAGCGGTCACCATATACTGCGACATCGGACATCCCTCCTGCGCTTCCAGAGCTTATCACAGAAAAGCGCTGGATTATAACCGGCTATCGCAGGGTGTTTTACTCTAAAGATCCAGTCTGCCCTGGTATTTCATTTCGGTGAGCTTAAAATCCTCGGTAAACTTGACGACCTGCAAATCCGCGATCACCGAGATCTCGTGCACCTCCGGGCTGAGATCTTCACCGCGCTGGAAATGGACGAATACACTGAGCGTGTCGCCGTTCAGCACAACGCGCGCTTGCCGCGCCGCCCATTCGCGCCGGCCCGCCTTCAGCCGCACACCCTCACGCGCCGCCTGTTCCAACATGCCGGCGCCGAGGTGCGCCATTTCAGACGGCAGGCCGAAAATCTCCACCACATAATCGTCACTCGGCTGTTCAATCAGACCGTTCAGCTTCGACACCGGAAGATGCTCGCTCCGCTGCCGGTACAGCGCCTTGGCATGGCGTATGGGCAACGCACTGGCCCAGCGCACCAGCAGGTCTGCCATCAGCGGCAGCGAATTCCGCTTGTTCGCCACGCCGATGCCACCGACCGGACTGCCCATCCGCGCACCGCGCTCGGAGTTCGGATCAGCGCCGGGGACGTCGCGCGGCGTAATCGGCTTGTCCTCGCGCTTATGCCATTCCAGTTGCACGGAGCGTTGATGTGTCCACGGCGAATTGGTCAGCGCGCGTCTCACCACCGAGTCGCTCCAGTCCGGAAATGGCTTCGACTTCCAACCGCCGCCAGCCCAGGCCAACGTGGCCAGTGCGGCCGCCACCAGCGTAATGCGTAATTTCATGATCTATTCCCGGCTAATGCCGCGCTTGCTTGCCCGGATAAAACGCACCAGATGTTCCGTGTGCGGTGTCGGCACTTCTTTTTCGATCCGCTCCAGTGCGTCCTTCAACGACAGGTTTTCTCGATAGAGAATCCGGTAAGCTTCTTTCAGCGCGTGCATCTCTTCGCGTGTAAAGCCGGCGCGCCGCAATCCCACTTTGTTCAATCCGTTCGGCGTCACATACAGGCCGGCGTAAAGGAAGAACGGCGGCACGTCGACATTCACCCGCACACTACCGCCCACCATCGCCAGCCGCCCGATACGGCAGAACTGATGGATGCCGATGCCGCCGCTGACAAACGCCTGGTCCTCGATTTCGACATACCCCGCAACGAGCGAACAACTGGCAATCACCGTATTCGAACCGATGCGCGCGTTGTGCGCAATGTGGCCCGACGTCATGATGTAGTTGTTGTCGCCGATAACGGTTTCGCTCTCCGGCGCCGTGCCGCGCGAAACGGTGTAGTGCTCGCGGATGCGATTACCGTTGCCGATGCGCAGATAGCTGCGTGCGCCCGTGAAGTTCTTATCCAATGGATCGGTGCCGAGCACGGTGCCGGCGCTGATCTCGTTGGCCTCGCCCATCGTCGTCCAGCGTTTCACATAGACGTAGGGCTCCAGGCGGCAACGCGCACCGATGACGACGTCGCTCTCCACGACGCAATACTCGCCAATGTGACAACCCGGCCCAATCACGGCGTTCGGATCGAGGCGCGCCGTTGGGGCGACATAAGCGGAAGGATCCACCGGCATACACTAATTAGGATAGCCGCCGACGCGCGAGGAGGTTTTGTTTCCCAATGCTCGTACGAGAGATTGCCGCTTACCTGGAAGCCACGTTCGAGGGCGATGGCGAACGCCCAATCACTTCTGTTGCCAGCCTGGAAAGCGCCGGATCAAACAACGCCGCGTTCGTTTCGACACGTCGCGCCGCGCGCGACGCGCACGCCTGCTCGGCCGGCTGTCTGCTGGTCTGCCTGGATTTCGACAACTCCGGATTGCGGACCATCATTCGCGTGAAAGACCCGCGCGGCGCCGCGGCGCGTCTGATCGCGCTGCTGCAACCGCCGCCCGCGCCGCCCGTGGGCATTCACCCCACAGCCGTCATCGGCGCTGATTGCACCATCGGCGAAGGCGTCAGCATCGGGCCCAACTCGACCATCGGCGACCGGGTCTCCATCGGCCCAGGGACGGTGATCCGGGCGAACGTATCTATATATCACGATATCTTGATAGGTTCACGCTGCATCATCCATTCGGGTGCCGTGATCGGCGCCGACGGCTTCGGTTTTGTATTTGCCCGCGACCACTACGAAAAGTTTCCGCAGGTGGGCGCCGTGGTGATTGGCGATGACGTCGAGATTGGCGCCAACTGCACCATCGACCGCGCCGCGCTGGGCGCCACCAGCATTGGCGACGGCACCAAGCTCGACAACATGGTTCACATCGCCCACAACTGCCGCGTCGGCCGTCATGTGGTCATCGTGGCGCAGACCGGCATTGCCGGCGGATGTGTGATTGAAGACTACTGCGTCATCGGCGGCCAGGTGGGCATGGGCGACAATGTCACGGTTAAATCCCGCGCCGTCATCGGATCGGGCGCGGGCATACTGAGCTCGAAGATCGTGGCCAGCAGCGGTGAACCCTATTGGGGCACGCCGGCACGGCCTTTGCGGGAGTATCTGGAAACGCTGGCCAACGTGGCGCGGCTACCGAAACTGCGCGCGGCAGTGAAAAGCCTGGAGCAGCGCATTGCCCGGCTGGAAGACGGCGGCCCTAAGGATTAATAGCGGCCAGACGCAGCGAGGCGCGCAGGCGCGATTCGCCAGCCGTGTAGACGGCCTCGCCGCCGCAGGCGTCAAGAAAGCGAGTGATGCCGCTGCCCGGCTGCGGCGCATCAATCAGGCGCATGGCCTCGCAGGCATCGCCTTCCACTTCGGCGTCGATAATCATGCGCATGGCGGCGCCCTCGCGCCGCACGGTTGCCACCAGCGGGTCTGCGGCCTGCGCCACTTCATAGAAGAAGCCCACCAGGTGCGCGCAAAACGCGTCGAGCAAGCCGGCAGGCACGCAGACATCCGGCAGGCCCGGCTCGATGCGCAACTCAAGGTCGCGTTCATCGTCGAGCGCCAACGCCGCGCCCAAGCGCTTCAATGCGGCGCCCAAAGAACCGGGCTCACATTCGCCGCCAACCTTCAATGCCAGCGCAGCGTCCTCCAGCAGCCAGTTGGCATGGCGCACCATCTGGCGCAGCAGGTCGCATTGCTCGACAATCTGAGGATTCTCTCCATCGAGCGCCATCTCCAGGTAATAGGCGATGGACTCGATGCCCGAGAGCGGCTGGCGCAGTTCATGCGCAAGATGGCGCAGGCGCGCATTCGCGTCCACGCTGGAGGTCATCCGGTTGTCGACTCGGAACTGCACTTGAAGGGCTGAGTGTCAGAATAGCACCGCGCGGGCCGCCCTAGAGTTCGAACATCACCAGGCCCGAGGCCAGCTTCGGATAGAAGTAGGTGGACTTCTGCGGTAACACACGCCCGGCGAAGCTGGCGCGCGCCATGCCTTCGATGGAAAGGTCCTCCAGCAGGAACGCAATCTGGCCGCGTCCGGAGCGCACTTCCTCAATGGCCTCGCCGCGCGAGCGCTTGTAGACAAGATGCGTACCGGCGGCCACCACCTCCGGCGTGATGCCGAGCACGGGGGCGAGGATCTTCTCAGCCAACACGGCAACATTCAGCGCGCCGGCCGGAGCGGGCACGTCGGTGTGATGCTCGCCAGCAGCCGTAATAACGCCGAAACGCACCGCGCCTTCGGGCGAGACGAGCGGGTCGATGCCCGGGCACACGTTAGGCAATTTGGCCAAAAACGTGGACGCATCGAAATGTTCCAAGTTGTGAACTACACGATGCGTGGCGAAGGAGCGCAGGCCGGGCGACTCCAGCGCGACGAAGGTCATCAGCGTGCGTGGCTGGCCCATGCGCAGCGCGGTTTCATAGCGATGGTGGCCATCGGCGATCAGCAACTTCCGGTCCGCCATCAGCGCGGTGAGTTGCGCGATCCAGGCGGCATTGGTTACGCGCCACAGTCGATGGCGGGTCGACTGATGATCGGTGTATTCCTGCTCCGGCGCGGTCGCGCAGACGGCATCGAGCATCGCCGTAACATCACCGGCCGGATCGCCGTACAGCATGAAGATGGAGTCGAACTGCACGCGCGTGGCTTCGAGCAAACGGAAGCGGTCTTCCTTCGGGCCACTGATGGTGAATTCGTGGCGGTAGACGCCCTCACCGTAAGGCTCGGTGTCCGCCGTTGCGATGAAGCCGCGGCGAACCAGGATCTCACCGCCGGCTGGCGACGGAAAGCGTTGCTCGTAGACGAAGATGGCCGCTTCCGTGTCGGTGGCCAGAACGCCGTTCTGCTTCCAGTCGCGCAGGCGCGCGCCGGCGGCTGCATAATCGCCGCGCGGCAGAATGAGGTGCGCAAAGTTGTACGGACTTCGCGATCTGTAGTCCGCCTCAAGCGCGGGCGGAATGACATCGTAGGGCAACGTCGCCAACGCCGCAATTTCACCGGCGCGGGATGTATAGCGCAAAGCGCGCAGAGCGTGAATATGAGCCATGTTGCGGAGGGTGTTCCTCCAGGATATCAGCGCCCAGCCAGACTGCGCTGCACGGCGGGATCGGGATTGGGCACGCGCGAAACGTATTCGAACAACCAATGACGGGCGCGGGCCTGATCGTTTCGATCGCCGAAGTAATATCCGACAGCGCGCGCGCACTCCGGAACCGGGTCCGCGGAATTGATCATGGCGGCGCACTCGGCCTCGATGTGAGAGTCGATTTCGGCACGA
>CAYZIX010000078.1:0-20263 GCA_964478395.1 uncultured Candidatus Solibacter sp.
TCGCCGCCACTGCGGCCGAGCCCGTGCTACGTCCAGCCAGGAAGCCCATTACGAAGAACACTCCCAGCAGCACTATCACGATGAACAGAACGCTAAGCAACTGTTTGTTGCCCAGTATCAGCTCGAATTCGCCGTCTTCTCTTGCCGCCATAGGTTTAGCTAAGTCTCCGACCAAGTAGTTCCATCGGCGGAATCACTTAAGGACACAAGGGCCGCCGTCCCATTGATTGAGAATAATCCGTCAACTCGCCATGACACAAGCAGCTTTCGTCATCGGCTATGCTGGCCTGATGAACGCGTTGCGCTTTGGCTGCGTCGCAGGTTGCACACGTTGTTGCGACCGCCCAGGCTATGTCTATCTTACAGAGCCGGACTTGCGCTCCGCGGCACGTCATCTGGGGCTCCGCCCGGCCGAATTCGAACGCCGCTATGTCTACCGTACGCGCCACCTGTTGAGGCTGCGCAAGCCGCGTGGCCGGCAATGCCATTTTCTGGTTGACGGCGGCTGCGCTCTGCATCCCGATAAGCCCACGCAATGCCGTCTCTTCCCGTTTTGGCCGGAGACCATCGGCACCATTCGGGATTGGCGCGCGACGGCCCGCGAATGTCCAGGAATCGGGCAGGGCGGTTTGGTTCAAATTGGAACGGCACACGAAATGGCGTCGGAAATGAAACGCGCCTATCCCACCATGTACGCGGATTAAGCCCTGTCCGTTGTGGCGCGTAAGTGTATGGAACAGTAAGCGTCTATTTCTCTTCAAGAGATCGTCAAAGCAAGCCGAAGAGAAATGGCAGCCGGACTGCAATAAGCCTGCTGCAATGCTTGACGCTGTGGGCACCCAGATTGAGCGCTACATGGACCTGCTCGTGGAGCGGCAGAAGCTGGTCACCGCGAATCTGGCCAACCTGGACACACCCGGCTACCGGACAAAGGACATCGACTTCCAGTTCGAGTTCATGTCGCTTGACGACGGCGCGTCGCCGAAGGTGATTGAGCCGGACGGACTGGTGATGAAGAACGATGGTAATGACGTAAGCCTGGACCGCGAAACACGCCTGCTGGCGGAGAATGCGCTCCGCTTTAACGTGGCGTCAAACCTGATGCGGGGAGAAATCCGCGACATCCGCAAGGCCATTGAGGAAGGGCGCTCATCGTGAGCTTGTTTAACCTGATGTCGGTCAGTTCATCGGGCATGAGCGCGCAGCGGACGCGCGCCGAGGTGATTGTCGAAAACCTGGCCAACGCGGAAACCACGCGCACCGCTGAAGGCGGACCCTACAAGCGTAAAGACGTCGTTTTTGAAAGTGAGCCTGCGGACTCGCCATTTGCGGCGGTCTTCCAGACCGAGCTATCGGCACAATCGATGGGCGTCGAAGTGGCCGAGGTGCGTGAGGATACACGCGCTCCGCAGATGCGCTACCAGCCGGGCCATCCGCACGCCGACGCCAATGGCTACGTCGCCTATCCCAACATCAACCCAGCCGAGGAGATGGTGGACCTGATGAGCGCTTCGCGCGGCTACCAAGCCAATGTGGCAGCAATCAGCGCGGTAAAGGATATGGTGGCCAAGAGCGTGGAGCTGATGAAATGAGCATCACGCCCGTGGGCCCCATCCGGCTGCCGGAGCAGATCGGCTCGATTGATCCCTCGCCCGGCACCACGCCAGCATCCGGCGCTAGTTTCCAGTCGGTCTTCTCATCCGCCGTCAACACGGTGAACTCGCTGCAGATCGGATCCGACGCAGCCATCCAGAAGTTCCTGAGCGGCGAGGGCGGCGAATTGCACCAGGTGGCGCTCGAGCAGCAGCGCGCCAGCATGGCGTTGGATCTCTTTTTGCAGGTCCGCAACAAAGCAGTTTCAGCCTACCAGGAAATCATGCGGATGCAGCTCTAGGCAGGCGCAATGGAACAGATCAAGAAGATCCTGGGCGGTTTGACACTACGGCAGAAGCTGACGCTGGCGGGTGCGGTGCTGGCCGTAATACTGGGACTGCTCTGGACCGTGCGCTGGAATAAGGAGCGTGATCTTAAGCCTCTCTACACCAATCTTGCGGCCGAAGACGCCGGCGCGCTGATGGAGAAGCTGAAGGCCTCGAACGTCGAGTACAAGGTTGTGGACGGTGGCACCATCCTGGTACCGTCGGCACGCGTCGCCGAGCTACGTCTGGAGATGGCTGCTGCGGGCCTGCCGCGCACAGGCCGGATTGGTTTCGAATTGTTCGACAAGACCAATCTGGGCACGACAGACTTTGCGGAGCACGTCAACTTCCGCCGTGCGCTGGAAGGCGAACTGGAGCGCAGTGTCATGGCATTGGCTGAGGTGGAGCGCGCGCGCGTCCATGTCACTTTCGCCAAGGAGTCGCTCTATCTCGACGCGCGTCAGCCCGCCAAGGCAAGCGTGATGATCAAGCTGCGCCCCGGGCGGCGGCTGGCTCCGCAAAACGTGCTCGCAGTCCAGCACTTGACCGCCAGCGCGGTGGAAGGCCTGCAACCGGAGGCGGTGAGCGTGCTGGATATGGCGGGCAATTTGCTCAGCCGGCCCAAGGCACAACTGGACGCCGAGTCTGGCGCCTCCAGCGCGATGGTCGAATACCGCCAGGATCTCGAACGCGAGATGCTCACGAAGATTCGCTCAACACTGGACCCGCTACTGGGGCCCGACAAGTACCGTGCCGGCGTGAACATTGAGTGCGACTTCACCAGTGGCGAGCAGAGCGAGGAAACCTTCGACCCGAACAAAAGCGTGATGGTCACCTCGCAACATACCGAAGACGTATCCGGACTGGGCACATCGGGTGGGCAGCCAGGAACGGCCTCCAATCTGCCCCGGCCTGCCGCGCGCTCGACGTCACGCAGCGGTGGAGTATCGCGCAAGACGGAAAGTATCAGTTACCAGACCAGCCGCGTCGTGCGCCGCGTCAAATTACCACAGGGAGGCATTAAGCGGCTTTCGGTATCGGTCCTGATGGACCAGAAGCTGCATTGGGAAGGCCAGGGCGCGCGAGCACGGCGCGTACTGGAGCCGCCCACGGCCGAAACCCTCAAGGTAGTGAAGGACGTGTTGGCCGGCGTGGTCGGCTTCCAGCAGGAGCGCGGCGACCAAATCCTAGTTGAAACACTTCCGTTTGACGCCACGCTGACTGCCGAACCCCCACCTGGAAGTCCGCAGAATCCAGCGTCGCTACCGGGTGGATTTGTCCCGCCGGCATGGATGAAGCCGCTGCTCGAAAAGGCTCCATTACCGACCTGGCTTGGCGCGGCAGCGTCACTGCTGATCGTCTTTCTCGTCATGGCCGCGCTGATCGTGAAAAAACTCATCCGCCATGGCAAGCCTGCCGCCAGTTCAGTTGAGCCAGGCGCCACGCAGCTTGCGGCAGCCGAGGCCGGTCAGCTCCCACCCGGACAGCCACCGTCACAGGGATTTGAAGACAAGGCCATGGCCGTGCTGGCCCAGAACAAGGCAGATCAGGAGCGGCTGGAACTGGAGACACTCGCCTCACTTCAGTTGCCACCGCAGACTAAGAAAGCTGAGGTACTGAAGAAAGTCATCACCGAACAGGCCCAGAAGGACTCTGAGGCCGCCGCACAATTGATCCGCACATGGATCATGGAGAACCGCAAATGATCGCCAACGCCACGCCGGAAAAAGAACAGAAATACTCCGGGCCCCAGAAGGCGGCCGTGCTGTTGGTGACGATGGGCGAGGAATTGAGTGGCCAGATCCTGAAGCACCTCGACGAGGATGAAGTGGCACTGGTCGGCAAAGAGGTGGCACGCATTCCGTCCGTTTCGGCCGAAGAGGCCGAAGCGATTCTGAACGAGTACTACCAGATGAGCATGGCGCAGGACTATGTCCTCAAGGGTGGCCTCGATTACGCCCGGCGCATGCTGGTCAGCGCCTTCGGGCCGGAGGCGGGCAAGAAGATTCTCGACCGCCTTGTGAAGCTATTGGGCCACGAAACGGCCAGTTTTGACGCGTTGCAGAAAGCCGATCCATCGCAGCTCGCCAAGTTTATCCACAGCGAGCACCCACAAACCATTGCGCTGATCCTCAGCCACCTCGGCAGTTCGCAGGCCGCCGGGTTGCTATTTTCTCTGCCAGCAGACTTGCGCGCCGACGTCGCGCTACGCATGGCCAATCTCGACCAGATTTCACCTGAAATCATCTCGAAGATTGCCATCATTATTGGCCAAAAGCTGAAGGCTTTAGGGGAGCTGAACCGCGAATCTTACGGCGGTGTGCGCGCCGTGGCCGAGATGTTCAACCGGTTGGACTCGGGCACCAGCAAGGAGATCCTCGACACCATCGAGTCGAATGATGCGAACCTGGCCGAAACCATACGCCATCTGATGTTCGTCTTCGAAGACCTGTTACTGATCGACCAGAATGGAATTAAGGAAGTGCTCGGCCGTATTGATCGCAAGATACTCACCGTGGCGCTCAAGGGCACATCGGACCAGCTCAAGAACCACTTTTTGCAGTGCATGTCACAACGCGGCGCGGAGATGCTGCGCGAGGACATGGATTCACTCGGCCCAATCAAGATCAAGGAAGTTGAGGCGGCGCAACAACAGATCATCGCCACTGTGCGCCAGCTTGAGGCCGAGGGGGTCGTCAGCTTGAAGGGGACTGTCGGTGAGCAATACGTCGTCTGAACCTCGCATGGCATCAAAGATCCTACACGCGGGTGATGACATAGGCGCAAGGCCGATCCAATGGTGCGAGGTCGGCCGGCCGAGCCAGCCCCACCAGCCGCACAGCGGCACTGAAGCGGTAGCCAAGCCGGCTGAAGACGGAGAAGCCCGTGCCGCGCTGGAGGCGCGCCACCAGGCCGAGTTGGCACGCATCCGGACCGAGGCGCTCAAGCAAGGTGAAGCAGCCGGGCGCAAGCAGGCCACCGCCGAACTGGACACTCAGATGCGCCGTCTGGCACAGACCATCGAAGAAGTGGCCGGCACGAAAACGAGATTGCAACGCGAGGCCGAACGCGACATCGTCTGGCTGTCGCTAGCGATTGCACGGCGCGTGCTGAGGCGTGAGTTGCAGATTGATGAAGAGGCCATTTTAGGACTTATCAAAGCAGCCCTGGAGAATGCGAGTCTGCGCGAGATCACCGAAGTCCGCACTCATCCGTCGCATCTGACCAGCGTGGCCGAACACCTGCGCCGGATCGGTGCACCGGAAGCCATCAAGGTGCGCGCCGACGCAACTTTGGAACTTGGCGGCATCGTCATCGAAACCACGCGCGGCACGCTGGACGCTTCGCTCGAAACACAGCTTGAAGAGATTGGCCGTGGCATGGCGGATATTGTCGAGCAATCGCGGCGGAGGCAGTCATGAGCTGGTTTGAACGCGGCAGGTACGAAGCGGCGCTCACGAGCCTGGACACGATACGCAGTTGCGGAACGGTAGCCAAGACAACTGGCCTGCTGGTTGAGTCGCTGGGGCCAGCCGCGGGCGTCGGCGACTTTTGCGAGATACTGACGAGCACTGGAACGCGCACACGCACACAGGTAATCGGCTTCCGCGACGGCCGCGTGCTGTCGATGCCACTGGAAGAGACTTCAGGACTGCAACTGGGCGATACGATTGTGGCGCGCCGTCGCGAATCGCACGTGGCGGTCTCTAACGCGCTGCTTGGGCGTGTGCTGGACGGCTTTGGACGGCCGATGGACGGCGGCCCACCAGTGGTGGCCGAAGACTACTACGACATCTATGCCGTTCCGCCCGGCCCGCTGGAACGCGAACCAATCAGCCAGCCGCTTTCCACCGGCATCCGGTCGATTGACGCGTTTCTCACGTGCGGACGCGGCCAGAGAGTTGGCATTTTCGGCGGCTCGGGCGTCGGCAAGAGCACGCTGCTGGGCTCACTCGTCAAGAACAACGATGCCGACGTGTGCGTACTGGCGCTGGTGGGCGAGCGCAACCGCGAGGTGCGCGATTTCATCGAGCATGAACTCGGCCCGGAGGGGATGAAGAAGTCCGTGCTCGTCGTGTCGACCTCAGATCGCCCGTCGCCACTGCGCGTTCGCTGCTGTTTCGTCGCCCTGGCCGTTGCTGAGTACTTTCGCGATCAGGGCAAAGACGTACTGCTGGTGGCAGACTCAGTCACGCGCCTGGCTATGGCGCAACGCGAAATCGGCCTCGCCGCCGGAGAACCACCCAGTCAGAAGGGCTACACACCCAGCGTCTTCCAGATGCTGCCACGCATCTGCGAGCGGGCCGGACGCTTTAAGCACGGATCGATCACCGGTTTCTTCACCGTTCTGGTGGAAGGCGATGATATGAATGAGCCGATTGCGGACGCCGTGCGCGGCATCCTCGATGGGCACATTGTACTCAGCCGCGCGCTGGGTCAGGCGGGCCATTACCCGGCCATCGACATTCTGCAATCGGTATCGCGCCTGGCCTCGCGCGTGTCATCGGACCGCCGCAAGGCAGCATCGCAACGGCTGCGCGAAACGCTTGCACTGTTGCAGTCCTCCGAGGATCTGATCCGCATCGGTGCCTACACGGCTGGCACCAACCCACCGCTCGACGCCGCCATCCGTACCGAAGGCGCCATCAGGGATTTCCTGCGGCAGAAGCCGGACGAGCGTTCGAGCCCCGAGGAAACCGAGCGCCGGGTGGCCGCGCTTGCCGGGCTGCCATGAAGAAGTTCTCCTTCCCGCTCGACCGGTTGCGCCAGCTTCGCCAGTCGAAACTGACGCAGCAGGAGCAACGCATGCGCGCCTTACTACACGAGCGCCAGGAACTGGAGCGCCGCAAGGCCGAACTCGACGACCAAGAAACCAGCGCGATGAATCGCATTCGCGAGTTGCGCGTAGTCGGCGTCGATGAACTGGTAGCCGTGGACAGCTTCCGCCGCTACGCCGAGCACGAACGCCTGCGCCTGCGCTCGGCCGAGGGCGAACTGCTCAGCCGCGTTGAGCGCCAACGCGAAGCGCTTATCGAGGCGCAACGCGACGTCGAAGCTCTCGACCAATTGCGCGAACGGCGCCTGAATATCTGGCGCGCGGAAGTGGACAAGGAGATGGAGCGCACCGTGGCCGAACTGGTTGTGGCGCGCTGGAACCGGCGTGACGATTCGCTCTTCTGACGGCCCTCGGCCAGGGATCGGAAAGATGCCGACCAGAGAGCGACTGATTTGTTTACAAGATTGCCGGTAACGAGCCAGGATTCACCGGAATAGAATGGGGCGGAGATTCTTATGCGTTGGATACTGGCCGTGCCGTTTTTTGCCGCAGTGGCCTTCGCTCAGGTGCCCGCCGGCGAGACTTGGCAACGCAAAGAGCCAGTCCCCGCCTCTGCCATACAGGGAACCGAGATCAAGCCGAGGCCGGTGGGCAAAACCCAGGCTGTAACACAGACAGGACGATGCTCCATTCAGCTGCCGAATGCACTGACGAAAGAGGCCGCCACGATGGATCAGAAAATCCTCATACCGGTCTGGCCGGACGCCTATACAATGCCCAG
Source organism: uncultured Candidatus Solibacter sp. (assembly GCA_964478395.1). Lineage (GTDB taxonomy): Bacteria > Acidobacteriota > Terriglobia > Bryobacterales > Bryobacteraceae > Paludibaculum. Next base: position 7,478 of record CAYZIX010000078.1, read on the forward strand.
GGCACAGGTGCCGGCGCCACCGTGCACAGACGTTCGACGGTAAAACAGCCCCTCACCGGGGACGCACATCGCCGGAGCTAACGCCCAGGAAAAACGTAGGCGGCTGCCTACTCCCACTCGATGGTGCCAGGTGGTTTGTGAGTAAGGTCGTAGAGAACGGCGCAGATACCGGGCTCGCACAACAGCGCCTGGCTCATCACCTTGAGGAGCCCTTCTGGCATGGGAACGGATTGCGCGGTCATACCGTCGACCGAGTCGATGGGGCGCAGCACGATCGAGTCCGGCCGCTCCTCAGTGCCAAGCGGCACAAGGATCACAGGAAACTGCCAAACCTTTGCATCAAAGCCCGAGTCGCGGGACATTTCACGCACAATAGCGTCAGCGCGGCGCAGGCGCTTCAGGCGGTCCGGCGTCAGATAGGCGCGGCGGGTACGCAGCGCATCGACTGGAGCCGCCGACGCGACAACCGCCGCGACGCGATTGATCTCCGAAACACGGTTGATCAGCTCCGTGGCCCGATCATGCGAGAATTCCTCAATCAGCAGCACGGGGCGGTAAGAGCGCGAGTCGCCCTGCACACCCACTGAGTGCAGCGGCGCCAACCAGCCTTCGGCGCGCTTTTCCGGTAGTTTGGACTCATCCTCGCATAGGCAGCGTATGGCTAGGCCCGGGCCCGGGAAGGGGTGGCGTTCCAGCAGTTCCTTCGGCAAGCCGAGTTCACCGCCAACCTCGCGCACCTCATCCTTGTAGAGCAGCCGCAATGGCTCCACCAAACGGTTTTCAGCAATCAGCTTCTGGATGCCCGAGACGCGGTTGTGGTGCGTCTTGATGAGATCAGCCTTGGCCGTGCCGCCACTCTCGATGGTGTCCGGATAGATGGTTCCCTGCCCGAGGATCCAGTCGCCGTCCAGGTAATGTTCCGAGGCGAGGATGCGCTCCTGTACCTCGACGAACATCTCACCGATGATGTGGCGCTTACGTTCGGGATCGCGCACGCCGTCGAGCGCGCTGAGGAAACGATCGCTCGCGTCCTCTACTTTGAAAACGCCCTGACCAAGCGCCCCGAAGACGCGTGAAACGAAAGCCGTTTCGCCCTCGCGCATCAGTCCCGTATCGACATACAGCGCGCGCACGCGATCGGCGCCAAGGGCGCGCAGGCAGAGCGTGAAAGCGACAGTGGAATCGACACCGCCCGAGACGAAGAAGAAGACGTTGCGCGATCCCACCACCGCGCGGATTTCGTCCTCAATGCGCTCGGCCTGGCGGCGCGGATCCCAATCCGTCAGGCAGCCGGCAATCGCAAAAAGGAAGTTCGACAGAATCCGCTTGCCGTTATGCGTGTGGACAACTTCAGGGTGGAATTGCACGCCGTAAATGCGGCGCGCGGCGTCGCCCATGGCGGCGATGGCGCAGGTCTCTGTGGAGCCCAGCAGTGTGAAGCCGGCCGGCATGGCGGTGACGGTGTCGCGATGGCTCATCCAGATTTGCTGACGGCCCGCGGCGCCGGCAAACAGCGGCCCGGCGGCGCAGGGTTCGAGATGCGCCAGACCGTATTCGCCCTTCTGTCCGCGCTGAACAGTGCCGCCCAGGTGCCAGGCAATCTGCTGGTGGCCATAACAGAGACCGAGCACGGCTGCACCCAGCGAAAAGATAGCCGGGTCCACCTGCGGCGCCCCGTCTTCATACACGCTGGACGGCCCACCGCTGATGATGATGGCGCGCACGCCGGCAAGCTCGGCGGCAGGCGTTTCAGCGGCGCGAATTTCGGCGTAGATGCCGAGCTCACGCACTTTGCGGGTAATCAGATGGCAGTATTGGCCACCGGTGTCGAGAACAATGACTTGCGGAATTGTTTTGGCTGCCTCAGCTTGACTCAATCGCGACGGGACCTCTTGTCCAATTGAACCATCTGTTTCTTCTGGCTGTCGAGCAGCGCCTGGGCCTTGGGGATCAAATCGATGGCCTTGATCACCTCAGGATCGATCTCAATGGCGTAATGCAGACTCTCGTCGAGCGAGACGGCGGTGATCAGCGCCTCGCGCTTCAACTCCCGGCGCAACCAGTCGTGATTCTCGGCGAATTCAGCCTCAGTGAAGGTCATACCGGCCTTAAGGATGAAAGCGTGAAAATCGGCCATCATGGCGTCGTCGGGCGACCACTCCTTGCTGAGTTTGGTGTCGTGCGACGAGAAGAACTTCGGAATGTAATCGCGGAAAGCCGCTTTACGGAGCATCTCTACCTGGAACTTGTTGTACTTGAAGTCGAACTTCTCGTCCGGCGTGATACCGTTGCCGCCGTAGACGGAGCGGCCAGAGTCCGTCATCTTCACATCGGTGGAATCCTTCTGCGCACCCTCTTTCCGGTTGAAGTAATACTCGTAGAACGAGCCGGAGGTGTAGTCGCGTTGGATGAGGCGGCCCGACGGCGTGTAGTACTTGGCGGTGGTGAGCGCGAGGCCGGTGTTTTCAGACAGCGGGAAAACGGTCTGGACCAACCCCTTGCCGAACGTATTGTCACCGAAGATATATGCGCGATCGTGGTCCTGCAACGCGCCGGCGACGATCTCAGCGGCCGATGCCGAGAAACGGTCGACCAGCACAACGATGGGGTAGCTGCGCGAAGAGCTGCCGTTGGTGGCCTGGTAAGGCTTTTCCGGAGAGGTTCGGCCGCGGTGGCTGACAACGGTCTGCCCCCGCTTGAGGAAGCGGCCCGCCACGGCCACGCCCTCGTTCAACAGGCCGCCGGGATTGGAGCGCAAGTCGAGGATCAGTCCGGTGAACTTGGATTCGTCGAGCTTCGCAATGGCTTCTTCCAGCTCGCGCGAGGTGTTTTCGCTGAAGCGTTCGACGTCGACGTAGGCGATACCGGGCTTGAGATAGAAGGCGTTCTGCACGCTGTAGCGTGGAATTTCACCGCGGATCAGGTTGAAAGTAATTGGCTTATCAACGCCCTCGCGCCCGATAACCACCTGCACAGCCGTTCCCTTGGGCCCCTTGAGCAGGTCGGCCACCTCAGCGGTAGTGAGGCCGTCGGTGCGCTTGTCATTCACTTCCATGATGACGTCGCCGGGCCGGATACCGGCCTTGTAAGACGGCGACCCGGTGAAAGGCGCGACGACAACGATGCGGCTGTCCTTGGGCTGGATCGTCATACCGACGCCATAATAGGAGCCGCGTTGATCTTCTCGCAGTTCCTGAAAGTCCTTAGGATCAAGGAAGTTAGAGTGCGGGTCGAGCGTGCGGAGCATGCCCGGGATGGCGCCCTTATAGATGGCCTTGTCGGCGTTCACCTTTTCGGCGGAGTTCTCTTCGACAAGGCGGTAGATAGAGGTGAACGTCTTCAAACCGCTGGAGATTTCGTCCTCAGCGCTGGGTGCACCCGCTGCCGAGGCTTCGGCACGCGCCATGGCGGAGGGCCCGAAGTTGCCCGCAAGGATGGCGCAAAGGCCAACCAACAACAGTGAAAAGACAAAAACTCGAGTTTGGCGCATTGCTCTCCTGGCTCTGCTCATCCGGCGACGAAAAATCCCAGATCTAGCCCAAGTATATAACGTTGGGCCATCTAGGCGGTTGGACGCAGCGGGAGCCGGAAGGGTTCGCGAAAACGTTCACTACCTGGCCACTAGACAGCCTTCGCCTTGCGCGCAACGGCCGGAGTTTCGCTCTTGGGCGGCTTACGGGGCGTCGCGGTAAGGCGGCGGACCTGGTCGGAGAGCGAAATCAGGAACATCGCCTGACGAGCGCCCTTCAGCAGCTCAAAGATGCGGTCGCGATCACTTTCGAGGTGGATCGCCTTGCCATCGGTCATCAGATGCAGCTCAGCGCCGCCGATCACTTCTTCCATGCGCTTGCCCAGTTCGCGTTGCAGGAAGCGCAGCACACGGCGGATCTTCTGCAAGCTGAAGCCCTTATGGCGCAGTTCGGCAATCACGCCCACCTCTACCACGTCGGAGGTAAGGTAGATGCGCTTGTGCCCTTCGTGGCGAGGACTGACGACTTTCTGCTCATCCCACCATTGGAGCTGACGCAGGCTGACGCCGGAAAGACGCGCCACGTCGGCGCTGGCGAAGGTGCGTTCCCCCGGGGGAATCGCAATGGAGCGTGATTTTGTTTTGAACATCTTTCAGCCTCTCTGTTTTGGCTTTGAGCGCACGTTTCGAGTCTAGCGGAGGGGCCAGGGAAGTCAATTCACTAGATATTGGGGCAGGGCGAAAGGCCGGGCGAGAGGCAGTGGGCCACTTACTCAACCGCCACCCACGAAGGTGACAATTTCAAACTGCGCGCCGGAAGTGACGGGAGTGGTTTGCCACGCTGGGCGCCGAACGATGGAGCGGTTCATTTCGACAGCGACACGTGCCGGATCGAGACCAAGATGCACAATAAGATCAAAGATATTCAGGCCCGATTTGATGGACGCCGCTTCGCCGTTGATAGTAATGGAGATAGGCTCGTCTGTGGCTTGGTTTGACACGCTCTTCTGAGGCTCATTATAGTTGAAGAGTCGACCTGTCTGGGAAGCGAGGACGACTTCCGGAATCATGCCAGAAAACATTGTTGAAGCTTATTTTCCGGTGCTTGCTCAGGTGCTGGCCGCAGTAGCGCTGTCGGCAGTGCTGATTGGACTGGGGCTTTGGCTGGGCAAGCGTGTGCGCAACCGTGTGAAGAACACACCCTACGAGTGCGGCATCGAACCGACGGGAAATGCCAGGGAACGCTTTAGCGTAAAGTTTTACCTGGTGGCCATGGTGTTCATCCTGTTCGATATTGAGGCCATCTTCTTGTACCCGTGGGCCGTTGTGTACCGGGAGTTGCGGTGGTTCGCGTTTTTCGAGATGTTCTTGTTCATTGCTTTGGTTCTCGCGGGCTTTTTCTACATCTGGAAAAAGGGAGTGCTGAACTGGGCAAGCGAGAATAGCGAACCGGGTTCCAGGCGCTGAGAGGGGTGCCTACGCATGTTGTCAGACGAATTGCGGGCTTGGGCTGTGCCAGCCGAATTGGAGCGCTGGGACGCCGAGGCGATTGAAGGCGGCGAGTGTGCGCACGGGGAGTTGGCGCTGCACGTGCGATCCGGGCGGATTGCCGACATCTGCCGCTATCTGAAAGAACACTTTGAATTCACTCGACTGGTGGGCGTGACGGCCATCGACCGCGGCGAAGCGGCGGAGCCGCGCTTTGAGGTGGTCTATTTGCTGCACTCAATCGCGCGGAACGAGCGATTGAGGTTGAAAGCGGCCGTCAGTGGCGGCTCGCCTGAACTGCCGAGCGTGTGCGCAGTCTGGGCCGGCGCGAACTGGTATGAGCGCGAGGCATTCGATATGTTCGGCATCCGCTTCACGGGCCACCCTGACTTGCGGCGGATACTGATGCCGGACTACTGGGACGGCCACCCGCTACGCAAGGATTTTCCGGTCGACGGGCACAAGTACGACTACCAGAGCGAATGATGAACGACACCGAACAAGGCTCGACTACCACGCGCCAGATGGTGCTGAACATGGGGCCGCAGCACCCATCGACACACGGCGTGCTGCGGGTGCTGCTGGAACTGGACGGTGAAATAGTACGCCGCGCGCGGCCTGATATCGGATACCTTCACACCGGCATCGAGAAACAGGCTGAAGCGCTGGGCTGGCATCAGGTGGTAACGCTGACCGACCGCATGGACTACCTGGCCAACCTGTCGAACAATTTGGCCTACGTGCTGCCGGTAGAAAAGCTGCTGGGCATTGAGGCGCCGCCCAAGGCTCAGTTCATGCGCGTGCTGCTGGCGGAGTTGACGCGCATCAACAGCCACGCCGTTTGGCTGGGCACGCACGCGCTGGACCTGGGTGCGATGACGGTGTTTTTCTACTGCTTCCGTGAACGCGAGGACATCCTGCGGTTGTTCGAAGCACTGAGCGGGCAACGGATGATGACCAGCTACATCCGCGTGGGCGGGCTGGCCTTGGATACGCCGCGCGGCTGGCTGGACAACGTGAAACGTTGGATTGAGACCGTGCCGGCCAAGATTGATGAATACGAAGACCTGCTCACGAAGAATCCGATCTTTCTGCGCCGCACGAAAGGCGTGGGGCAACTCGACTTGGCGCATCTGCTCGATTTGGGCGTTTCCGGGCCAATGATTCGAGCCGCGGGGCTGGGCTGGGACATCCGTAAGAATGAGCCCTATTCAGGCTACGAGAAGTTTGATTTCGACGTGCCGACCCAAACCGAAAGCGATGTGTTCGCGCGCTTCCGGGTCCGCGTGGACGAGATGCGGCAGAGCGTGCGGATTGTGAAGCAGGCGCTGGACGGAATGCCGGAAGGCGCGTGGAAAGCCGATGCGCCGCATGCCGTGCTGCCGGACCGGGAACGGATGAAGACCGAGATGGAGGCGCTGATCTATCATTTCAAGATCATCAGCGGCGGCGTCACGGTGCCGGCGGGCGAGGCCTATGTGCCGGTGGAGTCGCCACGCGGCGAAATTGGCTTCTACGTGGTGAGCGACGGCGGAACAAAGCCCTACCGGGTGTTCATGCGCACGCCGAGCTTCGGCAACTTGCAAGCTCTTCCGGCGCTGTTCGAGGGCCGGCTGATCGCCGACACCATTGCGGCACTGGGCAGCATGGACTTCGTGCTGGGCGACGTGGATCGCTAAAGGAACCGGGATTATGACGTTTTCGGCCGAACTGGAAGCGCGTTTCGCAAAGATCGTGGACAATTACCCGCCCGGAAGGCAGAAGGGCGCGCTGATTCCGATGCTGCTGTACGCGCAGGATGAAGTGGGCGCGGTGACGCCCGGCGTGGTGGCTGAGGTGGCGCAGCGGTTAAAGGTCACGCAGGTGGAAGTGGACGAGGTGATCGGCTACTACTCCATGCTCACCCGCAAGGAGCGCGGCAAGTTCCATATCCAGATCTGCACGAACGTCAGTTGCCAGGCGCGCGGCGGCGCGGAACTGTTCGAACACGCCTGCAAAAAATTGGGACTCAAGAACAAAGAAAAGAGCGCGGACGGCCAGATTTCCATCGAAGAAGTAGAGTGCCTGGGCGCCTGCGCCTGGGCGCCCGCGCTGATGGTGAACTACGATTTCCATTACCAGATGACGCCCGAAAAATTCGACCGGCTAGTGGACAGCCTGGGAGGCGGAAAGTAGGCCCGCTATGCTGCTGAACGAACCGCACCCGCTCGAAAAGAAAGTGCTCACCCGGCGCTATGTCTACCCGCAAGCCGAGCCCATCTGGATAGATCAATACATGGCCCAGGAGGGCTACGCGGCGGCGCGTAAGGCATTGGAGATGGCGCCGGAAGCGATTATCGACGAAGTGAAGCGCAGTTCGCTACGCGGACGCGGCGGCGCCGGCTTCCCCACCGGCATGAAGTGGAGCTTCGTCGACCGCAAGAGCGTGAAGCCGCGCTACATTGTGGTGAACGGCGACGAGGGCGAGCCGGGTACGTGCAAGGACCGCATCATCCTGGGCCACGAACCGCACCGCCTGATTGAAGGCTGCATTATCGCGGCGCGCGCGATTGACGCGCACCGCGGCTGGATCTACATCCGCGGCGAGTATCGCACCTATATTGAGATTGTCGACCGCGCGATTGCCGAGGCTTATGAGCGCGGCATGCTGGGCGACAATATCGCCGGCACCGGCTTCGCGTTTCACCTTTCGACACAGACGGGCGCGGGCAGCTACGAGTGCGGCGAGGAATCGGCGCTGCTGGAATCGCTGGAAGGTAAGCGTGGCAACCCGCGCATGAAGCCGCCATTTCCGGCCGTTTCCGGCGCATTTCAGTGCCCGACGGTGGTTAATAACGTCGAGACATACTCCGCCGTGCCTGACATCATCCTGAACGGCGGCGAATGGTACGCCGGGCTGGGCACGCCGAAGAACGGCGGCACGCGGCTGGTGGGGCTGTCGGGCCACATCGAGCGGCCAGGCGTCTACGAAGTGCCGCTGGGCATGAATTTGCTCACGATCATCAACGAGATCGGCGGTGGCGTGTGGAAGGGCCGCAAGATGAAGGCCGTGATTCCGGGCGGCAGCTCCAGCCCGGTGCTGCTGCCGGAGGAGTGCGACATTCCGGCCGACTACGATGGGTTAGCCAAGGCGGGCTCGATGCTGGGCTCCGGCGCGACCATTGTGCTGGATGAGACCACCGACATGGTGAAGGTGCTGGCGCGGCTGATGTCGTTCTACGCGCATGAAAGCTGCGGCTGGTGCATTCCGTGCCGCGAGGGTACGACGTGGCTGAAGAAGATTCTGGCCCGTCTGGACCAGGGCGAAGGCCGCGCGGCAGACGTCAATATGATTGGCGAACTGGGCAGCTCGATGCTGGGGCGAACGTTCTGCCCGCTGGGCGACGCCGCGGCGATGCCCGCAATGAGTTTTGTGAAGAAATTCCGCGCCGAATTTGAGACGCGTGTGCGGTAGGGGAGCGAGACGAGGAGACGCATGGCCGATCTGATCACGCTCACCATTGACGGCAAGCCGGTGGAAGTCGCGGCGGGCACGCTGGTGGTGGAGGCAGCCAAGCAGGTGGGCATCGAGATTCCCACTTTCTGCTACTACAAGGGGCTCTCGCTGCAGGCCGCCTGCCGCATGTGCCTGGTGGAAGTGGAGAAAATGCCGAAGCTGGTGCCTTCGTGCACGCTGCCGGCCGCGGCCGGCATGGTGGTGCGGACCGACACGCCGAAGGTGCACGAGGCGCGGCGTTCGATGCTCGAATTCCTGCTCACCAACCATCCGCTGGATTGCCCGGTTTGCGACAAGGGCGGCGAGTGCGAGTTGCAGGACATGACGTTCCGCTACGGTGCGTCTGGCAGCCGTTTTGTCGAGATCAAGCAGCACGTCGAAGAGAAGCAGTGGAGCCCGCTGGTCTACTACGACAACGCGCGCTGCATCCTCTGCTACCGCTGCATCCGCGTGTGCGACGAAGGAGTGGGCGTGACGGCGCTGGGCCTGGGCGGGCGCGGCGTTGCGTCGGCCATTGTGCCGAACGGCGGCGATCATCTGGATTGCGACGAGTGCGGCAACTGCATCGACATCTGCCCGGTGGGCGCGCTGACCTCCGGCACGTATCGTTATCAGACGCGGCCATGGGAACTGCGCTATGCGCCCACAATTTGCACGCATTGCTCCGACGGCTGCAAAACCACGCTGAGCATACGCAACGGTGAGATTTTGCGCGCCAATAACCGCGACAGCTCCGGCATCAACGGCGAGTTCCTGTGCGTGAAAGGCCGCTTCGCCTACGACTTTGTCGGCAGCGAGGAACGGCTGAAGACGCCGCTCGTCCGGCGTGACGGAGAGTTGCAGCCGGCCACGTGGAAAGAGGCGCTCGCGCTGGTGGCAGAGAAGTTCCGCGAAGTACGCGGGCGTGGCGGCAAGTGTGGCGTTATTGGCTCCACGCGCACCACAAACGAAGAGAACCACGCGCTACAGCGCTTTGCGCGCACATGGCTCGGCACAAACAATATCGACCATCACCGCTCCGGCGATGTACCAGCGCTACGCAAGGCACTGGCTGGCCGCGACGGCAGTTGGGCCACAACTGCTGAGCTTTACGCGACGCCCGCCGCGCTAGTGGTGGGAGCGGATTTAGCGCAGCAGCATCCGTTCATCGCTTATCAGCTCCGGGCCAACGGACGGCACCATCAGGCGAAGGTCTTCACGGTGACGCGCGGCCCGGTGCGCGAGCAGGATTACGCGGCGCGCAGCGTCATCTGCGAGGCTGGCCAGGAATTATCCGCGCTGGAAGGTTTGCGCGAGGAACTGAGTGCGCTACCGGAATTGATCATTCTGTTCGGCGGCTCCATCCAAGGCGAGCAGGTGGCTGAACTGGTCAAATTCGGCGACTCGCTGAAGGCGCAGGTGAAGTACGTCTGCCTGGTGGATTATTCAAATTCACGCGGCGCCATGGACATGGGCCTGACGCCTGAGTTCGGCCCCGGATACGAGCCCATTGCTCAACCGGGCCTGAACCTCGATGAAATACTTGCAGCCGAGGATCTGGACCTGCTCTGGGTGGTGGGTGCCAATCCGCTAGAGACGGCGCAATTGGCTAGTAAGCAAGCCTTTGTCGTGGTGCAGGAGCTTTTCCTCACCGAGACGGCGCGTGTGGCGGACGTGGTGCTGCCCGCGGCCAGCGCCTATGAGAAAAACGGCACGGTGACCAACACCTGCGGCGAACGCCAGAAGTTGACGTGCGGCGCCAGCGTTGAAGGCACCAAGACCGACCTTGAGATCATCGCCCTGATCGACCATATGGTCGGCGCGAAGCCTGAAGCGCCAGTAAAGACATCGGCCGGTAGCGGCACGGCGGCTGTGCGGCCGAGCGAGGACACGCTGTTCACCTCCGGTACGCTGGGGCGATATTCGAAGCGATTGGCCGGGCTCACGGAAGCGCCGGGCGCACTATACGGGGCCAAAGAGCGATGAACTTTTACCTGTTGAGCCTGCTGAAACTGGTGGTGATCCTGTTCGCGCTGCTCACCGCCTGCGCCTACATGGTGTGGGTGGAGCGCAAGGTGCTAGGGCACATCCAACTGCGTCCCGGGCCCTACTTCGTCGGTCCACATGGGTTGCTGCAACCGCTGGCGGATGTTATCAAGCTGGTGACAAAAGAAGGCCTGCTGCCCAGCTATGTCACTCCGTTTTTCTATGTACTGGCGCCGTTTCTGGCCATGGCGCTGTCGCTGGTGACGATTGTGGTCATCCCATTCACGCCGGAGTTCGAACTGTTCGGCGTAAAAACATCAGTAGGGCTGACTGATTTAAACATCGCCGTGCTTTTTGGTTTGGCGATGTCCGGCCTGGGCGTCTACGGCGTGGCCATCGGCGGTTGGGCGTCGAATAACAAGTACTCGCTGATGGGCGGTCTGCGCGGCGCAGCGCAGATGATCAGCTACGAACTGCCGTTGGCGTTGGCAATTGTGGCGCCGCTGCTGATTGTGAACACGCTGAGCTACCGCGCCATCATCGAGGCGCAGTCGGGCTACTGGCTGGGCTTCCTGCCGAAGTGGAACATTTTTGCCGGCCCGATGCCGCAGATCTTCAGCTTCGTGATCTTCCTGATTGCGGCATTCGCCGAGACCAACCGCGTGCCGTTCGACCTGCCGGAAGCCGAGTCCGAATTGGTGGCAGGCTTCCACACCGAGTACACCAGCATGTTGTTTGCCGGCTATTTCATGTCCGAGTACATCAACATCATTACGATCTGCTGCGTGGCGACGGCGCTATTCCTGGGCGGCTGGCAACCGGCCTGGCCTGTGGCGCTGGGCAGCGATTACGCGCCCGTGGCACTGTTCGCGGCGTTCGGCCTGTTGCTGCTGTTTCACGGTATCGGTGCGCCGCGCGGGCGCGTCTGGGATCGCCACTGGTTCCCGGTCTACGGGATCGTCTTTTTCGGTTTGGCCGGCCTGTTCCTGGTGCCGTGGCTGAAGCCTATTATCGTGCCGCTGTTCTGGTTCCTGGCCAAGACCGGGGCACTGGCTATCTTGTTCATCTGGATTCGCGGCACACTGCCGCGCTTCCGTTACGACCAGCTGATGCGGTTCGCCTGGACAGGCCTGTTCCCGCTGGCGCTGGTGAATCTGCTTGTCACCGGGCTATTGGTGGCCTGGCAGGGGTAATAGCGGTCATGGACGTTGCATTGTTCCTCTTCTTCGCGATCATCGCGGTGGCTTGCGCCATCAACCTTGTGGTGCAGACGCACCCGATTGCGAGCGCGCTGTCGCTGGTTGGCGTGATGGGATCGCTGGCTGTGCTGTACCTGCTGCTGGGCGGCGAGTTTCTGGCGGCTGTCCAACTGATTGTTTACGCCGGCGCAATCATGGTCCTGTTCATCTTTGTGATCATGCTGTTGAACGCGGGCGCCGAACGCAAGGAACGCAATAAGGCGCTGCGGCCGGCAATCGCGCTTCCGTTGTTCGCCATGCTGCTGGGCGTGGTGGGGTGGCTGGCTGCAACGCAGGCGCCGCGTGGCGAAACGGTGAAGTTCGGGCAGTTCGTCGTCGGCCCGGCCGAGTTGGGACGCGTGCTGTTCACCAGCTACCTGCTGCCGTTTGAAGTGACCTCGATACTCATTCTGATCGCCATACTGGGCGCGATTGTGCTCGCGCGGAAGGAGCTCTGATGCGGGAACTCGTGCTATCGGGCGGCGTGCCGCTGAACTGGTATCTGATCTTGAGCGCGATCCTGTTCGCCATCGGCGCGGCCGGTTTTCTGCTACGCCGCAACGTGCTGACCGTGTTCATGTGTATCGAACTGATGCTGAACGCGGTGAATCTGAGCTTTGTGGCCTTCAGCCACCAGTTAAAACAAGTCGACGGGCATTTGTTCTCTTTCTTCGTGATGGTAGTGGCCGCGGCCGAGGCAGCCGTAGGACTGGCCATCATCCTGACCGTGTTCAAGAACCGCGCGACGCTCGAAGTCGATGACGTCAGTTCGCTGAAGCTGTAGAGGCGCGATGCATACACTCTGGCTTATTCCCGCACTGCCGCTGGCCGGATTCCTGATCAATGGAATTTTTGGCCGCAAGCTGGCGAAGACCGCCGTAACGGCCATCGCGATTGGCTCAGTGCTCTTGTCCTTTCTCTGGGTTGTGAAGACGCTCACCGGGCTGGGTGAACTGGAAACGGCCTACATCGAGCGTTACGGCACGTGGATCCAGGCCGGCATCGTGAATGTTGGCTTTGACCTCGCCGTGGACCGTCTCTCGGCCGTCATGCTACTTGTGGTCACCGGCATCGGCCTGCTGATTCACATCTACTCCATCGGCTACATGAGCCACGAGGGCGGCTACTAC
>CAYZIX010000079.1:0-20235 GCA_964478395.1 uncultured Candidatus Solibacter sp.
GCACCTTGTAGGCCTTGGCGTAGTCGATGCCGGTGAAGCCCTTCACTGCGGCTTCAGCGATCACCGGCGCCGAATGGTAGCCCGTCATGCAGCCGGTTTCGACGCCCTGCAGCGGCCACACCGGCGCGCCGGCCGGGCTTTCGTCGCCCAACCGGGCCAACGCATCCAGCAGCACCGGTACGCGCTGTTTCTGCATGAGCGTGAACAACGGGTGCAGAGCGCGGTAGGTGTCCCACAGCGAATAAGTCGAGTAGTTGTGCGCACCGGCAGGCAACTGCTTGATGGTCAGGTCGGCGGCGCGATAGCGGCCGTCCACGTCATCGTAGAGCGTCGGCGCCAGCATGGTGTGATACAGCGCCGTGTAGAAAATCTGGCGGTGCTTCAGGTCCTGCGTTTGAATCTGGATGCGCCCCAGTTCCTTCCGCCACGCCGCATGCGCGGCCTTGCGCACGCCGTCGAAGTCCCACGCCGGGATCTCTTTTTCGAGATTCTTCAGCGCACCCTCGGCGCTGACGCCCGACAGACCGACCTTGACGAGAATCACCTCGCCGGCCTTGGTGTCGAAGTCCGCAACGGCCTTCAGATACTTGCCTTCGACCTCGCGCGAATCGGCGCGCTGGTCGTTGCTGTAGAGCTTGGCCAGCACGAATGGTTTGGAGAACTTCAGTGCGAAGTAGATGTAGCGGCCCTCCGCCCAGTTGTTCACGCGGCGGCCACCGACAATGGTGTCGTTGCCCACCAGTTTCATCTCGGCCGAGATGACGCGCGGCCCGGCATCGGCCTTATGAAGAATGGCATGCGCCAGATCGACGATGAAGTGGCTCGACTCGCTCTGCGGGAACGTGTAGCGGTGGATGCCGGCGCGCTCCGTCGCGGTAAGTTCGGCCTTGATCTGATAGTCGTCCAGCAGCACGGAATAATAGCCGGGCTCCGCCTTCTCGTTCTGATGCGAGAAACGCGAGCGGTACCCGGTGCCGGGCTTATCACGATCACCGGGCGCCAAACGGGTCGGGCCAGTGCCGGGCATCACCAGCACGTCCAGCATGTCGCCGACGCCGGTGCCGCTGAGGTGGGTGTGGCTGAAGCCCATTATGGAGCTGTCGGAGACGTGATAGCCGGAACACCAGTCCCAGCCCTCGTTGTAGGTATCCGGGCTCAATTGCACCATGCCGAACGGCATGGCCGCGCCAGGGTAGGTGTGGCCATGGCCGCCGGTACCGATGAACACGTTCACATCGCGAGTGACGTCACGCGGCGGCGCAGCCGCGAACGACGCCAAGGCGAACGGGACAAGCGCAAGCAATCGGAGACGCATATCTCGATTTTGGCGCAAACGGCGGACCGGCGGGCGCTGCTAAGCTCGTCTGTGTGGAATTGGATCTGGACACGCTGATGGCGCAGTATGGCACCGGTCCGGCCTTCACCGGCGCCTACCTCAACTTCTTCTGCGAAGCGATGCACACCAACCTGGTGGAGCGTCTGGGCCCGGCCGAGCGGATGTGGCTGGACTATGCGCTATCCAGCGTGAAGCGCGGCCGTGACCTGGTGGGCGCCATCTCGGCCACACGTAAGTTTCGCAACGCCCGTTTTCTCGATGTCGGCTGCGGCTTCGGCGGCGTGCTGGTGGCGGCCGCTGAACAGGGCGCGGCGGCCACGGGCATCGAAATCGACCCGCAACGGCTGGAGTTTACTCGCGCCAATCTGCGCGACTTTCAGCTGGACCGGCGCGTCGCCGCAATGTTGGCTAATGCGACCGGCCCGGAGCTACCGCACGACCTCGGCCAATTCGACATCATCACTTGCAACGACGTGGCCGAACACGTGGACGATATTCACGCCCTGTTTGCCAATCTCAGCGCGCTGCTGAAGCCCGGAGGCATGGTCTACCTTGAAGTGCCCAACCGCAATGCGGTCGACTTTGTCGCCGCCGACGGGCACTTCAGCCTGTTCGGCATCACGCTGCTCAACCACAAAGAAGCACGCGCCTATCATCATCAAGTCTTCAATGTGCCGCACTATGACGTTGGCGAGTATTATTCGCTGGACGAGTACCTGCGGCTGCTGGAAGCGCACGGCATGAGCCCGCAACTTGTCGGCTCGCTGTACCACCCGGCGCGCCCTTTGGCTGAGCTCGACAATGAATTGGCGAAGCTGGATGCTGCGGCCGCGCGTTTCCAACTGGAAGGACCGGTTCACAGTCTGGTGATGGAGCGCTACACACACTACCGCGAGCAAATGGAGCAGGACCGCCGCCAGCTCGACGCCGGGCGTTTCGGTCAGCTCTACCAGCGCAGCTTCTGGACGTTCGCCGCTGGGAAGCGCTAACGCCGCTTCAGTTCGGTGACTTCAACCAGCCGGAACTCCACCGGACCATGATCGCCTTGCAGCACAAACGGCCCGGGCTGTTCTTCCTCGGGCTCCGACGTGATGGCCGTCGGACCAATTGCGGTCACCTTGTCGAGCACCTTCTGTCCGTTCAGCGTGACGGTCAGTTCGCGGCCCACCATGCGGATCACCATCTGCTGCCATTCGCCGGCCGGCCGCGACGCGTTCACCAGCGGCGGAATGCGGCTGTAAAGCGCGCCCTGAATGTGCGCGTCGACGGGCTTACCGTAGCTATCTTCGATCTGGATTTCGTAACGGCCACGGGCGCCGACGCCGCTGTTGGAGCCCTTGGTGTAGCGGTACTCAAAACGCGCCTCGAAGTTCCAGAAGCGGGCCTCGCTGGCCAAGTCGGCCGAGCCTTTCTGATTCTTCAACAGGCCGTCTTCTACCACCCAGCCGGGCCGCACGTCGTCCAGCTTGCGCCAGCCGTTCAGCGTCTGGCCGCCGAACAGCTTCACTGTACGCGCAGGCTTCCACGTTCCGTCGTCGTGCTCTTTGATCTGCGGCGCACGGACCGCCGTGAACGGCAGCGTGGTGGTCGGCTTGCCATCCGGCGTTTCGTCGCGCTGGCCGCGCAGCAGACCGTTTTCGTAACGCACCCTGTAGATCTGCAACGTCTTGTAGCGGTAGAAGCGGATGGCCAGCTCGCCGTTTTCAATCTTGGCGTCAGTGATCTCGTCAATCTGCCCGCCGGGCACGCCAATCAGGCTGCCGCCGATCTTGCCCGAGCCGGCGCCCTGGATCTCCATCCACCAGACACGCCCACGTGGCGTCTTCACGCGGATGTTCCAGCGCCCGTTGAAGTCGGCGTCCGCCGCCACCAGCATCAGCGGCAACGCCGCCATCAAGATTAGACGTCTGATCATTTCCACTCCTCAATCCGGTCCAGTAACGCAGCCAAGTGCGACGCCTGGCGCGCATCGCCGCCGTAGCGCAACGCCTCATAACAAGCCGTAAACTGCCCCACCAGCGCGGCCAGCGGGCCACCGGGCAGTGTGCGTGCAAATTCGCCTGGCGTCTGCGCCGGAGCTTTCACGTAACCATTACGGCTGAGCCGTGCAAGCATGGCGCGATAAGCCACCACAGCCGAGTGTAGATCACCCTGCCCCTGGCGCAGGCGTCCGCGCTCACGCTTCAACTCGGCCCAGGTTCGCAGCCGCGGCCAACTCCACACCAGCAGAGCCATCAGCGCCAGGCCCGCGGCAAGTGCGCTCCAAACGGCGCGCGGTGCGCCAGCCATTGTCCCCCAGGCTCCTTGAGCTTCGCGCCACGGGCGCCGCAACCACTCCATGCGGATGCGCCGCGTGGATTGGCCGGCGCGGAAGGCAAGCGTCAACTGGCGGTCCAGATCGTAGCTGAGCACCCACTCCTGCCAGAACGTTTCGGCCGCGTCCAGCCACTGCGACAGGCGCGAAGCAGCGCCCACGGCCGGCGCGTTGGGATCGGCCGGCGTCGGGTCATATTCGGTCCAGCCGCGCCCGTCGATCCACGCCTCCACCCAGGCGTGAGCGTCCGAAGCGCGCACCACCTGCCACTTTGACAGTTCGTTATAAGTCCCACCGCGGAAGCCGGTCACCACACGCGACGGCACCCACACCGCACGCAGCAGCACAGCCATGGCCGAGGCGAAATACTCACAATAGCCGCGCCGGTTCTCAAAGAGGAAATGGGCCAGCGGATCGTCCACTGTGCGATCCAACGGCTTCAACGAGTAGCTGTAGTTCGACCGCAGGTAGTTTTCGATAATCCATGCGCGCTCGGCATCGCTGCGGGCATGCGCCGTCAGCGAGCGGGCCAGCTCAATCACGCGTCCGTCCACAGGTGGCAGCCGCAGATGGAAGTCGCGCTCCTGAGGTGAAAGGCGCGCATGCAGGGGCTGCGCGTCGAGTGAGGCGTAGACGATGTAACGGAAGCCCTCCGGGCTGAACAACGGCACGCGGTAGCCGCCCGGCGAGGCCAGCACCAAGCTGGCCGGAACGCGAAGATACTCGGGACGGCCGGCGATGAACAGCGCGTCCGTACCTGTCGCATGCAGCACCACTTCATAGCTAATACGCCGCGCCGGACGGCGCAGCGCATCGTCGTCTTCAATCTTCAGAAGGCCGTTGTCCGGCCGCAGCTCCCGCCCCGGGACGGGCGAGTTGTACCACTTCCAGCCGTTGAACTCGGCCAGCGCCATGCCGCGCCATTTCAGTGCCGGCGGCCGCACGTCTTTACCGAAGTTGACGTGCATCATGGCCGCACCGCTACGCCGTACCTCTCCGGTCTGGCCGAGCGTGATTTCGGAGGCGTATCCGGAGATCTGCGATCCACCGGGCATCAAGCGCTCCAAGGCGGCTCGCGCCGTGCGCGGCAGAAGGAAGAACAGCACCAGCGTCAGCGCCAATATGCCGGCCACCGCACCACCGGCCACCCAGCCGAGCCGCGCGGGCAACCGGCCACCCGGGCGCGCCACCGTCCGGCTGTTCCGGCCAGCCCGCAGAATCTCGCCACTCGCGAACGTGGCAATGGTCGAAACAAGGAACACCACCAGACAAATGAAATAGGTGATATTCACCGAGAGAATCGACGCGGCCAGCAGTTCCAGAAAGGCAATCACCTTGAGGAAGAAAAAGTCGCGCGGCCGTTCGGCAGTCAGTATCTTCACAGCGGCCACAAAACACACCAGGTGCAGCGTAGCCGCGACAAACGCCCGTGAAACCACAATGTAGTCGACGGGGTAGTAAACCATGTAGGCGAGCGTCGCCAGGACGACGGCGCGCGGCGGCACAACCCAGTGGCGCCGCCCGGCCACAGCCACGATGCGCAGGACAAGCGCGATACCGGCCAGCGCCAACATCACCGCGTCGGCCAGACTGGCGCTGGCCAGACCAGCACCCACCAACGCCGCATAGCCGCTGGCCAGCATCCCCGTCAGCGACAGCTCAAAGAAGCGCCGGATGGAGGATTCGTCGTACTCAGGTGTCGCAGCCCGCCCCACGTCCAAACGATAACATCCGGACCGGCGCGCCGGTTCCGCGCGCCAAGCTTACACTGGTAGCGTGACGATCCGCCAGATTTTGCTTGTGATTCTGGCCTCGCTGCCAGCCTTTGGCGCCGACACGGCCGCCGCTTTGGGCGAACAGATCCGCGGTTTGACGCTTGAAGCGTCACGCTGCTACAAGGTCCGCGACGCCGATCTGGCGCGCGAGGACATCCGGTTCTACTTCACGAACGGGTTGCTCACGTTCGCCCAGCCGATTGCCGGCCGCCACGTCGTGGCCGTGTTCACGGCCCCTGAAACTACAGACGACGCCGAGGTTCTGCTGCGCCCGCCGGATCGCGGCGAGCGTTCGGCGCTGGCCGCCGCCATTGGCTCGCCCAATTTGAACGAGCATTTCCGCACGGCCGTCCTGATTTCCACCGACGGCACGGTGGATGAGCTCTTCCGGCGTGTCACATCAGACGGCGCTGTGCCTCAGCCAGATCTTGGGCTGCTGGTGGCCGGCCGCATGAATGACACGGTGCGCAACCTCGCGACCAGCTTTCAGGTGCGCATGGTTGGGGATCTGATCAACAATTCCGCCGCGAACGGTCTGTTTTACGCCGGGCTGGCCACGCGCGAGCAGCGCAACTTCGACGTGCTGTTCGACCCCACGCTCAACGAACAGATCATTGTCGGCGAAGTCTCCGGCAAGCGCACCGGCGCATTTGACGTTTGGACCAGTTTCCAGAGCCTTTCCCACCGTAAAGCCCGCACCACGGTGGAGGATGACATTCCGCTGGAGGACTACCATATCGACACCACCATCCTGCCGGACCTCACCATCGAAGCGCGGGCGCGTTTCACAGCACATCCGCGCTTCCGTATCAGCGCGGCGCTTTCGCTGGAACTGGCCGACAGCCTGGATGTTACGTCGGCGATTGTCGATGGCGTTCCTGCCGAGGTTTACCGCCGCGAGTCGCTGCGTTCCAACCTGATCCGCGGCTCGGCCAACAATCCGTTTCTCATCGTTTTGCCACGGCCGTTCGAGCCTGGCACGCGTCACGAAATCACCATCGCCTACCGTGGCCGCTTGATCCAGCCTGCCGGGAATAACGTCTACTTCGTCGCGGCGCGCACCAACTGGTATCCGGGGCGGAGCTTCCAATTCACGAACTTCGATCTGACGTTCCGCCTGCCGAAGTCGTTGCGCGTGGTGGCCACCGGCGATATCGTCGACGACAAGACGGAAGGCGAGCAGCGCGTGGTGCGGCACCGCACGTCGCGCCCGGTGCGGATGGCAGGATTCAATATTGGAGACTTCGACTCGGTTTCACTCACGCGCAACGGCATCCGCATTGACGTTTGCGCCAACCGCCAGGTGGAGGCCGCACTGACACCGCGCTCGCCGCAGATGGTTGTTCTCCCTTCTCCCTGGGCCGTGCGCGGCTCGCAGCGCCGCAATGAGATGCTCACCGTGCCGTCTACCACTCCCAATCCGCGCGCACGCATGTCCAGTCTCGCCGCCGACATCAGTTCCGCGCTCGATTGGATGGTGCCGCACTTTGGTCCGCCACCACTACCGGCACTGGTCGTTTCACCCATTCCGGGCCGTTTTGGCCAGGGCTTCCCCGGCCTGATCTATCTCTCCACGATTTCCTTCCTGACAGAGAAGGAGCGCCCGCACTCCGTCCAGACCGCCTCCCAGCACACTTTTTACTCCGAGGTGCTGGCCGCACACGAGACCGCCCATCAGTGGTGGGGCAATCTGGTGGCCGCCGCAACGTACCGCGACGAATGGTTGCAAGAGGCGCTGGCCAACTACACGGCCCTGATGGTGCTCGAAAAGAAGAAGGGACCGCGCGCGCTTGAAACCACGCTGGCTGAGTATCGTGACGAACTGCTGAGCATGGCCGGAGAGCCGCGCGCCCGCATAGAAGCCACCGGCCCCATCACGTGGGGCCAGCGCCTGCGCGCCGTTGAGGGCACCGACCCCTGGCGTGTCATCACGTACGACAAAGGCTCCTGGATCCTGCATATGCTGCGCCGCCGCATGGGCGACGCGACGTTCCTCCGCATGCTCGGCGAGCTGCGCAAGCGCTACGCTTACCACACCATCACCACGGAGCAGTTCCGCGAGCTTGCCGCCGAGTTTATGCCGACCGGAGCACCGGACCGCAAGCTGGAAGGCTTTTTCGACACGTGGGTCTACTCGACCGGCGTCCCCACGCTTGAGCTCACCACACGTGTACGCGGCAAGGCGCCGGCGGTGGAGTTACAGCTCACGCTCCGCCAGACCGGCGTGCCCGAGAACTACGGCATTGACGTGCCCGTGGTGATCACGTTGCCCGGCCAGAACAAGACGCGCACTGAGTGGATCCAAACCAGCTCCGAGCCGGTGCGCCTGGATCTGAAACTTGCCGCCGCGCCAGCCAAAGTGGAGCTAGCTCCCGGCCTAGGCGTGCTGGCCATTGTGAAGTAGCCGTGTCCGATTCACTTACCCGGCTGGAACACGACATTGTCCACTGCGAACGTTGCCCGCGTCTGCGTGCACACTGCCAGACGGTGGCGCTTGAAAAACGCCGCGCCTACGCCGATTGGGACTACTGGGGACGCCCCGTCGCCGGCTTCGGCGATCCCAATGCGCGCCTCTATGTTCTTGGCCTCGCGCCCGGCGCACACGGCGCCAACCGCACGGGCCGCGTCTTTACTGGCGACCGCTCCGGCGACTGGCTCTACCGGGCCCTGCACCGCGCAGGCTTCGCGAATCAGGCAGAAAGCACAGACCGGGACGACGGTCTGCGCCTTACCGACTGCTGGGTTGGCGCAGCCGGGCGCTGCGCACCGCCGGGCAACCGTCCCACACCGGAAGAACTGGCTGCGTGCCGGCCGTATTTTGAGCGCGAGAGGCAGTTGCTCAAACGGCTGCAGGTGGTTGTCGCGCTGGGCCGCATTGCGTTTGATACATGGCTAGCTGGACGGCGTCCGAGGCCCGAGTTTATTCACGACGGCGAGTACCGCTTCGGGCCCGGTGATCCGGTGCTGATCAGTTCGTACCACCCCAGCCAGCAGAACACCTCCACCGGCCGTTTGACCGAGGCGATGCTGGACGCCGTGTTCCAGCGGGTCCGGACCATCCTGGAATAAAGGACTAGAATAAAGGTATGGCACGAGGATGGGAAAGTAAGTCGGTGGAATCGCAGCTCCACGACGCGGCCCATCGAACCAAGACAACGAAAGCAATGGCTCCGGTGTCTGACGACGATCGCCGCCGGCTGAGCCGGCAGCACTGTCTCGAGTTGAGCCGCACACGGGTTACACGCGAGCTTGAGTCCTGCGCGACAGATCGTTTTCGTGATCAGTTGAAACACGAATTGGCGTATCTCGACGCTGAAATCAGCAAATTGACGCACTAAAATCACGCCCTAATGCCCCGTTTCATAGAACTGAGCCATCCCTTGGTTGAGGGGATGAAGACTTTTCCCGGCCTGCCCGGCCCCAAGCGAATCCTCCTTTTTGACCACGCCGGATCGAGCCGCATGTATAAGGATCAGGCCTCGTTCCTAATCGCGTCGCTCCACCTTTGCGGCCTCACCGGCACATACGTCGACTCGCCCTACCACCGCTTCCCGGACGCGCCCGATCTAGCCGGGCTGCCGCTCGAACGGTTGGCGGAACTGGAATTTGTTTGCGCCGACGCCACCACACGCCTGGGCCGCGCGATTGGGCCGGAGAGTTTTTCCGGGCTCGATGTCACCGGCAAGGCCGTGCTGATCCACACCGGCTGGGACGAACGCTGGGGCACGGACGCTTACTTCGAACCGAATCCTTTCCTGAATGCCGATGCCGCACAGTTGCTGGCCGATGCGGGAGCCGTTTTCGTTGGAATTGATTCAGTGAATATCGACGACTTCAGCGACCTGCGCCGCCCGGCGCACACCGTGCTGCTCGGCGCGGGCGTGGTGGTCTGCGAGCACATGACCAACCTCGGCTCGCTCACCTCCGGTCACGGCCATCTGCATGCCGTGCCGCTGGCGTGGCGCGGTGGCGCGTCGTTGTCCGTGCGGGCTTACGTCGTCGTTCCCTAAACCAGAATTGAAAACGCGGTCTCGGTGCGCTCCACGCGGCGGTAGGCCGTGTCGCGCTCGACAGGCTCACGGCCGGCAGCGCGGATCAGCCGCAGCAACTCACCGCGCCGCAGCCCCTGGCTGGTCTCGGCGCCGGCGTCGTGGTAAATGCGTTCCTCCACCACCGTGCCGTCGATGTCGTCAGCGCCGAAGCGCTGGGCAATCTGCGCGATACGCGGCGTCATCATCACCCAGTAGGCCTTGATGTGTGGGATGTTATCGAGCATCAGGCGCGCGACGGCGATGTTTTTCAGATCATCGAATCCAGTGGTGCGCCCGACGTGCTCCAACGCAGTGTTATCGGGGTGGAAGGCGAGCGGGATGAAGGTAACAAACCCGTTGGTCTCTGCCTGAAGCGCGCGCAGCCGCAACAGGTGGTCGACGCGATCCTCTTCGGTTTCGACGTGGCCATAGAGCATGGTGCAATTGCTCACGATGCCCATCTGGTGCGCCAGCCGGGCCACTTCCAGCCAGTCGCCGCCATCGATCTTGTGATCGCAAATGATGCGCCGCACGCGTTCGGAAAAGATCTCGGCGCCACCGCCGGGCATGGAGTCCATACCCGCCGCTTTGAAACGCCGCAGCACCTCGGCCACGGGTGTTTTGAAGCGCTTGGCCAGATAGGCGATCTCGACCATGGTGAACGCCTTGAGGTGGACCTGGGGATAGCGTTCTTTCAGGCCGCTGAGCATCTGTTCAAACCACTCGATGGTGAGCGTCGGATGCAGGCCGCCGACGATGTGAAACTCAGTAACGCCCTCGGCAGCGCCCTGGCCCGCGCGCGCCCAGATCTCATCGAGCGACATTGTGTAGGCTTCAGTGGAACGCGTCTGCTTGCCGAAGGCGCAGAGCTTGCAACTGGCCACGCAGACATCGGTCGGGTTGATGTGCCGGTTGACGTTGAAGTAGGTCACGTTGCCGTGCAGACGCTCACGCACCAGATTCGCCAGGTAACCCAGGCCCAACAGGTCGTTGGTGCGGTACAGCGCCAAGCCGTCGTCATAGTTAAGCGGCTCGCCGGCCTGCACTTTTTCGAGCAGCGTTGCAACGCGCCGGTCCTCAAATTGAGGCTCCATTTAGAGGCCCCTCCCTCTCCACAGAATGTCCACTGCCCAGAAAACGAAAAACAGCACACTCACCCAGCCGTTCATGGTGAAGAACGCCGCATCGACCCGCGACAGGTCGTTCGCGTGCACCAGACTGTGCTCGTAGATGAGCAACGCGGCCACTACCGCCACGCCTACCCACGCCGGCCAGCCTACGGCGAACAGCACTCCCATCCAGACAAGCGAGACCACCATCAGCACGTGAAAGATGCGCGATACCCATAACGCACCCGCCAGCCCCAACCGCGCCGGCAAGCTGAACAGCCCTTCGCGCTGGTCGAATTCATAGTCCTGGCACGAGTAAATAATGTCGAAGCCCGCGGTCCACAGCGTCACCGCCGCGGTCAGCAGCAGGATACGCGCATCCAAGGCGCCGCGCATGGCAATCCAGGCCGCCGACGGCGCAATGCCCAGTGAAAGGCCCAGCACCAGATGCGAGAACGACGTGAAACGTTTGGTCCAGGAATAAAAGAACACCACGGCCAACGCCGCCGGCGCCAACTTCAGACACAGTGGATTCAACATGCCGGCGCTGAGCAGGAAACCGGCCGTCATCGCCGCAATGAAGCCCCACGTAAAGGCGCGCGACAGCAGTCCGGCCGGCAGGTGGCGCATCTTCGTCCGCGGATTGCGCGCGTCAATGTCAGCATCCAGCACGCGATTGAAGGCCATTGCGGCCGACCGCGCCGTCAACATGCAAAGCAGGATCCAGAAGAGCCGCGGCCATAACGGCGAAGGACGATCCCACGCCAACAGCGCGCCGGTGAGCGCAAACGGCAGCGCAAAGATCGAATGCTCGAAACGAATCATCTCAAGCGTCAGTACAATGCGGCGCCATAGCGCGGGCGTACGGACCGGGTTGGCGAATGTAGGCTGCATTCCGGCAGGCAATCCAGCTACCATTTTAGTCGATGCCTTCAATCAACCTTCGGATGCTGGCGATTGCGGCGATGACGCTCGGCCTCGCGGCCTGTAGCTCAAACACGCCGGTCGATCCGGGGGACTACCGGACCATCCCGCTACGCCTGCCCAATGGCAAGGCCATCCGCGTCGAGCGCGCCGCCGACCGCCTGGAAATCGCGCAAGGCGTGCGCTTCCGCAAGAGCCTCGATCCGGACCGCGGCCTGCTGCTGATTTACGGCGCCGAAGGTTTCTATCCCTTCTGGAACTACCAGGTGGAAGTGCGGCTCGACGTCATCTGGATGGATAAGAACCACAAGATTGTGCAACTGCTCCACGATACGCCGCCGTGTCTGGGGGCGCGTGATACCTGTATGCAGTTCGGCGGCGCCTTTGCCGCGCAGTATGTTCTGGACCTGCCCAGCGGCGCAGCCAAACGCTACGGGCTGAAGCCCGGCATGACGCTGGATTTCTAGGAGCCCGCATGGATAAGGATCATCTCAAAGCACTGCTTGAACAGGTTCGCTCAGGCGATGTGGACGTAGACGGAGCGATTGAACAATTGCGCCACATGCCGTTTGAAAATATCGGCTTCGCGACAATCGACCACCATCGCGCCATCCGTACCGGGATGCCGGAGGTGATCTTCGGCAAAGGCAAGACGGCCGAACAGGTAGCCACTATCGCCTCGCACCTGCTTGGCGGCGCGGCCAACGTTCTGGCCACCCGCACCACACCGGAAGCGTATGAACTGGTGCGCGCGGCCTACCCTGAAGCCGAGTTCTTCCCAGCCTGCGGGGCGCTACGCGTCTGGCGCGACCACGCCATCCACGGCAAGGGGAAACTGGTGGTGATCAGTGCCGGCACGACGGATCTGCCAGTCGCCCAGGAGGCCATCATCACGGCCGAAATCATGGGCAATGACGTGGTTCAGGTGCACGACGTCGGCGTCGCCGGCATCCACCGCCTGTTCGGCAACTTCGACCGTATTAGCGAGGCACGCGTCATTGTTGTCTGCGCCGGCATGGAGGGCGCGCTGCCCAGCGCCGTCGGCGGGCTGGTCAACTGCCCAGTCATCGCCGTGCCAACCAGCGTCGGCTATGGCGCCAGTTTTCATGGTCTTGCGGCGTTGTTGGGGATGCTGAACAGTTGCGCAAGCAATGTCAGCGTAGTGAATATCGATAACGGCTTCGGCGGCGGATATGTCGCCAGCCTGATCAACCGCCTGTAGGGTTAGACGGCCGCTTTCAGCACTTCGGCGCTGAGCGGCTCAGCGTACACACCAAAATGAAATAGCGGCGTCGGCTCGCCCCGGCCCCAACGGCGCACCTTCCACTGCGCACGGATAAAGCGTACGTCAGGCTGGTCGCCCAGGTCGAGAATCATCGTATAAATGCCGCAATAAAACTTTTGCGGAAACGCGGCCAGCGGTTTATCGCTCCACGTCTCCCCGTCGGCAGACCCATGGAACGAGAGGTCCAGGCTCTGCTGTTCCAGGATCTGACTGATTCCCAGGGTGACGGCAAACACACGCGCGCCGCCCTCTTCCAACGCCATCGCCGGTCCGGCACCGTTTTGCCGGACGGGTTGCTCTTCCACTAGAAGGATTCTCGGCAGCTTCATGGTCTTCTACTAGAGCTGGTACGGATCAGACAATTCATATCTCTTGAGAAGTACTTCCGACAGTCTCAGAATCTCACATTCGCGGGACAATTTGAATACCGCGATGGTTATTTACGCCGCTTGGCCTTCCTCAACTTTTTCTTGGACGGAGCCGCCGTCTTTTTCGTTGCCGCAGGTTTCTTGTCCACCACTTCCGGCTCGGCCGGCGCCACCGTGCCGGCGTACAGCCAACGGTAGAAATCTGCATTGCGCAGAATGATTTGCACGTAGTCGCGCGTCTGCGTGAACGGGATGGTCTCGACAAACTCGCTGGGCTCGCGGTACTCGGCCCACGTCTTCCAAACCGGAATACGCGTCGGTCCGGCATTGTAACCGGCCAGTGTCTCCTCCACGCTCCCGTTGCGAGCATCCAGTTGCCGCCGCAAATAATACGTGCCCAGTTTCAGATTGACGTCCGGTCGTTTCAGCGTGGCCGGGCGCACGCCCTTCAATCCGACCTTGCGGCCCAGCTCCCGCCCCGTCCCGGGCATCACCTGCATCAGCCCGATGGCGTTCGATACCGACACCGCGTCTGGATTGAACAGCGACTCCTGCCGGATCAGCGCCGCCACCAGAAACGGATCCAAATCGTTCTGCCGCGCCAGCCGTTCAATCTGCGCACGGTAGGGGAATGGGAAAGCCAATTGCCAGAAGCGCCGCGGCGCTGCGTCGCGCGGAATCCACAGGTAGTCGGGCACCGCTCCCATAATGTGGCGGACGCTCACGTCGGTCGAACGCCGCCGCGCCGCCATCTCCGACAGCTCCATTGCCAACACGAAGCGGTTCACGCCGCCCTGGCGCGCGGCAAAACGCAGTTCGCTCTCGGCCCAGTTGTCCAACCCTGCCCGGGCCAGCATCCGGCCACGCTCCAGACGCAGGCGCGTCGCCGGATCGGACGCAGTGAAAGCCGGCTTACGCTCCCGCTCCGGCCAGGCAATCGAGCTGAGCACCTGGCCGGCGGCCGTCGATCCATTCGTCCCGTGCGCCGCCAGGCGGCCCAGACGCTCGCGCGCCTGGTGCGCGTAATAGTAGTTCGGGAAGCGCGTGATGAGCTCTTCGAAATAATGGCGCGCCGCCGCGGTATCGTGCGCATCCTCAGCCAGACGGCCCAGGTAGTAGACCGCGGCGCCTGCTTTCTCCGACGACGGATATCGCCGCAGGTGCTCCACCATCAGCGTATGCACGTCGGCCCGGCGGTCCAGATAGGCCCGCCAAGCCACCTTCCAGTGACAGTAAGCGGCCTGGTCCGAATCGGGAAAATCGCGGGCACAGGCTGCGTATAGCGGCGGGTAGCGCCGCGTGTCGTTCTCCACCAATAGACTATTGCCGGCCAGGACAAGCGCCTTCAGACGCCACGGCGAGGCGGGAGCACGCCGCGCCAGCTCTTCCACCGTGGCCAGCATCGCGTCGTTCTCATCCAACCGGCTGTAACAGGCCGCCAGCCAGTACAGCCGCTCGGCCTCAGCGTCCACGCCGGTCAGCTCCAAATCCTTTAGCTGACGCACAGCGGCCTCGGTTTTGCGCTGCTGGTACAGCGCGGCGCCAACGCCGACGCGGGCCATCTCCCGCTCCTCGCCGCTCAGGGCCGTAACCAAGTCTTCGTATTCGTTCTGCGCGCGCTCAGCCTGCCGGCTCTCGTTCAGCTTGCGGGCGCGCGCCAACCGCAGGACACCGGGCACCGCCGGAGCGCCACTCAGCCGCGCCAGCTCTTCGCTCGCATCACGAGCCTCGTCGCTCAGCGGGTATCCATAGTAGACAGCCTGAAAACGGTCGGCCGCAATCTGCGTCTCACCGGTCAAGAGCCGCGCCCGGGCTTCCACTAGCAGAGCCTGTGGCTCAGGCAACTGGCCCGACGGAGCGCGCTTCAGCATTCGCAATGCCGCTTCGCCATTGCCGGCCTCTACGGCCGCGCGAGCACCCAGCACCGCCGCCTTTCCAGCCACGGGCGAGGCGATTTGCAGCGCCCACAGCGGCTCCAATGCAGGCCCGACATCGCCGTAGTTTTTTAGTTGGAAATGGGCCTGCGCGGTCCAGTAGGCGATGTAGTCGGCCACCGGCGACTTACGCGACGGCTCGGCCAACAGCAGGTGCAGAGCTTGCCGGGCGTCCCCACGCTCCAGCGCTCCGACAGCCGTTTTCAGGTCCGCCGCCGCCACCAGGCACGCTGCCGCGGCCAGCAGCGCCGCTACTCTAAACAAGCGGCCCAGGGTACTCCACCCCCAGCAGCGAGGCATCGTCGTTGGCGAGTGTCCGGACCAGCTCCATATGGAAGTAGTCCACCATCGACGGTACGGTCAGAAATTCGTGTTTGAACTGCGCCCGGCAACGGTCCATCTCGCCGCGCAGAGCCATGTAAAGCCGTGCCTGCTCACGCCCCTGACGCACGGCCTGTGCCTGATACAGCCGCATCTCAGCCACTCGCACACGTGCGAAGCGCTGCGCTTTGGCGTGCAACTCCTGCTCTTCGCGCGGCAGCAAGTCCCACTGCGCGGTCGCGGCTGGCGGAGCGGCGCCAATGCTGACCACGCCGCCGCTTGCCGGCGCCAGGCGTTTCGCCGCCTGCTGCGCATCCAGCGCCAAGCCCGCAATCGCAGCCACCAGCTCCAGCGCATTGATGTCCAGCGGCTCGCCGTTTCCGTCAGCGTAGAGCACAGCCGCCACACGCTGTTTACCCGTGGATTGGCCCACACGCACCGGCACCAATGCGACACGCCGTTCCTCGTTCAGCCCCAACCACGCGCAGAGTGTCTCACCCAACTCGCCCGGCGCCGCCATGGCGATCACCGCATCCATGCTCTCCACAACGCTGGCAAATGCCGGCGCCGACGCCAAGTTGAAGGGTACGGGCGTGCCACTCAGCGGCTCAGAAGAACGATGGTCTTCATAAAGAAGCGCTTCACCGGCCACGCCGAACAGCACCACGCGCACTGCGTGGCCCCACGCGCCATCCAGTAGCGCCGCGGCCCAGCCGTTGCCGTCCTCGGCCTGTTCCAGACGTCGCGTTGTCTGATTCAGACGCTCGGTGGTTGCGCGCAATGCCGCCTCGCGCGTCCGCTCGCTCTCTTCCACCAGGCGCGCAGCAACACGCCGCTCCACCTCCTGTTCAAAGGTGGCCTCCAGCGCGTCGAAACGTTCGTCAAAAGCACGCCGCACGTGATCGCGCCAGCCGCTTTCGAGTTGCGCCTGGATCTGCTCGACGTGCAGTTGCCAGGCGGCCGCCAACTGTTCCTGAGCCATCTGCCGCTCGGCGGCGAACAGGCTGGTCTCTGGCGTAGGGGCCTCGACGGGCTCCGGACCGGGTTGTGCGCTTGAGCTCACTTCTCTTGCAGTGTAGCGCGCGCGTCAATTCCATTCACGGCTACGTCCCGCATCCCGCCCCAAGCCAATCCCCATTGCGCCACGCAATATGTGCCCCAGATGATCCACGACACCGCCGCGAAGCGCCCGTGAAAGCGCGCCGCCGCCAGCGCCGCGTCGGAAATTAGAAACATCACCGCGCCCAGCGCCGCCCATGGCAGCGTCATTCGCGCGCCCAACACCGTCACCGCCATCGCCGTGATCGCCGCCAGATACAGCCACGCCGGCACCGTCATGGCGCCCAGGCTAGGCGTCAACCAGGCGCCGTAGCTAATCATGATCGCGATCACCGCCGCGCGCACTACTTTCCGCCCACTACCGGCCATCTTCCCGAAATAACGGATGTAGCAGAGGTGGCCGGCGAGAAAGGCCACCAGCCCCGCCAGAAACAGGCCCTTGAAGCCCAGCAGCACGTCGCCACAGCAGCCCAGCGCCAATGCGGCGGCCAGCCACCCGCGCCGCTCACGCGCCGCAGCTACAGCCAACGGCGCCGCCAGCATCGCCTTAAGCAAAGTGGCACCCCCGAAGGGGTGCCACGGAATGCTTATGAAGTAAGCAGCTCCAGCCAACGCCGATACTGCGAACAACGTCTTCACGACTAGACGGACGGCTCTTTACGCGGCCCCAGCGGGCTGTTCTTGCCGTCGCCCTCATAGGCCGGGCGCGCCGCCGCCTTACGCGTGCGCTTCACCGCAGCCGGATCGAACAGCTTCATCTCGCCCTGCCGCCAGCTTTCGCAACCCAGCATTACCGACACCATGATCTGGTGCGCGAGGTCCGGCCCCAGATTCGGTGTCTTACGCGTTCTCATGCAGGAGAAGAAATCGTCCGAATGCCTGCGCGCCATCTCGCGCGTCGCCGTCGGAAAATCAAACGACCGCACTTCGGTCGGCCGCTTCAGCGCCTTGGCCACCATCATTTCAGGCGTCACGGTCACCTTCTGCTGCTCAACCAGGATCGTGCCGGAGTGGCCGTAAATGACCTCGGGCAGATAGCGGTTCGGCGCCGAGTTAGCCATCGAGCCAGCCACTACAATCATGAACTTCTCATATTCGGCGATCATCGCCAGCGTATCGGGCACGTCGCGGTCCTTCTGTACGAAGATGCCGCCGCCGCCGGAAACGCGCGTTGGGTACGTGGCGCCCATGGCGAACAGCATCGGACCCACGCGGTGATAGAACAAATCGGACGCGATGCCGTTCGAATATTCCCAATATTTCCGCCAACGGAAGTAGCGCTCGGCGCTGAACGGCCGCTTCTTGGCGGACCCCAGCCAACGCGTCCAATCGATGGTCTCCGGCGTCGCCTCTTCGTCAACGTAGTAATTCCACTCACCCACGACGGAGTTGCGGCTGTACGTGGTCTGGCCCCACAGCACCTCGCCAATGGCGCCTTCGCCAATCAGTTCACGCACCTTGTGCCAGCGCGCATCGCTCAAGAACTGGCTGCCCACCTGCAGCACGCGGTTGTACTTCTTCGCCGCGGCAATCACCTGCGCACTCTCGTCCACGGTCAGCGTGATGGGCTTTTGCAGGTACACGTCCTTGCCGGCGGCGAAGGCGTCGATCGCCATCTGTGCATGCCAGTGGTCGGGCGTCGCAATCAGCACGCAGTCGATGTCACGGCGCTGCAGCACCTCGCGGTAGTCGATGACAATGTCTTTGTCCTCGAGCTTCGTGATGGCCTTGGCCCGGTCGCGATGGCGCTTATAGACGTCGGACACGGCCGCGATTTCGATGTCCTTATCGGTGGCCTGCTGACGCGCGAAGGCGCGCAGGTGGCCGGTGCCCATGATGCCGACACCGATCATGCCAATACGAATGCGATCGTTGGCGCCGACAACCCGCGCCGCGTCGCGCGCCGGCACGCCTGGTTTGATCTGCTTCTCCTTAGCCGACGCCGGCAGCGTGGCGGCCAAGGCGGCGGCAGCGCCCAGAAACGCGCGCCGTGTGTTTTGTGGCTCGTGGACCATAGCGGGAATCACCTCTCTTTGCTGATTCTATTCAAACGGCGCTATCGGCCGCACACCTTCTCACTAAAGCGTTTTTCATTCTTGGATACTGGGGGGAGTGCTGTACCGAAACTTCCTTCCCCTGTTGCTATTGCTGACGAGCCTCGCCGACGCCGGCGAGGGCCTGGACCGTTACCCGAAACTGAACGGCGGCACCTACTCCGGACCCGCCGTCGCCGAGTCGCCCGACCCGCTCGTCCGTTACCGCTGGCAGAAGGTACAGGCCTCCGATGGGCTGCAAACCTACACGCTCTCGCCGCGCCGCACTTTCATCGAAACACCCGGCGCCTTCACCGTCGGCACGAAGGGCGCCATCACCGTATGCGAGGCGGGCTCCATCTGCTTCGACTTCGGCGTGGAGAGCGCCGCGTGGCTTGAATTCGACAGCCCAGATCTGGCGGGCGAGGTCGAAATGAGCATCAGCGAGTACAACCAGCCGGCCATCGTCAACCGCGGGCCGAAACACCCCATCAAGACCCTCGCGCCGGTCCGTTACGGGAACACGTACCGCCTGGAGCTAAACCGCGACCTCTACGAGGGCGTGCGCTTCGGCTGGATCCACGCGCGCCGCGTGGAGCGGCCATGGCACATCACCGCCGTGCGGCTTGTCTGCCAGACCAAGCCCGCCAACTACGAAGGCGCCTTCTCTTCCTCCGACCCGCTGCTCACGCGCATCTGGTACACCGGCGCCTATGCCGTCAAACTGAATCTTGAGAAGGACTACTTCGGCGCCATCCTGATGGACCGCGGCGACCGCATCAGCTGGACCGGCGACGCGCACACCTCGCAGGCCGCCGCGCTGGCCGCCTTCGGCAACTGGGACTTCATCCGCCTGAATATCGAGCGCACCGCGCATGTCGATAACAAGATTGAGAACTACTCGCTCTACTGGGTGTTGAGCCTGGTCGACTACTACCGCTACACGGCGGACAAAGATGCGCTCGACCAACTCGCTCCCATCGCGCTCGGCAAACTGAAACGAGCCGAGGAGATCTGGACCGACCCGCCGATGCACTTCTACGGCTCCGACGAGCGTCTGAGCGCCGTATTCGAGGAGCCCAACCGGCCCGAGTGCAAAAACTCCTACCGTCTGCTGGCCATCCGCGCCGCGCGCGAACTCGCCTGGGCGCTGCATGGCCGGCCGCAGGCCGCACAGCTCGAAACGCTTGCCGACAAATGGACGCGGGCGTTCGAAGCGCAGTCTAGTTGGCAACGCGACTCGGGCGTCTTTGTCGCGGCCGAGGCGGTCACCGCGGGGCTGGCTGAGGCGGCGCGGCCGATCTGGACGCGCGAGTTTCACGATCCACTGAACCGGCTGGCCTACTCGCCCTTCAACCAGTACTTCATTCTGCAGGCCATGGCGCGTGTCGGACTTTACGACGATGCGCTGGCCGCAGTGCGCGACCTCTGGGGCGCACAACTCAAATACGGCGGCACCACCTTCTTCGAACTCTTCCGGCCGGACTGGAACCGTTTCCTCGGCCCGAACGATCCGGTGCCGAACAACCAGACCGGCTATACCAGCCTCTGCCATCCGTGGAGCAGCGGCATCGTCAAATGGCTCAATGAAGAGACACTCGGACTGCGGCCGGTCGAGCCGGGTTTCGCGCGCTGGGCCGTCACACCGCATCTGGGGCTCACGCTGACGCGCGTCAGCGGACATACGCCCACACCGCACGGCGCGCTCAGTGTGGAGTTTGACGCCACGCGTGGCGTCATGGTGGT
>CAYZIX010000080.1:0-20209 GCA_964478395.1 uncultured Candidatus Solibacter sp.
GATCGTGCCGATGTTGACGTGCGGTTTGCTGCGATCAAATTTCTCTTTCGCCATGACCTTATGTCTCTCCTACGCGACTTCGAAGCGATCCTAGTAAGAAGCCTGTCTCCTAAACTCTAATTCTTGCCCTGCATCCGGCTGACCACCTCTTCGGTGACCGACGCCGGCGCCTCTTCGTAACGGCCAAAATGCATCGTGAAGCTGCCGCGGCCCTGCGTGCGCGAGCGCAACTCGGTCGCATAACCGAACATCTGCGCCAGCGGCACCATCGCCCGGATAATCTGCGTGGCGCCTTTCAGCTCCATGCCCTCCAGGCGCCCGCGACGGCTGATCAGATCGCCGTTCACCGCGCCCATGTACTCATCCGGAACCACTACCTCAACACTCATCACCGGCTCCAGCAGCACTGGCTTGGCCTTTTGCGCAGCCGCCTTCAGCGCCATCGAGCCTGCAATCTTGAACGCCATTTCGGAGCTGTCCACATCGTGATAGCTACCGTCGTATAGCGTTACCTTGACGTTTGCCATCGGGAAGCCCGCCAGCACGCCGCCTTCAAGCGCTTCCTGAATGCCCTTCTCGGCCGGCCCGATGAACTCTTTCGGCACCGTGCCGCCGACAACGGCGTTCACGAACTCGTATTCCTTCTCCGGATTCGGCTCCAGCCTGATCTTCACGTGGCCATACTGGCCACGGCCACCCGTCTGGCGCACAAACCGGCCCTCGGCATCAGAGGACTTCGTGATCGTCTCGCGGTAAGCCACCTGCGGCTTGCCGACGTTGGCGCCCACGTTGAACTCACGCTGCAACCGGTCGACGATGATCTCCAGGTGAAGCTCGCCCATGCCGGACAGAATCGTCTGGCCGGTTTCCGGATCCGTGTTCACCTTCAAGGTCGGATCTTCCTGCACCAGCTTCGCGATCGCCAAGCCCAGCTTTTCCTGATCGGCCTTCGTCTTCGGCTCAATCGCAAGCTGGATCACCGGGGCCGCAAACTCGATCGTCTCAAGTGAAATCGGCTGCTCATCACTACAGATCGTGTCCGACGTCGACACCGACTTCAAGCCCACGCAGGCTGCAATGTCGCCCGCCAGCACCTCGGTGATCTCCTCACGCTTGTTCGCGTGCATCTTCACCAAGCGCCCGATCCGTTCGCGCCGTCCACGGCTGACATTCAAAATCGTGTCGCCGGTTGAAAGCTTGCCCGAGTAGACCCGAATGAAGGCCAACTGGCCGACAAACGGATCCGTCATAATCTTGAACACCAGCGCGGCAAACGGCTCGTCGTCACTGGCTTTCCGCTCCAACTCCACCTGCGGGTTGTCGACGTCGTTACCCCGCACCGGCGGGATGTCGAGCGGCGACGGCAGCAGGTCCACGGCCGCGTCGAGCATGTTTTGCACGCCCTTGTTCTTGAACGCCGAACCGCAGATCACCGGGAACATCTTCAGCGCGATGGTGCCTTTGCGAAGCCCCACCATAATCTCTTCCGGAGTCAGCTCCTCGCCATTCAGATAACGCTCCATGGCGTGGTCGTCACATTCGGCGGCGGCCTCGACCATCTTCTCGCGGTATTCCTTGGCCGTCTTGAGCAACTCGTCAGGGATCTCGACGTCATCGTAGGCGGCGCCCAGCGTCTCATCGCGCCAGATACGGGCCTTCATCGTGATCAGGTCGACGACACCCTTGAACTGATCCTCAGCGCCCACCGGAATCTGAATCGGAACCGGACGCGCCTGCAACTTCTCGACGATTGTGTCGACCGAGCGGAAGAAGTCCGCGCCCACGCGGTCCATCTTATTGATGAAGCAGATGCGCGGCACCGAATACTTATCCGCCTGACGCCACACCGTCTCCGACTGCGGCTGCACGCCGGCCACGGCGTCAAACACCGCCACCGCGCCATCCAGCACTCTCAGACTGCGCTCCACCTCGGCCGTAAAATCCACGTGGCCGGGCGTATCGATAATGTTGATCTCGTAGTCGCGCCACGCGCAGGTTGTCGCGGCCGACGTAATCGTGATACCGCGCTCCTGCTCCTGCACCATCCAGTCCATGGTGGCGGTGCCATCATGCACCTCACCAATCTTGTAGGTGCGACCCGTGTAATAGAGAATGCGCTCGGTCGTAGTGGTCTTACCGGCATCGATGTGGGCCATGATGCCGATATTCCGAAACTTCTCGAGTGCGATTGTGCGTGACATAAAGTCGTCGCTCGCGCGGCGGCTGAGCTACGAGTTCCCCTTTCCTACCAGCGGTAATGTGCGAAAGCCTTGTTAGCCTCCGCCATGCGATGCACGTCGTCTTTTTTCTTAATTGCCGCGCCGCGCAGATTGGCGGCGTCCAACAACTCGTTGGCCAGCTTTTCAGCCATATTCTTGTCGGCGCGCGCCCGCGCACCGAGCAGAATCCAACGGATCGCCAGTGACGTCCGGCGATTGTTCGGCACTTCAATCGGCACCTGGTAGTTCGCGCCGCCCACACGGCGCGTCTTGACCTCGAGTACCGGCTTGCAATTCTCAACAGCCTTCTTGAACAGCTTCAGCGGATCGTCGTTAGCACGCTCACGGATCACGTCGAGCGCGGTGTAGAAGATCCACTGCGAAGTGGTCTTCTTCCCTTCCCACATCATCGAGTTGATAAACTTCTCGGCGAGCGTGGAATTGTACACTCCGTCGGGCTGGACTTGGCGGATTTCAGCGCGTCTTCTACGGGGCATGGCTTCCTCTTCCCGAGCTCCTTACTTCTTCTTCGCGGGCGCCGCACCGGCCTTCGGGCGCTTGGCGCCGTACTTCGAGCGGCTCTGCATGCGGCCCGACACTCCGGCCGTATCCAGCGTCCCGCGCACCACGTGATAGCGCACACCGGGCAAATCCTTGACACGGCCGCCGCGGATCAGCACAATCGAGTGCTCCTGCAGGTTGTGGCCGACGCCCGGGATATAGGTCGTCACTTCGACGCCGTTCGTCAGGCGCACGCGAGCCACCTTACGCAGTGCCGAGTTCGGCTTTTTCGGCGTTGTCGTGTAGACGCGTGTGCAGACGCCGCGGCGCTGCGGGCAGCTTTGCAGTGCTGGACTGGCTGTCTTATAGCGGGTGGGCCTGCGGCCCTTGCGAACAAGCTGATTGAAAGTGGGCACGAACTATCCTCTCCGAGCTGCTTGCTTTAAGCGTCTTAATTCCAGCCGGTCCGCAATCGGCCGCGACTGCCCATCAGGGCGCCACAAACAAACTGGCCGGCTTGAAACCTCGAAGTCGATCCAACCTACGCGACGGACTCAATTGCCCGCCGTAAACAAGAGGGTCACTCATTTAGACCCGCCCATATCCGAATCAGCGCTTAAGTCTGTCCAGACCTCGGGGCGGGCTCCCGGCCGGCTTACCGCTTTATCGCGCCACACTGTGCGGCACACGGCAAGGGTAGCCTGGAGCTGAAGAACTCCTCAAACCTTTCTAGAATACTAAGCCTGCCCGGAGCTGTCAACTAAGTCGCGCAGATTGATGATTTCAGGCCATCTCGCACGTTCCTCCGTGCTGCCTCACCCTGGCCCGGCCGATAATAGACCTGCATGATCAATCCGCCTGCCGGCCGCGTTGCCATCCTCCGCACCTGGCCGGATATCCACGCCTTCGACGTTTTTTTCGCCCAAAACGCCTGGCACCCCGGCGCGGACCTCGCCACGCTGGAAGCCGCCGGTCCGCCGCCCGTCTGCCTGCTTTACCTGGCCGATGCCCCTCGCGCCGCCCTAATTGCCCAGCTCAAAGGCCGTTTCATTGATGTCGATTACGGCTTCACTTACGGCGCGCTGGACGGCGGCGCGGCCGACGCCCTCGTCGGTTCGATCGAACAACTGCTTGTTTCTACCGGCGCCCACTGGGCCCGCTTCGGCTATATCCCGGAGAGCTCACCGCTGCATCGCCGCCTGACGGGCATCCCCTGGCTCTGGCGCGACCACTTTCCCCATGCCAACGACCGCTATAGCCTCGACCTGCCCGACAGTTACGACGCCCTGCTCGCCGCCCATTCCAAGACCACCCGCAAGAAGCTCCGTAATGCGCTGAACCGGCTTAGCCGCGCTCATTCGGTGGAGTTCCGCTGCCTGACCAGCCCCGCCGCATTTCTGGACGACGTCTCGCGCATCGACCTTGCCTCCTACCAGCACCGCATCGGCGCAGGACTCGATCCTGCCGTTGCGCGCCTGCCCGGTCTGCGCGCCTATCTTCTTTACTTGGATGAACGCCCGGCCGCCTTCTACCTCGGCTCGCTTTACCGCGGCGTCTTTTGGGGCCTCTATACCGGTTTCGACCCAGCTTTTCGCGACGCCCGCCCCGGTGCGGTGCTGTTCCAGTTCGTGCTGGAGGACCTCTGCAACGGCCAACTCGCTCATACCATTGACTTTGGCCTTGGCGATTCGGGCTATAAGGAGGTCTTTGCCTCCGCGCGCGCACCTTATGCTGAAGTGCTTCTATTCCGCCGCTCTATCCCGACGTTGCCGTACCTGGCGGCGCGGCTGGCGCGCGGCGCCGTGCGCCGTCTGGTCTATGCCGCGCTTGGCCGTCTGGGCCTCGTCCAGCGGCTGAAAACCCTCTATCGACAACGCCATACATGAAGTGCTGTGCTATATTGAGGGCACGATGACAGTCGAGGCCTTCGCGGGGGCTAGTGTATCTCCGGCATGAAAGCGCGCATCCCTCTCACCCGCGGCCTTGAGAGTTTTTTCGGCACCCGCGATGAAAACATCCGCCTGCTGGAATCCACTCTCGCCGTCTCACTCCTGCTTACGCACGACGCCCTGGAAATTGAGGGTCCAGATGCCGGTGTCGAACGCACGGAACATATTGTCAGCGACTATATGGCTCTGACCGATGCCGGCCACAAGTTCGCGCCCGGCGAACTGCATTCCATTTTGCGGGTTGCCACGGCCGACGATACGGCCACCTTGCGCAGCCTGGTGGAGAGCGGTAAGGCGCGCAACTTCGGCAAGAAAACCATTGTGCCCAAGACGCCCAACCAGCGCGCCTACCTCGATTTGATGGAGCGCGGGGAGTTGGTTTTCGGCATTGGCCCGGCCGGAACCGGCAAGACCTATCTTGCCGTTGCCATGGCCATCTCGGCGCTGCTGAACAAGCAGGTCACGCGCATTATCCTGACGCGCCCCGCCGTCGAAGCCGGTGAACGTCTGGGCTTCTTGCCCGGCACGCTGCAGGAGAAGGTCGACCCCTACCTGCGCCCGCTCTACGACGCGCTGTTCGACATGCTCGACACCGAAAAAGTCGAGAAATTCCTCGAACGGAATGTCATTGAGATTGCCCCGTTGGCCTTCATGCGCGGCCGCACGTTGAACGACAGTTTTATCATTCTAGATGAGGCGCAGAATTCCACGGCAGAGCAGATGAAGATGGTGCTGACACGCCAGGGATTCAACGCGAAAATGGTGGTCACAGGCGATCTGACGCAAATCGACCTGCCGCCCGGCAGGCGCTGCGGCCTAAGCGACGCTGTTGAGGTGCTGCGCGGCGTGGACGGTGTCCATGTCATCACGTTTGACGAGCGCGACGTCGTCCGCAACCCGCTCGTTCAGCGCATCGTCAAAGCGTACGAGCGTCATGCTGAGCAGACCGGCTCCGGTCGCCAGATGTCACTGACCCTACAGGACGGCGTGGCCGCCGAGGCCCCCGCCCCCGGCGCCCAACCGGCGTAAACCAATGAGCTCCGATCGATTTCTGATTTTTGAGACCCGTGCTGCGGGTTGCCCGCGGCGCGAACTGGAAGCCTTTGCCGCGCAGTTGAGCGTGGAGTTGGCCGGCGCCCGCCCGTTTTGTGCGCTCGTCACCACCGAAGCCCGGCTGCATGAGCTGAACCGTGAGTTCCGCCACGTCGATGCCTCCACCGATGTGCTCAGCTTCCCATCTGGCGACTCGGCCGGTCCGCTCGGCGACATCGCTATATCCGTCGCCCATGCCCGCCGCCAGGCGCTTGAGTTTGGCCATGCGACAGCCACCGAAATCCGCGTGTTGCTGTTGCACGGCCTGCTCCACTTGCTTGGCCACGACCATGAAACCGACCGCGGCCGCATGCGCCGTCTGGAAACGCGCCTGCGCCAGCGTTACGGCCTGCCCGCCGGCCTGATTGAAAGAACGAGCCGCGACCGTAAGGGAGCGGATACGCGACGCCCCCCCAGGAGCAAGGCGTGATCTTCGTTCTCGCTTTCGTCCTGGCCGCAATACTCGTGCTGGTCTGCTATGCCCAACTCCTCTACCTGGAATCGCTGCGCCTGCGCACCCGCGACACCGCCGCGCTCACTTATTTCAAGGAAGAGTTGCAGGACAAGCTCGGCTACGACACCGAGCGCGGCGCGCTCACCTATTCGCTGGTCAAGCACACGCTGCTGGTTGTCACCGGCTCCGTCATGGTGTTGGCCGCTCTGCTCGACCGCAATGACTGGGCCGGCGCGCTGGAAGGCCTGCTTTCGGCCTGGTTTCTGATGCTGGTTGCGGCGTACATCGTGCCGCAGATGCTCTACCGCCGTTCGTCGGGCCGCTGGGCGTTGCCGCTGGTCCCGCTGCTGCGCCTGGTCGCTCTGATCGCCCGCCCGCTCACTTCATTGCTCACCTTCCTGCAGTCGCTCTTTGAATTAGGCTCGCCCCATGCCGGTCACGAGCAGCCCGAGCCCGGCGATGACATTGACGCCCTCATCTCGGCCGGCGAGGAAGAGGGCATTATCGAAAAAGAGGACTCCCGCCTCATTCAGAACGTCGTGGCCTTTGGCGACAAGCGCGTCCGCGAAGTAATGACCCCGCGCCGCGACATTATCGCCATCGACATCCACTCCACTCTGGACGAGTTGCGCCTGCTCGCCAAGCACCAGCAGTACTCGCGCATCCCGGTCTACGACGGTGCCATCGACCAGTTGCGCGGCTTCGTCCACGTCCGCGATCTCTATGAGTTGGACGAAGAGCAGCGCCGCTCGAAATCGATCGCCGACCTGATGCGCGAGCTCAAGATCGTGCCGGAAACCATGCTGGTCGCCTCCTTGCAGCGCCTGATGCAGTCCAAGGGCATTCAGATCGTCGCCGTGATTGACGAATACGGCCGCCTGGCCGGTCTGGCCTCCATGGAAGACCTCATGGAAGAGGTGTTCGGCGAGATCCGCGACGAACACGAGCCCGCGCACGACACCATCAAGGCGCCCGACGGCTCCATCGTCGTCGCCGGCTCCTATGACGTGGACCACCTCCGCGACCTCTTCGGTTTCCGTCCCGGTGAAGACATCGAGGCCACCACCGTGGGTGGTCTGGCCAATGAGTGGTTTGGCGCCGTACCGCAACCGGGCGACGTGATCGAACGCGATGGCTTGCGGCTGGAAATTCTGGCTGCGGACGACTATCGTGTCGACCAGCTCCGTATCTCCGCCCTGCCCCCGCCCACCCAAGAAAGCGAGAATTCATGACCCGCCCGCGCCGCAACGCGAAGCCCAAACACCGCTCCGGATTCGTCTCCATCCTGGGCCGCCCCAACGCCGGCAAAAGCACGCTGCTCAACACGCTCATCGGCTCCAAGCTCGCCATCGTCGCCGACAAGCCTCAAACCACCCGCACCACCATTCAAGGCGTCTGGTCGACGCCCGCCGCGCAGGTGGTCTTCGTCGACACGCCCGGCGTGCACGAGGGTGAAACGCTCTTCAACCGCCGCATGATGGAGTCCATCCGTGAGGCGTTGGACGAACGCGACCTGCTGCTGTTGTTGATCGACTCCACGCGCCCCGCCTCGCCCGACGATGAGCTGGCCCTTCAACTGGTGAAGCGCGCCTCCACACCCACCGTCGCTGTCTTCAACAAGATTGACGCGCTGGAATCGAAGTCCGCCCTGCTGCCGCTGCTTGAACGCTACCGCCTGCTCCACGATTTCATCGAGTTCATGCCCATCTCGGCGCTCACCGGCGAGGGCACGGAAGAGCTGCGCGACGTTATCCTCAAGCACATGCCCGAGGGCCCGTCCTGGTTTCCCGAGGACCACCTCACCGACCAGCCCGAACGTTTCCTCGGCGCCGAGATCATTCGCGAGAAAATCCTTGCCGCCACGCGCGAGGAAGTACCGCACGCCGTGGCCGTGGTCGTCGACGAGTGGAAAGAGGAAGGACGCCTGCTGCGCATCTCCGCCACCATCCACGTCGAGCGCCCCGGCCAGAAGGTCATCCTGCTCGGCGCCAAGGGCGCGCGCTTGAAAGCCATCGGCACCGAAGCCCGCCTGGACCTGGAGGCGACGCTCGGCCGCAAAGTCTTCCTCGCACTGTTCGTCAAGGTAAGCCCCGGCTGGCGTGAAAACGAGCGCTTTTTGAAGGAGCTCGACTGGCGCGCCATGCTCGGCGCCGAACCGCAGGCTGAAGGTCCGGAAGCGGCCGACGGTCCGGTCTTGCTCGATACCCCCACCGATGACGCATAATGTGGGCAAGATGATCTCTCGCACTCGATTCCTGCGGTTCGTCTTGGCCCCGGCTCTGTGCGCTGGCGTGGCGGTGTGGGCCCAGACTTCCGATGACTTAATTCACGATATGGTGGCGCGCAAGCTGGCCTCAGACCCCGACGTCAAAGGCGGCGGCTTTGAGATCGATGTGCAGAACGGCGTGGTCACCATCAAAGGCGTCGTCGAGAAGGAAAAGTTCAAGGAAAAGGCCGAAAAGCTCGCCCGCAAGGTGAAGGGCGTCAAGCAGGTCGTCAACCAGCTCGAAGTCAAGCCCCGCTCGGCCTAGGCGCCGAACTCTTCCTGAGAACTGGTTCGCCGCTGGGCCACTAGCTCCTGTGAGGAGCCTGTTATGCCCGACCTGCTGGCCAAGCCCGCCCGCCCTTGGGCGCTGCGCTTGTTGCCGCCTTTTCCCGCCGTCGCCAACCGTGTACTGGCGCTGGCCAAGAGCGACGACATCTCGACGCACGATATCGCCGCAATCATCCAGTTGGATCCGACGTTTCTAGCCGAGATCCTGCGCGTCGCCAACTCCGCGCTGTTCGGAGTCTCGCGCGAAATCACCTCGGCCGAACGCGCCGTCGCGTTGCTGGGTCTGGATCGAGTCAAGGCCATGGCCACGCTCATCGCGCTCAACACCATGCTTAAATCGGCCGTCAAGGTCGAGTCGCTACGCACCTTCTGGGTGCACAGCCTCGTCACTGCCATGCTCTCGGGCGAGGCCGCCCGCGCCGCCCGCATCGACGTCGACGCCGCCTACACCGCGGGCCTGCTGCACAACCTCGGCACGCTCGGCATCATGGCCGCCTACCCGGAAGAGTACGCGCGCATGCTCGACGTCTCCAACGAGTGTCACTTCGATCTGCTCAAGACGGAGCGCGATCTCTTCGAGATCGATCATTGCGCCGCCGGCGCCTACCTTGCCCAGGATTGGAACTTTCCCGACGAAATCGCCGCCGCCATCGCCACCCATCATGACGAGCCTGTCGACGACGACAGCCTCTGCCGCACCGTGCAGATTGCCTGGCGTCTGGCCGACTCACTCGGCTACGCCGCCTTCCCCGACGCCCGCGCCTGGACCTACGATGAACTGCTCGGCCTACTCCCCGGCGGCGAAAGCACCTGGTTCGCCGGCGGAGCCGATGTCGCGCAGACGGCCGTACGCGACCGTCTGGCTACTTTCCGTCTCTAGCGTCGCTGCGCAACGTCACCAGCTCTGCCCGGCGCACCCGCAGCCCGGCCGCGTGGCCGCACCCCGCCGCCAGGCTCCAGAGCAAGAACAGACCGAACAGCGTCAGCCCGACGCTTGCCTCGGTCATCTCCAGCTTCGGCGCCCAATGCGGCACCTCGAATATGCGCACCGGCCGTCTCCGCACAGCCATCGCAGCGCCGCGCCGCGCGCCTTCTCCGCCACCGGCCCCGGCCGGCGCGGGCTGTGCTGGTGTTGCCGCCTCCGCCCGCATCGCGCGCCGCTCCGCGTCCGTGAACTGGACGCCGCCCTCGCGTTCCACCTTCAGCAGGCGGCCAATCAGCGCCCGCCGCGCCGCCGGATTCGCCTGCGCAAAAAACTTCCGCAGCCCCAACCCATGACGGTCCGCCACGTACACGTCGTACGTCTTGCGCCAAAACGATCCGTCCACCTGCTCCGGCGCCGTCGCCTGCCAGCCATTCAGATTCTCAATCTGATCCGCCATCTCGCGCGCCCCACCGTAGCCCGCCCGCTGCATCTCCGCAATCCACTTCGGATTCCACGTCCGGCTCTGCAATTCCGCCGACAGAAACGCGCGAAAATCGGTCAGTTTCTCCGCGCCGCGCTTGCGCAGATTCTCGACCACCATCGGCACGGCGCGCCCGCCATTGGCGGCCTTCGTCGCCGCCGCCAGCCCGCCCGCGTAGTCGAAGAAATCGTCGTTGTCCACCACTCCATACAAATTCGTCGACCGCGAATGCACCACCGCCCGGTTACCGCGCAGCGCCGCCTCCAGCGCACCCTCGGTCGTCACACCCCAGCCCGGCGCGCCATACGCGTGATTGTTGTGCTGTAGGTACGCGTCCACCATCTCGCTCTTGCGGCCCTGCTTCACCAGCCGCGAGATCCCCGCCCCATAGTCGCCCGGCGCCGGCCCAAATACGCGTGCCTGCGCCGCCTTCTCGGCGGCCTCGCGCTTCAGACCCTTCTTTTCCAGCTCCGCCGCCGCCGCCTGCGTGTGCCGCCGCAGCGCATTGTCGCCCGCCTGTTGCACCATCCGCGACGCCCGGTCCAGCAGCAGCGCCTTATCCGGAAAACCATCGCGGTAAATGCCCGCAATACTCATCACAACATCGACGCGCGGTCGCCCCAGCTTCTCGTCCGGAATCAGCTTCAGCTCATCCACCACGCCGCGCGAGTTCCAGCGCGGCTCCACACCCATCAGCCAAAGCGCCTGGCACTCCATCGCGCCCTGGTGCCGGATCGTCTCGCCGTACCACAGCACCAGACTCACCTTCTCCGGATACTCGCCGTCGCGCGCCTTCAAATTCCGCAGCAGCTCGTCGCCCAGCTTCCGCCCCAGTGCGCACGCCTCTTTTGTCGGAATCAGCGACGGATCGAAATCGTGCAGCGCCCGCCCGCTGGGCAACGCCGCCGGCGCCCGCAGCGGATCGCCCGCCGGCCCGCTCGGCTGGTACCGCCCGGCCAGTACGTCCACAAACCGCCGCAACTCCAGCTCCGGCGACTCTTCCAGATTCTTGATCCACGCCTCCACCGTCTTCTCGTCCGCAGTCTTGTGCAACTCCCGTGCCGACTCTTGCACCAGTTCCGCACGCGGCGCCACACCGATAGTGTGCAGCCCCATCGGGATCACCGACTCTTCCACCTCATCCAGATACTCGCTCACCCGCGCCCGCACCTGGTCCCACGGCTTCGCCACAACATCCAGCGCCACATCCAGCTTCAGCCGCTTCACCTCGCCCTGCGCCGTTTCGCGATACTGCCCAGCCAGCGCCGGAGCCTCCTTCGCCGCGCGCTCTTCCTCTTCCAGCGCGTGCCGCAGTGTTTCGAACTCTTTC
This sequence comes from uncultured Candidatus Solibacter sp., assembly GCA_964478395.1. Classification (GTDB taxonomy): domain Bacteria; phylum Acidobacteriota; class Terriglobia; order Bryobacterales; family Bryobacteraceae; genus Paludibaculum. Next base: position 11,506 of record CAYZIX010000080.1, read on the forward strand.
TGTTTGCCACCCGCCACCAGCAGCGGTGTCAGATGGCCAATCAGCGTCGCCGCGCCGCGCCGCCGCGCCGTCATCGACTCCGCCGCGCCGTCGATGATGTAGAAGTACGGCACGGGCACGTCGCCCAACAGCACCTCGGCAGCATCGTCGCCGCTGGAGCCGGTATTCTTGCCCGGCAGAAACTCGTGCGTCCCATGCCGCCCGATGTGGACCAGCGCATCGGCGCCGAACACTTCCCGCAGCCACAGGTACGCCGCGATGTAGGCGTGCGGCGGCGTCACGGCGCGATTGTGCTGCATCGCGGCCGATTTCAACATCGACGACCGCAGCGGCTGCGGCCCCACCCACACATTGCCCATCCGCAGCCCCGGCAGCACGAAATACGCCTTGCCGTCACGCGTCCGCACGCACATGATCGTGCTCTTCTCCGGCGCGCCCCAGTCCCGCATCACCTGCGCCTGAAAGCCGGCCGGCAGCTTCGCCAGCCAGCGCTTGTATTGGTCCATCGGGATCAGCGTCAGCCCGCCGCCCGTCGCCATCCGCTCCAGTTCACCCGGCTGCCACTCTTCCACGTTGCGCCCACTGCGCTCCAGCAGCCGCAGCAGTTCGTCGGCCTTCGGCGTACGCCCGCCCGTGCGGTAGCCTTCCGCGGTAAGCCGCTCCAACAGTCGCGCAATCGACGGCACCACGTTCAAGTAGCTCGCCCCGATATTGCCCGACCCCGCCGGGTCGTTGTAGTAAATCAGTGCAATCTTTTTATCGATATTTGCCGCTCGCCGCAGCTTCACCCAGTGCGCCGCCCGCGCCGCCGCGCACTCAATGCGCTCTTCAATCGGCCGCGTGACCAGCGCCTTGCCATCGGCCGGGCGCTCCGTCGTTCCAATCGTCATTGGTTGATCCGCGCCCGCGCACTCCGGCGCCGCCACCTGTATCGCCATCTGGTCTAGACGCACGCCGTGCGGCGACGCCGCCCACTCGGCCCGTGTCTGCCGCGTCGTCATCAGTTGGATAACATGCGCCCCCACGCGCTTGAGCATCGCGGCGTCATCCGGTTTGGCAAAGCCCAGGTTCAGCGCCAGCACCAGGTCCATATCGCGCAGCAGCGGCTCGCACAATGTCGGTGGCCAGCCGAACACCGCCACCGCCGCCATCCCGTGCGCCTCTAGCGCCGCAATCAGCGCGTCGATGTGCGCCAGGTCTTTGTTCTTGATGGCCGTGTGATAGAACAGCACCGCCGCGCGTGGCTTCTCTCCCGGCTGATACCAGCGCAAGTATTCGTCCAGCGTCGCAAATGTGCGCCCGGCGCGCGGATGATAAATGCCCACCGTCGGCACGCGCTCCGCCGGCTCCACTGTGACGCCCGTCCGCCCCGCGCGTTCATACAAATACGCGAAGAAACGGGCCATGTTCTCCGCGCCGCCGTAGCTCCAATACTCCACCGCCACGTCCAGCTCGGCGCGCGATTGCTTCAGTCCCCAGAACTTCTCCGCGCCCTCCGGCCAGTGGCCGTACACCCGCGCCCCGCGCGCAATCAGCGCCCGCATGCGCGGCGCAATCGCCTGCGCCTCGGCCGCGTGCAGGTTATATGTGAATATAACTTCTGCTTGGTCAATCCCCACCGGCATCGCCTGCGGATCGCCGTGCGTGAACGCAATTCGGTCCTGGCCCCAACGCGCCGCAAAGCGCGCGTAGCCTTCATCCAGCGCCTGCCCCAGCCGCGTGACCACGGCCACGCGCAACGGCTCGGCCGACATCGGCAGGCCGAGTAACAACGTCAGTGCTGTAAAACGAGCCGCGAGCGTAAGCGAGCGGTTGCGCGCGCTGCCAAACGCGGCCCTTTCGCCCCCGGGCGTGAGCCCAGGGCTGCCGCCCGCCTTCACAGCCGCAGCCTCACCCGCCCGAACACCGTCCGTCCCGGCACCGCGTAGTAGTAGTAATACCGTCGCCCCAACAGGTTGTCCGCGCCCACCTCCAGCGTCACGTGCCGGCCCACCGGCACACCCGCGCTGGCTTCCATCTCGAAGTATGGATCGTAGGCGCCGTAGACGCCCTTCACCGTGTCCGTGTTCAGATCGGACGAATAAACGCGTGAAACATAGCGGCCCGTGAGGGTTCCGGTCCAGCGCGGGCGCGCCGCAATCAGGCCGAACGTCGAAACGTGGTTCGGCACAAACGGAATGCGCTTGCCGACGTTCTCGGGCGTCGTTGGCTGCTCGGTGATTTTCGCGTTTGTGTACGTGTAGCCCGCCTGCGCCAGCAGCCACGCGCGCAGTGGCAGCTTGCCCGATGCTTCCAGTCCGCGCGCGCGCGATCGCGCCGCGTTCACCACCGGCCGGTACTTGCCGCTTGCATCTACCGTGTAGTCGGTGGAGCGGTAGATCAAGTCGCTGACGCTGTTCTGGTACACCGCCACATCAAATTCGCTTTTGTTCGACCAACGCCGGCCTATGCCCACCTCGCCGCTCACCATATGCTCCGGCTGCAAGTCCGGGTTGGCCGCATACGTGATGCCCGACGAGCTGCGCCAGGTGCGGTACAGGTCGTACACCGTGGGGTTGCGGAACGAGTTGCCGGCGCTCGCGCGCACGCCCAGGCCCGCTATCTGATAGCGGCCCGCCAGTTTGGCCGTAACGCTGTTCGACGACCGGCTGTCGTAGTTCGTCGCCGCCGCAGATCCGCTCTGATAGGTGCCGTTCGACGTCCGCCAGTAGTCATAACGCGCTCCGCCCACTACGCTCAGCCGCTCCATCGGAGTCCAGCTATCCTGCGCGTAAACGCCCTGCGTGTAAGCCTGCCCGCGCGCCGTGCCGGAGGCCACGTTGCCCACGTCGCGCTTCGTCCAGTCGGGTACCGTGCTCTCGATCAGAGAACTGGAGTCGCGCCGCAGTTCCGTGCCCGCTACCAGTTCGTGCGTCCGCAGGAGCCGCCGCGTCCACTGCCCTTCGCCAAACCAACTGCGATACGGGCGGTCGCTGATGGTCGATGTTGACACCGTCGAATAGTAATTCGTCGGCGCGTTCTGCCAGCCCCCGCCCAGCCGTAGCCGCGAGCCGTCTTGGAATTCGTGATGGAGCTTCGCGCTCGCCAGCCACGATCGCACGCCGCCCGCGCCGTCCATGAATGTCGCGGGCGTCACGCTCGCCCGGCGCGACACACCGTTGTATGTCCACAACGCCGTACCGTTATTGAACACCGCACCCGCGGCCGTGCGTAGATAGCTGTTCGGTGCGTCATAACCGTAGTCAGAATGTTGCCGCAGCAGTTGTACATAGGCCGTGGTCTTGCGTGAAAACGTGTAGTCGGCCCGCACCCGCGCCGAATACTGCGCCCACCAATTATTGCCCGTGTCGCCAATCAGAAACGTCTGCCCACCGGTGCTCGTGAGCGTCGGAACAAAACCGGTCACCGGTGTTCCGGACGTGCTCACCGTACCGGCCGACGTCACCCGCTGCGAAGCGTAGCCGCCCGATTGCAGCCGGTCGAAGGCCGCGCTGATGCCCAGCCGTTGGCCCCAGCGGTCCGCCGCGCGCACGCCCCAGCGCGTCGTGTCCATCGATCCCCATTGCCCGTAGATCTCCGCCCTGCGCCGCTCCACCGGCTTGGTGAGAATGTTGATCACGCCACCCATCGCGTTGCCGCCGTACAGCGACGAGAAGCTGCCGCGCACCACTTCAACGCGTTCCAATTCGTCGATAGGCAGCGTCGACCATGTCACCTGCCCGGTGTAGCTGTCGTTCAACGGTTGGCCATCGATCAGCACCAGCGTGCGCGGTTGCGCCGAGCCGCGGCCGGCAAAACCACGCATGCCGATTCCAGCCAGCGTGTCGGCGTAGCCCTTGGCGCGGAAGCCGTACAGGCCCGGCACCAGGTTCAACGCACGGTCTACCAATTGCAGATTGCGCGCGCGGATCTCGTCGGCCGTCACCGTGGTGGCTGACACCGGCGAGCGCTCCACATCCAGCTCGCTACGCGTGGCCGTAACCGTCACACTCTGCTTCAGGAAGAACGGATTCTCCTGCGCCGCCAGCGACAAGCCGGCAAGACATATAAGCATACGACAATTCAATTCGTGCTACCACCTCCAAGGGAGATCGTATCACGAATCAAACATATCGTAATATCTCAATGTTTCAATATGTCGATCAACGCGGCCCGGTCGAACGAACGCTGCTCGCCACTCTCCATGGTCTTCACCGTGTAGGCGCCGGCCGCAATTTCGTTGTCGCCCAGCAGCAGCGCATAGCGCGCTTGAGCCCTGTTGGCGGCCTCCATAGCGCGTTTCACCTTGTGATCGGCGCTCAGCTCGACGCTCAAACCGGCGCGCCGCAGCTCACCGGCCAGCACTGCGGCATGATCCAGCGCCGCATCGCCCATGGCGATCAAAAACACGTCCAAACGCTCCAAATCGGCGCCTTTTTGGTGCTCTTCAAGGGCCAAAACCAGCCTGTCTTCGCCGATTGAAAAACCGATGCCCGGCGCTGCGATCTTCGAGCCGATGGACTCGGCCAACCCGTCGTAGCGCCCGCCGCCGAGAATCGAATTCTGCGCGCCCAGCGCTCCGTGCGTCACCTCGAACGTGGTGCGCGTGTAGTAGTCCAGCCCGCGCACCAGGCGCGGGCGAATTTCAAACTCGATGCCGCGCGCCGTAAGCAGCGCCCGCACCCGCGCAAAGTGCGCCGCGCAGCCCTCGCACAGGTGATCGAGAATTGACGGCAGCGCATCGATGATCGGCTGGTCGTCGGGCACCTTGCAATCGAGCACGCGCAGCGCGTTGGTTTCAGCGCGGCGCTGGCAGTCGGTGCACATCTTGTCTTTCACATCGGCCAGACGCGTGCGCAGCGCCTCGACAAACTTCGGGCGGCACGTGGGGCAACCGACCGAGTTGATGATCAGGTGCGGCGCACTGACGCCGGCGCGCTTGAGAATCTCCAGCGCCAGTTCAATCATCTCGGCGTCGACAACGGGCGACTCCGAGCCGATGCATTCGGCGCCGATCTGCGCGAACTGGCGGTAGCGCCCTTTTTGCGGGCGTTCGCGGCGAAACATCGGGCCAATGTAATAGAGCTTTTTGAGGCCCGGCACCTGGTCGAGGCGGTGCTCGATGTAGGCACGCATGACTGAGGCCGTGTTTTCAGGGCGCAGCGTGATGGAGCTGCCATCACGATCCTCCCACGTGTACATCTCTTTCGAGACGATGTCGGTTTCCGAGCCGACGCCACGCGCAAACAGCGCGGTCTCTTCAAAGATGGGCGTGCGGATCTCGTGGTAGTTGAATGTGCGGAACGTTTCGCGTGTCGTCCGCTCCACGTGATTCCAGAGGGCGGAGTCCGGGGGCAGAATGTCGCGCGTGCCGCGTATGGCCTTGATCATGATTAGTGCGCCGCCTCGTCGCGATATTCCTGGCGGTAGCGGATGTAGCGCTGTGCGTTTTCGGCGAAGCGCTTCTTCTCATCTTCAGTGACCGAGCGGCGGACCTTGGCAGGTACGCCCATCACCATCGAGTCCGGCGGAACTTCCATGCCTTCGGGCACCAGCGCACCAGCCGCGATGACCGAGCCGTGGCCCACCTTGGCACCGTTCAGCACGATGGCGCCGATGCCGACCAGCACGTCGTCTTCAATCACGCAGCCGTGCAGGCACACCATGTGGCCAACGGTAACGCGCGAGCCGAGGATGACCGGATAGCGGTCCAGTTCACCGTGGAGCACGGAGCCGTCCTGGATATTCGAATCGTCACCGATCTCAATACGATTGACGTCGCCGCGCACGACGGCGCCGGGCCAGACGGAAGCGCGCTCGCCGAGCGTGACATCGCCGATGACCGTGGAAGCCTGGTCGACATAGGCGGAAGCAGCGATTTTGGGGTAGATACCGCGGTAGGGACGAACCATAAGTAAATCCAGCGTGGAAACTACCATCGTATCATTGAGGGTATGTCCGGCCGTTTGATTGTTTCGTCCTGCCTACTGGCCAGCCTGGCTCTGGCCGCTCCGAAGACACCCTTTACCGCAACGGAGATGATGAAGCTGAAGCGCATCTCCGAACCATCGGTAGCGCCCGACGGGCATGCCGTGGTGTTCACCGTGGGCGTGGTGGATGTGGAGAAGAACACGCAGTCGCGCCAAGTGTGGCTGGTGAAGCTGCACGGCGGCGCACCGCACGCGCTGACGACCGAGGGCCGCAATACGGGCGCCCGTTTTTCGCCTGATTCGAAGCAGATTGCATGGATTTCGACGCGCTCCGGACAGTCGCAGATCTGGATCATGAACGCCGACGGCACCGGCGCGAAACAGATTACGAAGCTCTCCACCGAAGCCGATGGCGCGATCTGGGCCGGCGATGGAAAGACGCTGGTATTCACGTCCGACGTGTACCCGGAGTGCAACGCCGACGACGCCTGCAACGCAGCCAAGATTGAAGCGGCGGCGAAGAGCAAAGTAAAGGCGCGGATCTACACAAACCTGCTCTACCGGCACTGGACCGAATGGCACGGACCGCGGGTGAAGCACATTCTGGCCGTGGACGTGGAAAGCGGGGCGGTGCGCGACCTGACGCCGGACACGAAGTACGACACGCCGCCGTATTCGATGGGTGGGCAGGACTACGCCGTGTCGCCCGATGGGCAGGAGGTTTGCTATGCCGCCAAGCTGGATCCGGAACAGGCGCTGAGCACCAACTGGGACCTCTACACAGTGCCGATTACCGGCGGCGAAGCAAAGAAGATTTCCACCAGCGTGGGCGCGGACGCCAGCCCGGCCTATTCGCCGGACGGCAAGATGATTGCCTGGCGCATGCAGACGCGCGCCGGCTATGAGGCCGACCGCTGGCGGCTGGTGGTGATGGAACGCGAAACGGGCAAGATCAACGTATTGACCGAGAGCGTCGACCGGCACGTGACCGGCTTCACCTGGTATCCGGATTCGCGGCGGCTGGCATTCACGGTGGACGATCGCGGACGGCAACAGGCGCAGATGATTGCGGCCACCGGCGGCGGCATCCGCGCGTTGACACAGGGCTCGACACACGTCGATGACCTGCAATTCACGGCCGACGGCAAAACTCTGATCTACACGGAAGTGACCGGTTCCAGCCCGACCGAAATCTACAAGGCTGCCAGCGCAGGCGGCGCGCCGGTGGCGCTGACAAAGCTGAACGAGGCGTTCCTGGCGAGCCATGATCTGCGGCGGATGGAAGAGTTCACGGTGACGGGCGCCGAAGGGGCGCAGGTACACAGCTTCCTGCTAAAACCACCGGATTTTGATTCAAACAAAAAGTACCCGGTTCTGTTTTTGATCCACGGCGGGCCGCAGGGCGCCTGGGGTGAAGCGTTCAGCTACCGCTGGAACCAGCAGGTGTTCGCCACCGCCGGTTTCGTGGTGGTGATGCCGAATCCACGCGGCAGCACGGGCTATGGCACGAAGTTCACCGACGATATCAACGGCGACTGGGGTGGACGGGCCTACGACGACATCATGGCGGTGGCCGACTACGTCGAAAAACTGCCCTATGTGGACGGCGCGCGCATGGCGGCGGCGGGCGGCAGCTACGGCGGCTACATGGTGGACTGGATGCTGGGCCACACGGAGCGCTTCAAGGCGCTGGTGTCGCACGCGGGCGTCTACGATCTGGCCAGCATGGGCGGCGAGACCGAGGAGCTGTGGTTCAACGCGTGGGAGTTCAAGGGGCTGCCGTGGCAGTCGCCGGAGATGCACGAGAAGTGGTCGCCGTCGAAGTTCGCCGGACGCTTCAAAACGCCGACGCTGGTGATTCACGGCGAGCTGGATTTCCGCGTGCCCTTCGGGCAAGGGCTGCAACTGTTCACAGCGCTACAGGTGCAGAAGGTGCCGTCGAAGCTGCTGATTTACCCGGACGAGGGCCACTGGGTGCTGAAGCCGCAAAATTCATTGCTGTGGTACAAGACGTTTCTTGAGTGGGTGGAGGAGTGGACCAAAGCGAAGTAGCCGCGGCGGGCATGATACACTGAGCGCGCCATGAAGGTGGCGCGCATACGACGTTGGTCGCAGGGCATCTTCCTGACCCTGTTCGTTCTGCTCATTGTGCGGACGGAGTTCCGCCATTCACTGGCCGGAGCGGGCGGGGAGATCCGGCTCGGGTGGCCAGCGAGTGTCTTTCTCGAAATCGATCCGCTGAACGCCGTGCTGAACGCACTGGCGGCGCACAGGTTGGAAGGCTCGATGCTATGGGCGCTGGTTGTGCTCATCCCCACCTTTTTCCTGGGCCGCTTCTTCTGTGGCTGGGTGTGCCCGCTGGGGACGCTGAACCAGTGGGTGAGTTCGCTCGGATGGGGGCGCAACCGCGGGCGGGCGCGGCTGGACGCGAACCGGTATCACGGCTGGCAGCGGGTGAAGTATTACGTGCTGCTTGCCACACTCGCCGCCGCTCTGTTTGGGACCGCAATTGGCGCACTGCTGGACCCGATTTCGCTGCTGGTGCGATCGTTCGTGCTGGCTGTGCTGCCGGCGGCGAACTATGCGGCCAATGCGGCCATCGCGCATCTGCCGATGCTGCCGGCGACGGTGCTCCACTTTGTGCTGAAGGACACGCTGCTGACGTTCCGCCAACCGCACTTCGCGCAGGGCGGGAGGAGACGCTGGTGACGTTCCGCCAACCGCACTGCCCGCAGGTCGGGGCGCCCGGGGTGGTGCTGGTGGGCGTGCTGGCGGCCGGCGTTTTTGTGCCTCGG
>CAYZIX010000081.1:0-20133 GCA_964478395.1 uncultured Candidatus Solibacter sp.
CCAGTTCGGCGCGCTGCCCCAGCGCATCACCGTGCTGGACGTGCTGGGCGCGCTGCTGGTGGATTTGGGGCAGGCCAGTGGCGAACTGAAGGGCGCCGGCGGCGCGGCCCAGAGAGTGGATTCGGCGCATCGGCTGGCCGAGACGGCGATGAGCACGGTGCGGAATATGACGCTGCTGCTCAGGCCGTCGATGCTCGACGATCTGGGGCTGGTGCCGGCGTTGTACTGGCAGGCGCGCGAGACGTCGCGGCGCACGGGCATGGACGTGCGTGTCAACGCGGATGAAGAAGAGTTGGAACTGCCTGATCCGTTACGTACTACCATTTACCGTGTGGTGCAGGAGGCATTGCAAAACGCTGCGCGGCATTCGCGTGCAAAGTCAGTCGAAATCGTCTTGCGCAGCGGCGAAGGACGGCTGCGGATGCTGATCCGCGACGACGGGCATGGTTTCGATCCGAAGACAACGAAGGGCATCGGGCTGTTGGGTATGCACGAGCGGGTATCGCAACTGGGCGGTGAGCTGGTGGTGGAGTCCGCGCCGGGCCGGGGAACTGTAATCAAGATGGAATTGCCGTTGCAGGGTGAGGATGGATTGCGCGCATGAAAACCAGGATTCTACTGGCTGACGATCACATGGTAATGCGCGCCGGGCTGCGCATGGTGCTTGAAAAGAACCACGGCCTGGAAGTGGTGGGCGAGGCTGACGATGGCCGTCAGGCCGTGCGTCTGGCCGAAGAGCTGAAGCCCGACGTGGTGGTGATCGACATAGCCATGCCGCAGTTGAACGGGATTGAGGCGACACGGCAGATTATGGCCGCGGCGCCGAAGACCGCCGTGGTGATCCTGAGCATGCACTCGGACGAAGGCTACGTGATGCGCGCGCTGAAATACGGCGCCAAGGCGTACATCTTGAAGGACTCGGCCGAAGCGGACCTGATCCGGGCCGTATATGCCGTGCGTGAGGGCAAGTCGTTTTTCAGCCCGGCGGTGAGCCGGATGCTGTTGGAAGATTATGTCCGGCAACTGGAACAGCGCGGCTCGGAAGACAGTTATGAACTGCTGAGTTCACGCGAGCGCGAGATCCTGCAGTTGATCGCCGAGGGCAAAACCAACAAGGAAATCGCCAACCTGCTGAACCTCAGCCTGCACACCGTGGAGACGCACCGCACCCATATTTTGCAAAAGCTGAATCTGCACTCGGTGCCGGAGCTGATACTCTACGCTGTGCGCAAGGGCATCATTACGTAAATACAGCGCCTACGGCGATGCCAATACAGCTTCGACCCGATAGGGCGGTTACTGGGCTGGCGCCTAGCATGAGTTGTGTCCCTGGCAACTCGCAGCCTGATGCTTGTGCTGGCGGCTCCGCTCGCGGCGCAGATGCGGCCCGGTGTGTTCGAAGTGACTTCGGACCGTGTGCTGGTAAATGCCGTGGTGATGGACCGTCATGAGCATCTGGTGACCGATCTCGAAGCGAAGGACTTCCGTCTCCGCGTAGACCGCGCTCCGGCCGAGATCGACCGCTTCTGGCGCGAGGACACGCCTGTCTCAGCCGTGATTGTCTTTGACGCCAGCGGGAGCATGTCGCCCGCGCTCAGCCGTGGCAAGGAAGCGCTGCGCGCATTCTTTCGTCAAACCCATCCGGAAGATGAGTACGCGTTGGTGTTATGCAAACAGAAGCCGACGTTACAGGTGCCGTTTACCACGAAGCCGGACGCGATTCTAGCCGCGAGTGCGCTGACCGCGGCCAAGGGCTCGACGCCATTGTACGATGCGCTTGAGCTGGCGCTTCAGCAATTGAAGCAGGCGCGGCACCACCGCAAGGTGATCTTTGTGATCTCGGATGGCCAGGACAACTCCAGCCGTACGCTTGCGCGGAACTTGAAGCGTGAGTTGGTAGAGGCCGACGCGTATCTATACGCCGTCGAATTCTGGACGGCGGCGACGGAGCTGGATGAATCACCGCCGGCGGGTGATCTGAGCGAATTCGCCGAGTTGACGGGCGGCGTCTACTTCGGTGATGTCACGCCGCAAGAGTTTGTCCGCCTGCTGGGGCTGCTGGACATACACCAGCAATACGTGATGACGTTCCGGCCCCGCCAGCGTCTGGGCGGCGGCAAGTACCATCCCGTTGAGCTGCGGCTAGCCGCCAGCTTCCGCAACGAGAAACTGCAACTATACTGGCGGCACGGCTATTACGATTTGGACGAGATGGCTGTCCGCTAGGACGCGCGGTTACGCAAACGGCGGGCAAACTCGGCGCCGTCGGCAAATTCCTGCTTCAGATCTGTGTCATGCAAGTGGCTGCGGAGTTGCTGCCAGTTAGCGGCAAACAGGTCCAAGGCCTCAAGGATCGACTCGCGGTTGGTGTCGAGAATATCGTGCCAGATGTCCCACGCACTCAGCGCGAGCCGTGTCGAATCCACCAAGCCTGAGCCTGCGGCCTGCGATACTTGCGTGCTGGCGGGGTGGTGCTCCAGGGTTGATGCCAGACACGTCGACAACAGTTGGGGCAGGTGCGAACTGAGGGCCACAATGCGGTCGTGCCCGGTGGGGGTGAGTACGCGCACCACAGAGCCGATACGCTCGATCCAGGTGATCAAGGAGCGTGCGGCGGGTGTTTCCAGATCGGCCGGCGAATTGGGTGTGAGTAGATACGGACGGCCACGGAACAGCCCCGCCTCGGCTGAACCGACACCGCGCGTCTCCTTGCCCGCCATCGGGTGCGCGCCGAGGAACTGAGCATTTTTTAACTGCGCGCCGGCCGCGCAGATGCGCGCCTTGGTGGAGCCCGCATCGGTGACCAGCGCACCGGGCTTGACCAGCCCATCCAGCCGTCCGATGGTCTTCAGAATGGAGTGAATCGGGCCGGAGAGATAGATCAGGTCGGAGACGGCACAAGCCTCTTCAAGCGTTGCGCCCTGATCGATAACGTCCAGCTTAAGCGCCTCGGCAATGGTGCGTGGCGAGCTGACGCCAAGAATCGTGCCGGTGAAGCCGGCGTCGCGCAACGCCAGCGCGAAAGAGCCGCCAATCAAGCCAACGCCGACAATGGAGACGGTTTGCATGGTGATGCTAGGCGGTCCGTCCAACGGCGGCGGCAATCGTCTTGAGCTGCTTCATCAGATCGTCGAACTGCTGGGCGCTCAACCACTGAGCGCCCTCGACGGGCGAGTGGCCGGGATCGGGATGAACATCAATCAGCACGCCATCGGCCCCGGCGGCCACGGCGGCGCGGGCCATCGGCGCCACCTTGTCGCGGCGCCCGGTGGCGCTGGACGGATCGACAATTACCGGTAGGTGCGAGAGCTTCTTCAGCACTGGAACGGCAGCTAAATCAAGCGTATATTTCGTGTACGTTTCGAACGTGCGGATGCCACGCTCGCACAAAATCACGTCATAATTGCCGGCCTTCAGGATAATATCGGCGGCGGTGAGCAGTTCTTCAAGCGTGGCCCCCACTGAGCGTGCCAGCATTACCGGCTTGCGCAGTGCGCCCAGCGCGCGCAATAGCGCATGATTCTCCATGTTGCGTGAGCTGACCATCAGCACGTCGGCGTATTCGGAGACAAGTCCTATGCGCGTCGTATCAGGTACTTCGCAGGCCAGGAACAGGCCGTTTGCATCGGAGGCACGGCGCAGCAACTTCAGGCGATCGTCGGCGGGCTCCTCAATCTCGGCGGGTGTGCCGCCGCCCAGCAGCAAGCGCGCGCCGGCCTGGCGTACGCGCTCGGCTACGTTCATGGCCAGACGCTCGTCGTCCACCAGTCCTGGGCCCGCGGCCACAACGACGTTGGAGCCGCCGATATCGAGCGAGCCGGTGAGCGTGCGCTCCAGATGAATGACGGTGCCTTCCGGCCGGAAGCCGCGCCCGGCCAGTTGGTAGGGCGCGAGAATGCGATGGCACTCCAGCACGCCATCCATCACCTTGAACTCTTCCGGGTCGAGTTTTTCGGTGGGGCCCACGCCGCCCAGCACGGTGTGCACGGCGCCGGTGGAGCGGTGCACCACGAACTCCATTTCGACGAGCTTTTCGATGACCGCTTCGATCTGCTCCTCGGTGGCGCCCTTTTCCATCACCACGATCATGACTGCTTCTCCTTGTTGATCCGCTCGCGTTGCAGCAGACGCATCTCGTCGATGATGCGCTCGAACAGGCGGCGCACGGCAGGCTCCGACAGCGGCCCGGCGTTGTGCGCGATGGCGTTGCGGAACACCTGTTCCTCACGCTTCGGTTCGTAGACGGCCATCGTCATCTGCTTCTTGATGTCGCCGATGCGGCCGGCTACGCTGGCGCGCTCATTCAATAGAACCAACAACTCAAGGTCGATCCGGTCGATTTCGGAGCGTAGCGCGTCGAGTCCCGCTTGTGCCTCTTCCGGTGTCATTCGCCCCCCAGCAACTCCTTGCAGAATTGTTCCAGCCGCGCGGCCAGGCCGGCATCCTCGGCATGCCGCTCAATCAGGTGCATGATAGCGCTGCCGACCACCACTCCGTCGGCGTAGTGGCCGATTTCGGTGACGTGCTCACGGCGCGAGACGCCGAAGCCGACGGCGAGCGGCAGCTTGGTCAGCGAACGCAATTCACTGACCAGCGTTTCGACACCGCGCGCGACGCTGGTCTGCTCACCGGTGACGCCGGCGCGTGAAACCACGTAGACGAAGCCTGATGAGTGCTGCGCGGCCAGCGCCAGGCGGTGCGGCGTCGACGTCGGCGCAGCCAGAAAGACCGTGTCGAGCCCGGCGGCATGAATCGCCGGCACCTTCTGGCCGGCCTCCTCCACGCTAAGGTCCGTGATCAGCATTCCGTCAACGCCGGCGGCGGCGGCGTCCGCGCAAAGGCGTTCAAAGCCATAGTGCAGCAACGGGTTGATGTAGCTGAACAGGATCATCGGCATGGCGCTTCGGGAGCGGATTTCATGCGCGATTTCGAGCACCTTGGCCACTGTCGTACCGGCCCTCAACGCCGCATCTGAAGCGTGCTGGATGACGGGGCCGTCGGCGACCGGATCGGAAAACGGCACGCCGAGTTCCAGCAGGCCGGTGCCGCCGCGCTCCAGCGCCAGGGCAAGCTCCACCGTGCGCTCGGGCGACGGGAATCCGGCCGTCAGGTAGCTGACCAATAGCGGGCGGCGGGCGGCGAATGCTTTGGCGATGCGATTACTTGAGCTCATCGGGATGGTCCAATTCCGGGAAATTCTCCCGATAAATGTCGGTGTCTTTGTCGCCACGGCCGGATAGATTCACAAGAATGATCTGGCCGCTGGCAGCCGGAGCACGCTTCAGCGCCTCGGCCACGGCATGCGAGCTTTCAAGCGCCGGGATGATGCCTTCGACGCGCGCCAGCGTCCGCGCGGCGTTGAGCGTCTCGGCGTCGTTGGCCGATGTGTACTCGACGCGGCCCTGGTCGTGCAGCCAGGCGTGTTCCGGCCCGACCAGCGCGTAATCCAGACCGGCCGAAACCGAGTGTGTCAACGCCACTTGCCCGTCGCTGTTTTGCAGCAGATAGCTGTAGGCACCCTGCAAGACACCGGGCGAGCCGCCTGCGAAACGCGCGGCGTGTTCGCCTAGCGACGATGACCGGCCTCCCGCTTCGACGCCGACCAGCTTCACGCTCGCATCGTCAATAAACGCGGTGAAAATGCCAATGGCATTCGAGCCGCCGCCGACGCAGGCAACGACGGTGTCGGGCAAACGGCCCGTGCGATCCAGCATCTGCGCGCGCGCTTCGTCGCCCGTGCAGCGGTGAAACTCGCGCACCATCATTGGGTAGGGGTGCGCGCCCAGTGCGGAGCCGAGCAGGTAATGCGTAGTGTCGACGTTCGTCACACAGTCGCGCATGGCCTCGCTGACGGCATCTTTCAACGTGCGGCTGCCGGAGTTGACGGCCTCGACGCGCGCGCCAAGCATCCGCATACGGAAGACGTTCAACTGCTGGCGGCGCATGTCTTCGGAGCCCATGTAGACGACGCACTCCAGGCCGAACAGCGCGCAGACGGTGGCCGTGGCCACGCCGTGCTGGCCGGCGCCGGTTTCGGCGATGATGCGGCGCTTGCCCATGCGGCGTGCCAGCAGAATCTGGCCCAGGCAGTTGTTGATCTTGTGCGCACCAGTGTGGAGCAGATCTTCACGCTTGATGAAGATGCGCGCACCACCCAGATCTTCGCTCAGCCGCTTGGCTTCGTAAAGCGGCGTGGGCCGGCCGGCGTAGTTGTGCAGGAGATCGGCCAGCTCGGCCTGAAATTCAGGGTCGGCGCGCGCCTCCAGGAAGGCGCGTTCAATCTCCTCCAGCGGCGCCATCAGCGTTTCGGGCACGTACCGGCCGCCGTAGGGGCCGAAATGCCCGCCCGCGTCAGGCGTGCGAAATGGTGTATTGCTCATGATTCCTGTTCCAGTCGGGCGGCGCGGATAAAAGCCGCGACGCGTGTATGATCCTTACGGCCCGGTGCGCTCTCCAGGCGTGAACACGCATCCACACCCCATGGCCGCGCCACGCCGATTGCCTCTGCGACATTGTCCGGACCCAGTCCGCCAGCCAGGATAATGCGCCCTGGCAGGCCGGCCGCCAACGCCCAATCGAACGTCTTGCCCGTGCCGCCGTGCAACTCGCCCGCCGGGGCATCAATCAGGAACGCTTCGGCTGCGCTTGCCGTCATTTTCGCGCGAATTCCGTCCAGCGTCGCGGGCCAGGCCTGCCACCAGCGTCCGGCTGGTGGTGCGGTGTTGCCGTGGATCTGCGCCACGTCGATGCCGGTCTGACGAATGATGGCGTCGGCGCCGGGCTCGTCGACAAAGACTCCAACGCTGACGACGCCCGCCGGTAGCCGCTCAATGATCTGCGCCGCAGCCGCGGGTTCAATATAGCGTGGGCTGCGTGGCCAGAAGTTAAAACCGAGCGCGGAGGCGCCGGCTTCAACGGCCTGTAGCGCGTCATCGAGCGTCGTAATGCCGCAGATCTTGACAAACATCACGCGCCACGCAGTTCCCTGAGTGCAGCCGCCGCATCGCCGCTCTTCATGAGCGATTCACCCACCAGAAATGCCTGATAGCCGCACGCCACCAGCCGTTCGACGTCGGCGCGGGTATGGACGCCGCTTTCGGCTACGCGGATGACGTCGGCCGGCAGGCGCACGGCCAGACGCTCGGCCGTGGCCAGCGAAACTTCGAAGGTGCGCAAGTTGCGGCTGTTGACGCCGACAATGCGCGCTCCGGATTCCAGCGCCAAGTCGAGCTCCGCGTCGTCATGCACCTCTACCAGCGTGGCCATCGAGTACTTTTCGGCCAGCAGGCGGAAGTCCTGGAGCTGGTCGCGGGTCAGAATGGCGGCTATCAGTAGGACGGCATCCGCTCCTGAGGCGGCCGCTTCGACTACGTCAAGCTCATCAATGGTGAAGTCCTTGCGCAGAGCGGGCAAAGGCGCTGAAGCTCGTGCTGTCATCAGGTCGCCGAGTGAACCCTGGAAGAATCTGCGGTCGGTGAGCACGGAAAGCGCGGCTGCGCCGCCCGCGAAGTAGCTGCGAGCGCGACTGCCAGGGTTGAATTCGGCCGCCAGCAGACCCTTGCTGGGTGAGGCCTTCTTGATTTCAGCAATTACGGCCGGCACGGCGCGAGTGAGTGCCGAGGCGAAGCAGCGCCGTTGCGCGTTCTGGAACGTCGCATTTCTCTCTAAGCTATTGCGTTGCAATGCCTTAGCGGCTAGTTCAAGGCGCTTCTCGTCGACAATCCGAGCCAGAATATCGGGGACATCGGTAGCCATCGTAGGGGAAACTTCCACAATAGCACCGATCCAGCGGTCAAACCGGCTCCAGGCAATTTGCGAATCTTCACACGCTGATCGCAACCTTGGAGCGAAAAACGCGTTCAAATGGTTGTAGTGGGCAGGTCCCATCTGGGGGCGTGGCCAATTTGAGCCGTGGACCAGCCGTTGGCTGAGGGAGGCAATGGCTACGGCTTTGTGTGGATTGGCGTTCGGTTGTGGACGCTTGTAGCGGCGCTGGGAGGTAGCTTCCGCACCGCTTAACGAATTTTCGTTTCGGAGTCGATGCTATGAGACTGGCGCGCTTTTCGCTTTCCCTGTTTGCGATTCTCCTTCTCTCCCCGCTCTTTGGCCAGATTGTGCCGGGGCGCTATATTGTGGAGCTGACGTCGGCGCCGGTAGCCGATGCGATGACGCACAAGGCCGGCGTACGCCCAAATTTCCGCGGCGCGGTGGCCACTGCGCAGCGCACCCGGGTGCGGGCGCAGCAGAGTGATGTCCGGACCAGGGTGGAGGGGCTATCGGCGACGGTGCGGGGCAGCGTGAACACCGTGGCGAATGCGTTGTTCGTCGAGGCGACCGATGAGCAGTTGGCCAAGCTTTCGGCGCTGGATGGGGTCAAGAAAATCCACCCGGTGCGGACTTACAAGCGGCTGCTGGACCAAGCGGTGGTAGTCCACAAAGCACAGGAAGCCTGGGACCAGTTGGGCGGCAAAGCGAACGCCGGTTTGGGTATCAAAGTTGGCATCATCGATACAGGCATCGAGTACAACCATGCCGCTTTCGCCAACTCCGGCCTCACGGTGCCCGACGGCTTCCCGATTGTGGACAGCTACGACAAGGGCAAAGGCTACACCAACGAGAAGATCATTGTGGCGCGCAGCTATGTGAACCTGTTGAGCTATCGCGACCCGGATTACACGATCCGCGACCACGTGGGCCATGGCACGGCGCTGGCCACGATTATTGCGGGCATGGAAACCAAGGGGGCCAAGGCCACCATCGCCGGTTTCGCGCCGGGCGCGCAGTTGGGTGTGTATAAGGTCTTTGGCTCGCCGGGCTACAACGACGATACAACTGACGATGCCATCCTGGCCGCGCTGGACGATGCCGTATCCGATGGCATGGACATTGTGAACCTGAGCTTGGGTACGGTGTATGCCGAGCGTGTGGATGACGACATTGAAGTGGCTGCCGTGAAGAAAGCCACTGACGCAGGTGTGATCGTTGTGATCGCCGCCGGCAACAGCGGCGACAGCTTGAATACGATGTCCAGCCCCGGTACCGCGCCAACGGCCATCACCGTGGGAGCGACGACGAACAACCGGACGTTTCATCAGTTCGTGCTCTCCACCGGCGGCAACACCGTCGGCGTGCCGGCCGACGGCAGCGCCAACAGCGCGAATGTGGAGGGAACCATCGTCGGCGTGGGGGGCGACGGCTTGGGCTGTTCCGCTCACGAATCGGGTGAGTTCGAGGGCAAAGTGGTGCTCATCATGCGCGGCACTTGCACCTTCGAAGACAAGATCAATTACGCCGCGGCCGCTGGCGCGGTCGGCGTGGTGGTCTATTCGGCCTCGACCAGCGTTGATCCGTTCACGATGTCCGTTGGCACGGCGACGCTGCCGGCCTTGATGATCTCCTACAGCGCCGGCACGGCGGCTCTCACGGCACTCGCAGGCGATCCGTCCATCACCGCGATACTGAACTTCAGCGAATCTTCCCTTCCGGTCGCGCCCGACCGCGTGGCCTCGTTCTCCTCGTGCGGTCCGAACCTCGACAACTCGATCAAGCCCGACCTAGTGGCGGTCGGCAGGAACTATTACAGCGCCACGCAGACGCTGGACAGCTACGGCGACATGTACGATTCGAGCGGTTACCTAGAGGTGAACGGAACCAGTTTCTCGACCCCGACTGTGGCGGGCGCGGCGGCTGTGGTGAAGGGCGCGCGGCCCGGCCTGACGGTGGACCAGTACCGCTCGCTGCTGATCAACAGCGCCGCCGATGCTGTGGTGACCTCCGATGGCAGCGTCCCGCTGATTCAGCGCCAGGGTGCGGGCTCGCTGGATGTCCTGGCCGCATTGAATTCGCCGCTAGCCGCTTCACCAGTTTCCATTAGCCTGGGCACGGGTGGCACGGTGCTTTCCACCAGCACGACGCTCAAGCTGACCAACCTCAGCGGAACGGACGACACCTTCACGCTGGCGGCCGCGCCGCGCTACGGCACACTGACGCCGGCATTTGAATCGGCGACGATTGACCTGGCAGCTGGCGCTTCGGCTACGCTGAACGTCGCCTGGACCGGCAACGATCTGGCCATCGGGCCCCAGGAAGGCTACATCACGGCCACCTCCACCGCCTCTGGCCGCGTTGTCCGTGTGCCCTATTGGTACGATGCGACCGATTCGGCACCGGCAAATATCGTGGTTCTGGAATCGCTCACTTCGGCTTACAGCTACTACTTTTCCCAATATCCGGCCGTGGTGTTCCGTGTGACGGATGCCGCCGGGGCCGTGGTCACCAGCACCACGCCGACGGTCAGCGTGGTGTCGGGCAGCGCCAGTTACGTTCTCTACTCTTATGACGAGTACTATCCGGGCGTCTACGGGCTCTGGTTGCAGTTGCGCAGCGGTGGCGGGCGCGGTCCGGGCGGTGGCGGCAGCAGCACGGGGACTACCACGTTCCGCATCACGGCGGGCGGCGTGTCAACTGACATTAGCGTGACGTCCTATTAGGCGGGGGCCCGCCACGCCCTCGTTGTATCCTGAGGGTTTGGAGGTGATTCCGTCTTGAGCCGCGTCAGCATGGCGTTCCGTGCATTCTTTTCACTGTTGGGCGGTACGCTGCCTGAAGACATTGCCCGTGCGAACGGCTATGCGAAATCGAGTCTAAAGAAGGCCGCCGAGCCCAAAGACCCGGCGGTCCGCCCCGAAGCCAGCGCCCTGCAGTTGCTAGGCCTGCTGCAACGCGAGGCGCGGCTGGTGGACTTCCTGATGGAAGACATCTCGCCGTATGCCGACGATCAGGTGGGCGCCGCCGTGCGCGACGTGCACGCCCGCTCCCAGGCCGCGTTGCGCAAGCACTTCCAACTGGCGCCGGTGATCGATGGGGTCGAGGGCACGTTTACCAAGCCCGAGTCTGCCGGCGCACTGGCGCGCGAAGCTTCGGCGGTGAAATTCATCGGCAACCTGCCCGCGCAGGGCAGGCCGCAGGGTGGTCTGTTGCGGCACAAGGGTTGGCGTGCGGACTCGGTGGCTTTGCCGGCCGTGAATCCGAAGCAAAATCTCTCCATCCTGGCCCCGGCCGAGCTGGAAGTGGAGTAGCGCTCGATCCCCGTGCGTTATTTCGGCATCGATCTCGGCACCACCAATTGCGCCTTGGCGCACACCGCTGCGGAGAAGCACGCGGCGGTGGAGAATTTTGCCATTCCACAACTGGTGCAGCCGGGCCAAGTGTTCGCTGAGCCGCTGCTGGAATCGGCGTTATATCTCGCGCGTGAAGGCGAATTTGCCCCCGGTGCGCTGGATCTGCCGTGGCGCGAAGGCGCGGCGACCATCGTCGGCCGGTTGGCGGCGCGGCGTGGCGGAGAGTCGCTGGGCCGTTTGGTCACCTCGGCCAAGAGTTGGTTGAGCAGCACGCTTGCGGATCGCAATCAGCCGATCCTGCCCGCCAACGCGCCTGACGGTGCGCCACGCGTCTCGCCCGTGGAGGCCAGCCGCGCGTATCTCGAACATCTGAAGTTCGCGTGGGAATATGAGAATCCTGACGAGCCGCTCGACGGCCGCAATACGGTGCTCACGGTGCCCGCTTCGTTCGACGAAGTGGCGCGCCAGCTCACCGAACAGGCCGCCAAGCGCGCCGGACTGGGTCACGCCGTGCTGCTGGAAGAGCCGCAGGCCGCGTTCTACTCGTGGCTGGAACGCCACGACGATTGGCGCGAGCGCATCCAGCCGGGCGACCTCGTCCTGGTGGTGGATGTCGGCGGCGGCACGACGGACTTCACGCTGATCGCCGTTTCAGAACGTAAGGGCGCACTGGAGTTGGAGCGCGTCGATGTGGGTGACCACCTGCTGCTGGGCGGCGACAACATGGATCTGGCGCTGGCGCACACCGTGGCCGCGCGTATGCCGAAGCTGGACGCATTGCAGTTCCAGAGCCTGTGGACGCAGTGCCGTCTGGCCAAGGAGGCGCTGCTCGCTAACGACGATCTGGCTGAGCAAAACGTCACGGTGCTGGGGCGCGGGTCGTCGCTGATTGGCGGCTCGCTGCGCGGCAAGCTGATGCGCGACGAGGTGGAGCGCCTGCTGGTGGATGGTTTCTTCCCGGTGGTGGGCCGTGACGAACGGCCGGAGCGGCAGCGGCGCTCGGCGCTGGCCGAGGTGGGCCTGCCGTTTGAGCGCGACGCAGCCATCACGCGGCATCTGGCCGGTTTCCTGGGCCGTTCTGGCCACTTCGCGGCGCCCACGCACCTGCTATTCAACGGCGGCGTGTTCCGGGCCGATGTCTTGCGGCGGCGCATCACCGAGGTGCTGAATGCGTGGCTCGCCCAAGAATCAAAACCGGCGGTGAATGTTCTGGACGGCGAGGACCTGATGCACGCCGTTTCGCGCGGTGCGGCCTATTACGCCAAGGCCCGCGCAGAGGGCGGTGTGCGCATTCGCGGCGGCGTGCCGCGCACCTACTATCTGGGCATTGAAAGCGCGATGCCCGCCGTGCCCGGCCTGAGTGCGCCGATGAAGGCGCTGGCCGTGGTGCCATTCGGCATGGAAGAGGGTTCGGGTGTCGAAATTCCAGACCGCGAATTCGCGCTGATGGTGGGCGAGCCGGCGGAATTCCGCTTTTTCTCGTCGGTAGCGCGCAAAAACGATGCGGCTGGAGAGATGCTCGACGAGATTGGTCCGGAGCTGGAAGAGCTGGCGCCGGTGCGCGTGACGCTGGATGGCGAGGCTGGCCGCGCCGTGCGTGTACGGCTGGAAGCGCGCGTCACCGAGACCGGCGTGCTGGAGCTGTGGAGTGTGGCGCACGACGGCCGGCGCTGGAAACTCGAGTTCCAGGTGCGAGAATCAAAGCGCAGGTAGTTTTTCTCAAGTTGACATGAAAATCGGTATCGACCTCGGCACGACGAACTCGGCCTTTGCCTTCATTGATCCGCGTGAAGCGGAAGGCGCGGACTTTCCGCCTGTCCACATTCTGCCTATTCCGCAGCAGGTGGCCGGCGGCGTGGTGGAGCCGCGCCGCACGCTGCCCTCGTTTCTCTATCTGGAAGGCGACGGCGTGGTGGGCGAATGGGCGCGTGAGCAGGGTGCGCTGGTGCCGACTCGCATGGTGCATTCGGCCAAGAGTTGGCTGTCGAACTCTGAAGTGGACCGCCGCGCGCCCGTGCTGCCGTGGGACGCGCAGCAGGCGGGCCGCGTTATTTCGCCCGTCGAGGCCTCGGCGCGCTACCTGAAGCAGATGGCCGCCGGTTGGGAGCAGAGCGGGCGCGGTCCAATTGCGGAACAGGACGTGGTGCTCACCGTGCCGGCGTCGTTCGACGAAGAGGCGCGCGAGCTGACCGTTGAGGCCGCGCAACAGGCGGGCATCGAACGGCTGACGTTGATTGAAGAGCCGGCCGCGGCCTTCTACAGCTGGATTGCGAACCATCTGGCGCAGTCGCGCAAGTCGCTGGTAGACGGCATGACGGTGTTGATTGTCGACGTCGGTGGCGGTACGTCGGATTTCACGCTGATCCGCGTGGCGCGCGAGGACGATCGCATCACGTTTACGCGCACCTCTGTGGGCCGCCACCTGCTGCTGGGCGGCGACAATCTGGATTTGACTCTCGCCTGGCTGGTCGAATCGAAGCTCAATACACAGTTGAGCCTGCGCCAGCGCAGCGCGCTGCGCCGGCAGTGTTCGGCGGCCAAGGAGAAGCTGCTGGGCACGCCGGACGTGCCGTCGGTGGAAGTGCGCGTGTTGGGCGCGGGCACTTCGCTGATCGGTGGCACGCTCAAGGCTTCGATCGAGCGCGAAGAGGCGCTGGAGCTGGCGCTGGACGGCTTCCTGCCGTTCTGCGAGCTGAGCGACCGGCCGAACGAAGAGAATAAGAGCCTGTTCCGCGAGGTTGGACTGCCGTACGTCAGTGATCCGGCCATTACGAAGCACCTGGCGGTGTTTCTCGAATCGTCAAAATCGCCTGCGCCGGACGCCATTTTGTTTAATGGTGGCTTCTTTATTCCGGAAATCCTGCGCGACCGTGTCACCGATGTGGTCGAAAAATGGTACGGAAAACGGCCGCTGGCGTTTGAGAATAACGATCTGGATCTGGCTGTCGCCGTGGGCGCGTCCTACTACGGCTACGTGCGCGCCACCGGCGCGGGCGTGCTGGTGCGCGGCGGTTTGCCGAGAGCCTACTACCTGGGCGTCGATTCGCCTGAGGCCGGCAAAATCAAGACAGTTTGCCTGGTGCCGCGCGGCACGGAGGAGGGCGCCACGCTCAGCCTCGACATGGACGCGCTGCAACTGGTGGCGAACAAGCCAGTGAGTTTCCGTCTGTACTCGTCGCTGGTGCGTGCCGACGACAAGGTGGGCGGCATTGTTGAATTCGCAGCGTCCGAGGTCGGCGAAAGCCTGCACCAGCACGCACCGCTGGAGGCTGTCATCCGCTTTGGCCGCAAGGCCGAGGAGCGCCAGGTGCCGGTGCGGTTGGGCGCGCATCTGACCGAGATCGGCACGCTCGAAATTTGGGCGGAGTCGAAGGTCAGCGAGCATCGCTGGCGGCTGCAGTTCGAACTTCGCAAGCCGGTGCTGGCTGAGCAGGCAAAGCGCTCGCGCCCGGCTGCGGTGGTCAGCGCCGAATCCGTGACGCAGGCCGAGGAATTAGTCCGCGACGTCTTTGTGCGCGATTCGCTTTCGCCGGAAGAGCTGCCGGCGCGCATGGAACAGGTGTTGGCGCTGGGCCGCAATTCCTGGCCGTTGGAAGTGATCCGAAAGTTGGCCGATGTCTTCCTGGAATGCCACGACGGCCGCCGCCGCTCGCCGGCGCACGAACTGCGTTGGTTGAATTTGGCGGGCCTCTGTCTGCGGCCTGGCTTCGGTCATCCGGGTGACGATTACCGGATTGAACTGGCTCGGCGCGTGTGGGCGCAGGGGCTGGCGTTCGAAAACAAGGTAGAGAACGAGACGCAGTGGTGGATCTTCTGGGGCCGCGTGGCGGGCGGGCTCAGTAAGAATCAGCAGGGGGATGTCTACCAGCGGCTCGCCTGGGCGCTGATGCCGAAAGGAAAGGCGCCGCGCATCAATTCAAGCCTTGAACGTGAAATGTGGCGCTGTGCGGCATCACTGGAGTTGCTGCCGGCCGGCACGCGCACGGACCTGGGCAACGCGCTGGTGCGGCGGTTGCGGCAATCGCCGGGCGCGAGTGATTTCTGGTGCCTGGCGCGCATCGGCGCGCGCAAGTTGTTCTACGCGCCTATCAACCAGGTGTTGCCGGCGGCCAGCGCCATCCGCTGGATCGACAGCATCGCCAAGCTGAGTGGTTGTGAAGAAGCCCTTGCGAGGCTGGCGCAGGTGACAGGCGACGCGGCGCGCGATCTTCCGCCGGCGTCGTTTGAGGCCGTGCGGCGCGCCTTGGCCGCGACGCCGGAACTGCTCGAACTGCTGGAGGGCAACGCGCCGGGCGACCTGGAGTCGATGGCGCGTGTCTTCGGCGAGGAACTGCCTTCGGGCTTGATCCTGGAATGAATGAGCTGAAGCTGATCGAGTCGATTCGCACCTGGACCGGCGCGCCGAAGGGCAACCGGCTAGTGACCCTGAGCATTGGTGACGATTGCGCCATCCTGCGTCCGCGTGCGGGCGAAGAACTGCTGGTGACGACGGACTTCTCCATTGAAGACGTTCATTTCCGCCGCGCCAATCTGACTGCGGCTACGATTGGCTGGCGCGCGCTCGGGCGCGGACTCAGCGACATCGCCGCCATGGGCGGGACAGCGCGCCATGCGCTGGTGTCGCTGGCTCTGGCGGACTGGGCCTGCCACAGTTTTGTGCGTGACCTCTATCGCGGCATGAGGCAACTGGCAGACCGGTACGGTGTGACGATTGTCGGTGGCGACATCTCCCGCGCCGGAAAGCTGGTGATCGATATCGTTGTGCTGGGTGGCGTTGCGCGCGGCAAAGCGCTGCGCCGTGATGGTGCTTGCCCGGGCGATGGGATCTTTGTCTCAGGCACGCTCGGTCATGCCGCAGTCAGCCAGTATCGCGAACGCTTCGAACCGCGCCTGGCGCTTGGCGCGAAGCTGCGCGGCAAGGCAACGGCCTGCATGGATCTGAGCGACGGGTTGGCGCTCGATTTGCACCGCCTGTGCCTAGCTTCTGGTGTGGCGGCGGAATTGGACGCCGGTTTGCCGGCCTCGCGCCGGGCGGCACTGGAGCAGACGTTGTGGGGCGGGGAAGACTATGAGTTGCTTTGCACGCTGCCGGCGCGGCGGCGGGCGCCTGAAGGGCTGACGCGGATCGGGCAGATTGTCGATGGGCGTCCGGGTCAAGTGAGCTACGCCGGCGCGCCGTTACCGCGGCTTGGCTGGGATCCGTTGGTCAGCCCTGGGCCGCGTCGCGCGCGGCGTCTTCCACGGCAGTGACCAGTTGATCGGCTTCGAAAGGCTTGGTCAGATAACCATCCATGCCGGCGCTGATGCACGTGTTGGCGTCGCCCTTCATCGCGTTTGCAGTGAGCGCCAGGATGGGCGTGTGACGCCCCAGCGCCTGTTCCAGGCTGCGGATCTGACGTGTTGCTTCCAGTCCATCCATTTCCGGCATTTGCACGTCCATCAGCACCACGTCGTACTTTCCACTCTCCATCATCTGGATGGCTTGGCGGCCGTCCTCGACGGCTGTGATGTCGTGGCCGCGGCGCCGCATCACCATCTCGACAACGCGGCGGTTAACGACGTTGTCCTCGGCCAGCAGAATCCGTAGGCGGTCTTGAGCCATGCCGGACGCCAGTGTGCCATCGGTATGTTGCGCCGTTAGCGTCTCGGCCTGAACACGCACGATCACGCGGCAGCGGAACGTGCTGCCTTTGCCGAGCTCGCTTTCCAGTTCAATCTGTCCACCCATCATCGCGGCCAACCGTGAACTGATGGACAGCCCCAGCCCGGTGCCGCCGTAACGGCGTGTGACCGTGCCGTCGGCTTGGCGGAAGGCCTTGAAGACGTCCTGGCGGTTTTCCGGTGCGATGCCGATACCCGTGTCGGCCACTTCAAAGCAGAGGGACAGCCGGTTATCGCCTGCCGGTTCGCTGGATAGCCGCACCTTGACGCTGCCGGCTGCGGTGAATTTGACGGCGTTGCCCAAGAGGTTCAGCAGGATCTGGTTCAGGCGGTGCTCATCTCCAATGACGAACTCCGGAACCGAATCGTCGATGTCAAGGCTTAATGCCAGTCCTTTTTCCGTTGCTTTCGACGAAATGGTGCGCACGGATTGCTCAAATGCCTGGCGCGGCGAGAACTTCTCGTCGTGCATTTCCATGTGCCCCGCCTCGATCTTCGACAAGTCGAGGATATCGTTGAGCAGGTTCATCAGGTTGTCGGCTGATACCTTGACGGTTTCCAGGCAGTCTCGTTGTTCGCCGTCCAGTTCGGTGGCCAGCGCCAACTCGGTCATGCCGAGAATGCCATTCATCGGCGTCCGGATTTCGTGGCTGACATTCGCCAAAAACTGGTCTTTCAGGCGGTTTGCCTGCTCGCTGCGTTCCTTTTCCTGGCGCAACTGCCGCGTTCGCTCCTCGACGGCGGATTCCAGCCGGGCCTTTTCCTGCACGTGTTTGCGTTGCGCCCGATCGACGCGCCACAACACCAGTAGCGCCAGAAAGATGACTCCACCGAAGCGGAATGTCGGATGCGCCCACCAGGGCGGATGGATGCGGAACGTAACGACAGCCGGGTCCTTACTCCAACCGCGATAGCCGTCATAGCCGAGCACTTCCAGGCGGTATGCGCCTGGTGCGAGGTCGGGAAACTGGACTTCAGGGAGCCGTGTCTCCTTCCATTCGTCGGACTGGCCCACGAGGCGATACTGGTAGCGCTGCGCCGACGGTCGGGCGAAGGCCAACACGGCAAAACGCACCGATAGCGTGTTCTGGCTGTAGCGAACGTTCACCGGCGTCTGCGGGTCGAAACTCTGCCTGCCCAGCTTAAGATCTGAGATGACGGTGCGCGGCGAGCCGGACGTGACCTTGATTTCGGATTCCCGGAAACGCGACAGGCCGCCGCTTGTTCCGATCCACACCGTGCCATCTGGCTGAGCCGCAAAAGCGTCGGTGTCGCAATCGTCCCAGACCAGCCCGTCGCCGCGCCGGTATTGGTTCCAATAGCGTCCATCGAAGACGCCGACACCTCGGTCTGTGCCGACCCACAACTGGCCTTGCGCATCGTAGCGCGCAAAGTATAGTTGCAGCGACGGCAATCCGTCAGCCAGCCCGAGGTGCGAAAAACTCAGCTTTCCCCCTCTGTATTCGGCATGTGTCAACCCGACAGCGGATTGGTAGACTAGCCAGGCTTGGTTATTCTGGCTGAAGCCGAGCGCTTTGATCGAGTTTTCGAGCAGCCCGTCTCTGGTGGTATACGAGGTCCACTTGCCGCCTGACAGGACAAACAAGCCACGGCTGCATGCGTACCACAATTCTCCCTTGGGGCTAAAGCGCACCGTGTAGCCCGATGTGCGGGCCTCGGCTGGAACCGGAACGGGCTCGAATCGCTTGGCGCCTTTCGACCAGACAATCAAACCGGGACGGCTGCCGAGTGTTGCCCAAACCCGGCCGTCGGGTCCTACCGCGATTGACGAGACCACATCGTTCGGTGGAGCCAGATCTACCTGATACCGTTGGGCGGAGCCGGTGCGCCCGTCGATCCGGATGATCCCGTGGCGCCGCAGACCGACCCAAACGGTGCCTGCGTCGTCGACGGCCAGCGCATTGATTTCCGAAAAACCGGCGGCTGGGTGGCGCCGGAAACTGAGCCCGCTGTGTGTCTTGGTGCCGACGTAAAGCCCGTCACCGGTAGCGACCCAGACTCGGCCTTGGCGATCGGTTTGAACCTGCCAGATGGTCTCATTTTCCAGCCCGTCAGTGCCTGTGTAGCTTTCCCACTCCCCGTAGCCAATCCACTTGGCTAACCCTCGCCCATTCATGCCCAGCCAGATTGAGCCTTCCCGGTCGCGGTAGATGTTCGATGCCGATTGGGCTGGCAGGCCGTGTCCTTTGTCAATGAATTTCCATTGACGGTCGTGGTCCAGAATACCCACACCATTAAGCAAGGGAACCATCAACTGGCCCTTGAGGTCGCAGGCCAGTTGCGGGATCCACGGGCTACGCAGCCGCGCTCCTCCCGGAAGCGGTTCGAAGCGGCTGGATCCAGACCAGCGAACGACAACTGTTTCGCGGCTTCGTGCGAATAAGTCGCCGGCTGGATTTTCCAATAAGTATTCCCATGGTCCGCGCTGGTTTTGCGGTTGTGCATCCAGCCGAGCGCCATTGCCGTTCTCATCCAGCCGGCAGATGTCATAGCCGCAGCCAAACAGCACTTCTCCGGAATGAGTCACTACGACGCTGGCCGCCACACGGGCCCGGCGGCCGGCCCCCGGCACATTCACAGTCCGAAATCGCCAGCCAGAGGCACTGGTATCGCGCTGGCCGATCACCAAGCCTTCCTTCGTCGCCACATATAGCCGGGACCGGTTATCGGAGGCTATGCCCTGCGCGGAGAAGATGCGGGACGGGGTGTCGTTGTCCAGCATCACCTCTTCGAACCGCTCGCCACGCCGGCGCCACAGCCCCTGCGTGCTGCCCACCCACAACGTGCCGTCGGGGCTTTGGTGTAAAGATGTCAGCGCATTGCTCGGCACGCCATCTTTGGCGCCGTATTCGCGGAACGCCCGGCCGTCGAAACGGTAGAGCCCGTTCTGTGTTCCAACCCAGAGGAACCCTTCGCGGTCCTGGAGGATGCTCTCGACGGCCAAGTTCATCAGCCCCGAGTCGAAGTCGAAAGTCTGAAAACTGTAGTGCTGTGCCAGAGCCGGCGAAAGCAGGCACACTGCGGCTATGGGCAAGATCAGTCGTCTTTGCCACGCCTTGGATACCACGCCCGTCTATCGGCAGGCGGGTAGTCGAAGATGAGGTAAACCGGGAAGTTTTTCTCAGGTGGAAACCCGGTTTGCCCTACACGCCGGCTAACTCGACCCACTGAATCCGGCCCGGCCGGCGGGCTTGCACGTGAACCACGCAGGCGCCTTCCACCGCGCCGGGCACCTGCCAGGCGTCCAGCCCCCGCTCGGGCCCTGGTTTCAACCCGTCGTCGTGTCCGGCGGGTTGGCGCCCGGCAGCAGCCGGATCAGATAGCCGGGCTG
>CAYZIX010000082.1:0-19854 GCA_964478395.1 uncultured Candidatus Solibacter sp.
CCGGACCACGGAGCATGGCCCCCGATGACGGAGAAACGCGAACCCGCGGCCCGCCGACCTGCGCGCGCCAGCCAGCCAGTCGCGCCGCGCCGCGCCTTGTTCAGCGGCGCCGCTGGCGTCATGACGTTGCTGGCCTTCACGGCAGGCCTCTGGTGGGTCTTCGGCCGTGGTGGCGAGCCAGTCTCGTTCACCGTCGACGGCCGCGTGCTCACGGTCTTCGACAGTCAGAAACGTCTGCTCTGGAGCCACACCTTCCCGCAGTCTCTGCTCTGCGCACCCGGCCACGCCTGCGTCCTGTTCACCGACGCCGACGGCGATGGCCATACCGAAACCATCTTCAACTACGATCCTGTCATCTTCAGCGATCAGACCGTTCCCGGCGGCGGCTCCGAGCTCTGGCTGTTCGACCGCGCCGGCCGCGTGAAGTGGTCACGGAAATTCGGCACCGCCTTCGTCACCACCACCGGCGAGCACTATCCGGGCCAGCTCTACTCGTTGAGCCTGCTCGGGCGGTTGTCGAAACCGCGCGCCGACGGCGGCATCATCCTGGCCGGCGGGCATTTTGAGAGCAGTTGGATCTATCAGGTCGAGATCTTCACGGCCGATGGACGCAAGGTCGGCTCCTACCTGCATCCCGGCTGGTTCTTCACCATGGCCGTCACGGATCTGAACAACGATGGCGTGGAAGAGGTCCTGCTGGGCGGCGTCAACAACGGCTACGAGGAAACCGGCTATGCCGCCACGCTCGTCGCGCTCGATTCGCGCCGCATCTCGGGCCAGGGCAGCGTCCCGCCCGGTACCGGCCGCCAGGCGGCGGACCGGCCCACCGGTGAGGAGGCCGCCGTGCTGCTGTTCCGCGACTACGCTCCGGTGACGAACCCGTATTTCTACTGCCGGATCATCGACGTCGCCGTTGCCCATGGCGACGTGCAGGCGCACGGCGTGCAGGGTTTGGCCGGCGCGCCTCAACTCGACTACCTCCTCGACCGCCACCTGCGCCTCGTTGGCATTCAGCCCGATCCGGACTTCTCCGAAAAGCTCCTCGCCGCTCTCCCCAAACCGCTCACCGAGGCGGCTCGCCAGCGCGAGTTCATGCGCCGCCTCGGCGGCATCAAGGTACTCAGAAACGAGTTCGATACGCGGCCGTAGGTCTACTGCACAACCTCCAGCATCGCCTCAAACCGGTCCTGGTGCTGGATCGATGCATCCAGCAGGTTGGTATACACCGTCTTGATGTCGGTTTTTGTAGTCGCCTGCAGCGCCGTTTGCAGATCCGCGATATCGGTCTTCTCAATCAGGACGCCCACTTCCAGCGCGTCCTTCAACGACAGCGCGCCCTTCGCCATCAGCTCGCTGTAAAGGGCCGCTAACCCTGCGTCGGTATAGACGCCCGGCGTCGTGCCGCTGGCCGGCTCAGCCACGTTGTAACGCGCCATCAGCGTGCCGACGGCGTCAAAGTGACGCTGCTCGCTCACGGCGATGTTGGCGAAGATGCGCAGATTCCAGCGCTCGTTAAGCTGCGTGTAGACGTCACGCGCCAGTTTCTCTTCTTCGCGCATGTGGGTCATCCAGGTAGCTTCCTCGGTCGTGACCGGGACGGCTGGCGCCGTCAGGCAGCACCCACCGCCTCGTTGACCCTGCGCCAGTGCTGGTAGCGCGGCCATGAACGCCAGTACTGCCACGGCCAAGACCGTGACTACCACCATCGGATTCAGTTTCATCGTGGTCATCTTCATCGGTTCCTTTGCGAAGCAAACTAGCGGACTCCGCTGTGTTGGACTGCAATTCCAATGCCACCCCCAACTTGCACAAAACACAGCAAACGGTCACATTGCAGCGCGCAAATGCCGCGTCCGCCGCGCAGCCTTTGCATGGTATGAATGAGAATGCCGATGTTCTTGCCGCTCTTATTCGCTCTCTTCGCCAACAGCGCTTACGCGCCCGCTAACCCTCAGTGGAACCGCCCCATGGAGCCGGTCCACATCGCCGGCAATCTCTATTACGTCGGCGCCGCCGACGTCTCCTCGTTCCTCATCACCACGCCCGCCGGTCACATCCTGCTCGACTCCGGCTTTGACGAATCCGTGCCCATTGTCGAGGCCAACATCCGCAAGCTCGGCTTCCGCGTCGAGGACATCCGCTTTCTGCTGGTCAGCCACGCCCACTACGACCACGTCGGCGGCATGGCCAAGCTCAAGGCGCACACGCATGCCAAGCTGGTCGCGGGCGAGCTGGATGCACCGCAACTGGCGCGCGGCGGCAAGAACGATTTCGCCTGGGGCGGCAAGTACGCCTTCGCGCCCGTTCGGGCGGACCGCTTGGTCCGCAACGGCGATCAGGTGCGCCTCGGCGATGTCGTGCTCACCGCGTATCACACGCCCGGCCACACTCCGGGCTGCACGTCATGGGCGGCGGTGATTGACCAGCGCCATGTCGTCATTCCGTGCAGCCTCTCGGCGCCCGGCTACCAGTTGGTGAATAACGAAAAATACCCGCGAATTGTGGCGGATTACGAAACCAGCTTCACGCGCTTGCGCGCATTGCCCTGTGACATCTACCTCGGCGGGCACAGTTGGGACTTCGACCTGCACCGCAAACGCCAAGCGGGCGCCGGCGCATTCATCGATCCCGCAGGCTACCGCGCCTACCTCGATCGCGCCGGGAAAGCCTTCCGCGACGCCATCGCCAAACAGCGCGCGGCGCTCAAATAGGCTCCCACTCAGCGCCACTCCTGCGTCGCAAACAGCGTACGCCACTCGTCGGCGTTCTTATCCCGCTCCGTGCAGCGCGGCCAGGGTTTGTAGGCGACGTCGATCAACGTGAATTGATACGGAGGCCGCCACCGGACCAGAAAATAGGCAGTCGGCAGCGGCTTCTTGCCCGGCCGTTCGATGGACACCTGCCACAGGTCCGGCGTCTGGCAGTGCTTGGTGGGCCAGCCGAACTCTCTCAAAGCCTCATCGGCGCGCAGCTTGCGGTGCCATTCTTCCAGATTCGGATTCGCCGACCACGCCGCGCTCTCTGTCCACTTTGTCGTGATCCACTCATCCACAAAATCACGCGGGCTCAACGCTACCGGAGCCACGCGCCGCACCTGGTCGCCGTCAATCAGGAAGTGCCGCACCGCCTCGCGATTGTGCACACCCACGTCGATGCTGCCCTGCGTGAATTCGATCAGTACGTCTACTGACGGGCGTTCCGTTCGCCAGTCACCCGAAATGGTGCCGAGCACGGGTTCTGGCCCTCTCATTATGGCCATTTCGGTCTTGTCGACCAATCGCCTCTGGTTGGATGGACCTACAAGCCAAATACTGTACGTCACCTCGTGCCAGATCGACGTGCAACCAGCGCCATTTCCCAAAACGAGCATAAACAATGTCTCGGAGCGGAGCCTCTCGCTGGACTCACGCCAGACGTGAACCGCGCGGCGCGCCTGCGGCCAGTATTTATCCTTCCCGTAGTCGTTTGTCTCCAATTCAAACACCCGGCGCCAGCCGCCACCTTCCCGCTGGTAGGCATACGCCGAGACATCGAGAGAACATATGACACCGATGGCCGTGGTTAGAATCAGGACGTCGGACTCTTCTCGAACCTTGACCTTCCCAAGAGTGCCAAGGCGGTTCTGCTCATCTTCGGAGATCTGGACGCTGACCCCTTTCAATGCCGCGTTCAGCTCGTTCTGGAGCGCTTTCGGCTTCGGGAACGTCTTGTGCTCATTCAGCCGCGTCTCAATCCAGTCGCGCAACTGATGTTTGGCGGTCGTCAGTTCCGGCACTCCGCCGTAGAAATTCGCTGCCTCAACAGGCCGTGC
Organism: uncultured Candidatus Solibacter sp.; assembly: GCA_964478395.1. Classification (GTDB taxonomy): domain Bacteria; phylum Acidobacteriota; class Terriglobia; order Bryobacterales; family Bryobacteraceae; genus Paludibaculum. The sequence continues at coordinate 3,812 of CAYZIX010000082.1, forward strand.
GCGCAGCGCCACCAGAGTCTCGTGCAACGCTTGCAACTGCCGGTCTTCGGCGCCAGCTAAGGCGGCGAACACCATCGCCACGCAGATCAGCCGCATGGCGACGATTATAGCCCGTAATCAGCGGACAATCTTCGTTATTACACCTTGTATTTGTCGTAATCGAACCGTTGGTCCGCCATGTGCAGGAACGGCTCGTTCGGCATCCGCAGGTACGGCGACTTCAGCATGGTGCGCGGGAACTCGCTCAGCTTGCGCGGTTCGGCGTGCCCGTCCACCCACTCATACACCGGCACGTCCCACGGGTTGAAGGTGTCGGTCAGCCCGCGTTCCTTGGCGATGCGATACAGGTGCACGTTGCCCGGCTCGTGCCCACCCAGCCACAGCCCGACAATGTCCAGCCGGAACTTGTCCTTGGAGAACATCACCATGTTGGCCATGATGTCGTCGCCGACGTTGAAGCCGTCGCCATCGCGGCCGTAAATGCCTTCCACCATCGCCAGGCCGGTCTTCAGCACGCTCTGGTTGTCGCACGTCTTGTGCGCCCAGATCTCCTGCTGGATGGGCGACACTTTCTGAGCGTCGCTTGCCGCGTAGCGCTCAAAACCGTTGTGCTTGTGGTTCTCGAAGTACCGGTTCACGCGCTGCTCGACGTTCTGCGCGATGTTCTCTTTCATGTAGTCCGGCGCGCCGGTCACCATCGCCCAGCCCGGGCAGAAGCGCACGTACGGCTGCACCACCATGCCCTGCTCGTTCTTCACCGACTGTGTCAGGCACATGCTGTGCGCCTTCCACTTGGCAATGTTCAGCAGCCACGTGTCGGACTCGCCCACCGGCGCATAGTGCGGAATGCGGCTGTAGACCACCGCGTCCGGCACCTTCGTCCAGTTCACGTCCGGATTACGCCGCGCCACGTCCACGCGCGCGTCGGGCTCGTTCATCACCACGCCGTGACGCTGGTTGATCTGGGCAAAACCACGCACGTGCATGACGTAGTACATGTTCGCTTCCGGCGAGTAGAAGCGCTTCAGTCCCAGCTCCTTCAGGCCCATAATCAGGCCCTCGTAGAAGTCCGGATCGGTGCCCGTGCCCCAGTTATCCACCAGTGGGCGCTGGCTGCGTACGGTGGTAATGTTGGGCTTCAGGATGATCTTGTGCGACACCGGCACACCCGCGTGGTGCATCGGCACGAAGATCTCGCGCGCCAACTTCAGCCCCTCATCCAGCTTTTGTGCCGCGTCCATCTTGTGCTGCACGTGCGTACGGCGAATGAATACGGCCTTCGGGTTGGCCTCAATAAAGGGGTGCAGGCCGAAATACGGAGCCGGCTGCGGCACGGCGGCGGCAGCGGCCGAAGCAAGGAATTCACGGCGTGTGACAAGCATCGGCGTTACTCCTCTAATGTCAAGATGCCAATTCTTGACAACTGTGTCAATGTAAACTCTACCCGTCCGGGCCTTTTCATCAGTTCTACCGGCTTCGCCGGCACGCCGATGGTTTCATAGCGCGCGCGCTTGAAGGCTCCACGCACGCTCACCAGAAACTCGTGCCGCAGCGGCGTGCCATAGGCCGTCAGCACCACCGCAATTGAGGTGGGCGACAGCCGGTGCAGCGTGCCCAGCACGGTGTCCGCGGTCCACAGACGCAAATCGTAGTTCTTGACTCCGATCCCCGGCTGGCTCAACTGCCCGGCCAGTTCCTTCACGTCCAGCGCGAAGGCGCCGGGGTCCATCACGGTGTCGTGGTAGGCGTAAACCATGCCGCGCCCGGCGGCGTAGACATCGCGGTCCGGCTCGGCGCGCAGCTTTTTCCAGCCGCGCCGCGTCCACCACGGGCTCTTCTCTTCCCCGGCCGGCGCCGCAATAACTGAGCCGCCCGCCATGGCAAACCGCGCCAGATTGTCGGCCATCACGGGTGGCACTTCAATATTCGCCGCCACCACAATGTCGAAACGCGCTGTCGTGAACTCCGGCTTTGCCAGCGGCACCGGGCAGAGGTTCTTGCGAAAGGCGAGATTCAGAATCTCACCCGTCTGCTCAATCGTGCCGCAGATAACGGCTGTACGGCCGGCCAGCGGCGTGTCCGTGATCGCCAGACGTTCGCTCACGAACGCGCGAACCTCGGCCAGCGTCTTCCACGACTCCAGCGCCCGTGCATCGTTCTTCCCGAGCGCCACACGGTAATCCAACGGCAGCGACAAAATCACACTGCCACCCGCCGCGTACGCATCGGCCAGCGCGACCTCAACCGACCTCGCCGGTACGCTACGCGTCTCCGGCACGCCACCGTCTTTGTCCGGTCTATACCCGAGCACGGCCCGCCTCGCCGGATACTGCGCACGAAGCTGCGCATAGAGCGACGTGTCGGCATCCAGCCACACGTGCTCGGTCGCACCAGCCTTGCTCGTATCGGTCGGCACAATGCCGGGCCACACGCCGGAGCGCAGCACCGCGTGCGCCGGTGCTGTTTTCCAGCCCACCTGCTCAGGCGTCAGATAAACAATGACGATGAAGTCGCGGAACTCTTCCAGCAGCTTCTTCAACTCCGCCTCATCGGCGGGCGCGGGCACGGCGGCCGCGTCAAAACCAGCCTTCTGCGCCGCACGCACTGCTTGAGCGTCGGGCGTTGAGATGTCGGCGATCTGCGCAAGGCCCGGGACCGCCAGCGGCGGGCCATCAGTCAGCAGTGCGCGCGCCTTAAGTTGTTCGAGCAACGGCGCAATGGCAGACGTTGCCGATGGCCAGTGGATAATCAGGTCCTGGCGTAAATCAAGTTTCAAAGGCATGACTCGTCCAAAGCGAACCTCAGCTGCCATTAGTTTATCGGGAAGCAAAGCAGTCAGGGACACGCTTCAGGTAAACAAAAGCCCTCTTCCGCCGCCTCGCTTCAGCGGCGGAAGAGGGCTTTCCTGTCACTCCGAAGGGGCTTACTCGGCCCGTACCACCTGCACCGGACCCAGCAGGCCCGAAGGCAGTAGCGGCGAATTGGCGCGATAGAACTGCTGCGACGTCCAGGTGTACTTCTTCTCGGTGCCCGGCTGCTGATCGCCCACCAGCCGGTTCACCCAGAGGTTAGTTACCTTCACCTCGATAGTGTTGGCGCCGGCCTTCAGCGCACCGGTCACATTCACACGGAACGGCGCCTTCCACACCTCGCCCAGCGTCTTGCCGTTGACGCTCACCTCGGCAATATTCTTCACGTTGCCCAGGTCGAGCCACAGCTCCGCGCCCTTCTTGAACCACGCCGCCGGGGCGTTGAACTTCGTTGTGTACGCGGCCGTGCCGGAGAAGTACTTCACACCGGCATCGGCGTTGTCACTGAACGACGCCAGCTTGTCCAGCGTGATCTTTGCTGGAGCTCCGCGATTCGGCTGGAACGTCACGTCCCAGGCTCCGTCGATTGCTCCCAGCGTGCTCTCCGTGCGCGTCGGCACTGTGCGCGACGCCGCCTTGGCGGCCTTGCGGAACACGACGAACACCGCGTCGTTCGGGTCCAGCTTCAGCGTCACGGCCGTGCGTCCGTCAATGGTACGGTACGATACTGGCTCCACCACACCCGTGTCGGCGTGCCAGATCTCGGGCTCCTTGCCACTCACCCGGAACGTCGCCTCAACGGTCTCGGCGCGCGCCCGCCGGTTGTTCACCCAATAAAGGTCGCCGTCGCTCAACGCGCGGTGCACAAATAACAACATTGTGTCGGCCTGTGGCTTGGTGTAGTCGAAGTCCATCGGCGTCTTCAACGCCACCATCACGTCGGCCACGGTGGAATCGTAGACCTTGCCTTTGCCCACGGGTTTACCGCCCCACAACTCATCGGCGATCTCTTTGAACTCGGCCTGGTCGTCGGCCAGGCTCGGGCTGCCTGTCGGCTTCGGCCCGGCCACAACGGCGCCCGCCGCCACCAGTTCGTGCAATTTCTTCAGCACCGCCAGCGGCATCTGGCTCGCGTTCGGATCGAGCACCAGCACGCGATAGCTCATTCCTGTTTTGGTCGTGAGCTTGCCGTCCGCCACCGCCACGCGGTTCAGAATCACGTCCGAACTCGCATAGTCGAAGTTGTAGCCCGCTGGCAGCGCCGGCGCTTTCTGTCCGAACAGCGCGGTCACGTTCGAGTCCTCGCCGTAGTAGTAGAGGACATCCGCAACAAAATGACCCTGCTGTAGCAGGTAGCTCGAACGCGCCAGATAGGAGATCCACGGCTTCGCTTGCTCTGCCCAAGTCTCGTGGCGCGTGAACCATTGGCCGAACGGCCCAAGGCTCAGCCCCGGGATTTTGTCGTTCACCGGTTGGTGCACGGACGTGTGGATCACAAAGCGGTTCAAGCCCTGCGACAGCTCCGCGTCGGCCGTCGGCTTCAACGTCTCCGGCGACCACGTCCACGCGCCGCTACCCGCCGTGAGCGATTCGGCCGCTACCACGTTCTGCCCGTAGATATGCGCCACCGACGCCGACTCGCGAATGTCAGCCGCATAGCCCGGATTGATGCCCGCCGCATCCAGGTTCACGCGGCCCATCGAGCCCACCCACATCGCGCTCATCGGCACCGCCGCGTTCTTCTTCACGTCCATGCCATCGGCCACCAGCGCGCGCCCGGATTCGTGCGACTCCGTATAGCGCCCCATGCCGCGGCTGGCCAGCAGCGTCGTCAGTTGGTCATAGTGGTTCTCCACCGTCAGCTCGCCCAGCGTCTTGCGGAAGTCCCACAGAAACTGGTCACTCGCCTCAGCACTCTCCACCACGTAGCCCACCAGCACTGGCAGCCACGGCCGCATGTCGTAGCCACGCCGCTTGGCGAACTGCGCCATCAGATCTTCGGTCCAGTTCATCTGGCCCGCTTCCCAACTGTCGGTGATGACGTACTGCAGGCCCTTCTTGCCCATCAGTCCGCCAGTCGCGTCCTTATATTGATCCAGGTAATTTTCGAAATACGCCTTCACCGCCGGGCCGCTCAGCTTGTCCACTTCCAGGCCCGTCGCTTCGGGCGACGCCGGGTGATTGTTCGTGCCGATCAGCGAATAGCCCATCCGCAGCACCACCCACTCGCCCGCGGGCGGCGTCCAGTTGAGCGTGCCGTCGGCCTGCATCTTCGACGTGAGATCCACCACGTCGCCCTTCTTCACAACGTCCGCTGCCGCCACCGCCGGCGTGGCCTGCGCATACAGCCCGATCGCTGAACTGAAGCCCGCCTTGTCGTCCACGCGGTTCACCCAGCCCAACGTGTGTAAAACAAATTCCGTGATCTGCGTTCCGGCCGGCTGCGGCGGCGGCATCCGGATACCGAGCCCTTCCGGCAGGTTCGGCCGCGGCGGCGCCGGCAGCGTCTTCGACGTGAAGCGGAAGATGCGTGCCGTCACCGGCGGCAACGCCAGGTTGCGCGCGCCGGCCGGAATCTGGGCCACCACCCTGAACTCGCGCCCGTCGTCGCTCGCCTCCAGCGCATAGGCCGTCGTCGCCCCGCCGAACGGGTTGAAGCCGCGCGCCATGCCGGCCGTCACCAGCGTCATGCCGTGCACCGTCACCGGCTCCGGGAATTCATATTGCAGCCACGCCTTCTCGTTCAGCGGCGCCGCCGGCAGCAGCGTGGCCTTGGCCACGTCACCATCGGTCAGCCCTGCCAGCGTGAATTCACCGCCGCTCGATGTCACCTTCGGTGCGAGCTGCGCCATCGACTTCGCCTTATCCGGCGCCCTCAGCGCCACCACGGCGCTCTCCGCGTAGAACGGCTCAGGGCCTTTGGCGCCCTCCGCGCTCAGCGAAAAGCCGCCGCGCCCGGCCATGTTCTGGTACGCGCCCACCGTCGTCGGCGGATGCGCCAGCTTGCCCGTGAACGGCTTGCCGCCCTCCACCCACGTCTCACTCCACACAAACTTCTTCATCGCCTGCGCCGGCGTCACCCACGGCCCGCCGCTCTCGCTCCAGCCCGGCGACCCCGCTATCGCCATCTCCAGCCCCAGCTTGTCGGCCAGCGTCACCGTGTGCTTGAAGGCGTCTTTCCAGCCCGGCGTCATGTAAATCAGCCGTTGATCGACAATCTTCGGCGAGTTCATCGCCGCGTCGAAGTTCTGGAAGCCGCCAATACCAGTGCGGTGCATCCACTCCAGATCCGCCGTAATGCCTTCCTTCGTAATGTTGCCGTTCATCCAGTGCCACCAGACGCGCGGCCGCGCGCCATTGGGAGGATTCTGGAAGCCTTGCCGCAACGCGTCGCCCGCGTTCTGTGCGGGCAGCATCAACGCTCCAGCCAAAAGAATCATGGCGGCCCCGGGCAGCCGCCGCATGGACTTGGCGATCGTCATCGGAATACTCCAGTCGAGCTGAATAAGCGTGAGCCTTCGCGGCCCACGCGAGATCATACTCTCGGCCGGAGGTGGGTGCAACGGTGCCTGCGATAAATATTCATACTTGCCTTTCAATTCCTCTTGAAACGGCCGTCCTTCGCGCTATCATCCGTGCATGATCAGAACCATCTGGGCAATGGTGCTTGCTGTGTCTGCGCTCTCGCCGGCCACGGCTCAATCGGGAAACGACGCCGCCTGGGCCAATTTGCGCGCCCTGGCCGGCGAATGGGAAGGCGTCTACGGAACCACCAAATCCACAGTCACCTACACCGTCGTCTCCGGCGGCAACACCGTGATGGAATCCATGAAAATGCCCGCGCCGCAGCCGGACATGGTCACCATGTACCACCGCGACGGTGCCGCGTTTGTCGCCACGCACTACTGCAGCATGGGCAACCAGCCGCGCATGCGCGCCGCCGAAGCCTCAGCCGATGGCAAGACCATCCGCTTCCGCTTCGCCGATATCACCAACCTGGCCAAGCCCGACGGCGCTCACATCCGCCATCTGACTATCACGTTCCAGGACGCGGACCATCTCACGCAGGAATGGACGGCGTTTGACGGCAAGGCCGAACACACTGAAGTCTTCAAGTGGACGCGCAAAAAGCCCTAGCCGCGCGGCGTCAGTCCACGCGCGGATAGTTCTTCAGCAGCCCCGGTTTCTTCATCTCGGCCTCGACGTCGTTCATGCTGCGCGGCACGAAGCTGCTCAGTACGCGCACGCCGTTTTCCGTCACCAGCAGCAGGTCTTCGGTGCGAATGTAGATCTGCTCTTCGGGCACCGTCAGCGGCGGTTCAATCGTGAACACCATGCCCGGCTGTAGCACGTCCATCGCCGGCCCGGCTTCGTGCGTCGCCATGCCCACCCAGTGGCCGATCGCCTCATAGCGGCTCTTCGTCCAGAAATCGATCAGCCGCCGCGCGCCCTTCTCATAAATTGGCTTCGAAAACTGGGTCGATGCCAATAGCTTTTCCATTCGCGCGCCGCTCTCCTGCTGCAACTGCTTCAGCGGCACACCCGGTTTCAGCGCCTTCAGCATCTCCTCGTAGCACGCCTGGTAGAAGCCGTACAGCTCGCGCTGCACCGGACTGAACTTGCCCGACACCGGCCATTGCCGCGTCACGTCGCTCATCAGATAATTCACGTCCGGCGCAAAGTCCATCAGCACCAGTTCGCCCGCCTGCATGCGCCGTGAATTCGCCGCATAGTGCGGCATCATCGCATTCGGTCCGCTGGCCACCAGTGCGCTATAGGCTTCGGCCTGTGCGCCATTCCGGTAATAGATGAACTTCGCCACCGCTTCCAGCTCGGACTCCACTGTGCCTTCCTGTGTCGAATGCATCGCCTCCATCATCGCGGCGCCAGCCAGCCGGGTGGCCTTTTCGATCTGCTCAATCTCGCGCGGGCTCTTGATCAACCGCATCCGGTCGAGCACCGGCGTCAGGTTCTGCACCGTGAATTGCGGGTAGCGTTCTTTGATCAGCGCAATCAGCCGCCCCTCACGCGACGGCCGCCCGTCGAATGGATCGCCATACTCATCACCGAGGCTCATCCACGCCACGTCACGGCTCACCGCCGTCGCCTCGGCCGGCGCCATCGGCGTGTAGATGGCCAGCTCATTGCCGCGCCACGCAAATCCTGCCAGATCGGCCGTCAGGCGATCCAGTCCTTTAACCATCTCAACGCCGGTCAGCTTCTGCGCCTCCTCGGCTTGATTCGCGTTCAGACGCTTGCCTTCCCACGCCGCCGCGCGCGGCTCCTGGCGTGTCAGGTACAGCGTTGCACGCTTCGTGCGCCCGTCCAGCAGCAGGTAGGCGTGCGGCACTTCCACGCCACACAAATAATAGAAATCGTTCGACTGCCGGAAGCGCGTGAAGCCGGCCGGCGCGGGCGCACCCTGAACCAGCGCCACCGCCTTGTCGCCAATCGCCGCATAAAGAGCCTTGCGGCGCGCGGCAAACTCCTCCGGCGGGTACGCGCGTGTGAATAGCGCGGCATCCTGCGCAAATAACGGGATCAGCGCCAATGCGCTTGCGGCGGGACGGATACCAACTCTCATCTTCTTCAAGGTAGCGGGCTCCGTAAATCCGTGTAAAGACGTCCGCGCCACTGCAACCCCGGCACGCCGGGCGTGTTTATCCATTCAGAACGAGACATATTGATCGCGAACCGGTCATTACCTCTCAATCTGACGGGACACCGGCCTGAAGGCGCCTACGGATCGGGCGCCTGCCTCACCAACTCCGGCCGGCATTCTCGTTGCCCGCGCGTGGCGCCGGCTGGAGCGGAGCGGCGCCACGCGCGGGATCCCTTCCCCCACCGCGATACGATGAATCCAGGCGGTGCCAAATCATGAAACTCATCAAACTCGGATCGCAGGGGCTCACTGTTTCCCGCATGGGGCTCGGCTGCATGGGCATGAGCGACTTCTACGGCGAACGCAACGACACAGAGTCCGCCGCCACCATCTTGCGTGCCGTTGAACTCGGCATCACTCTTTTCGACACCGCCGACATCTACGGCATCGGCGATAACGAGGAACTGGTCGGCGCCACGCTCCGCCCCATTCGCGACCGCATCATCATCGCCACCAAGTTCGGCAATCTGCGCCGCAAGAACGATCCGTCCTACTGGGGCGTCAGCGGCCGTCCCGAATACGTCAAACAGGCCTGCGACACGTCTCTCAAGCACCTTGGCCTGGACTATATCGATCTCTACTACCAGCACCGCGTCGATCCGCAGACGCCCATTGAGGACACCGTCGGCGCCATGGCCGATCTCGTCCGCGCCGGCAAGGTCCGCTATCTCGGCCTTTCGGAGGCCTCCGCCGCCACCATCCGCCGCGCGCACAAAGTGCATCCCATCACGGCGCTGCAAACCGAGTACTCGCTCTGGGAACGCCACGTCGAGGCTGAAATCCTCCCCACCGTGCGCGAACTCGGCATCGGCTTCGTGCCCTACAGCCCGCTCGGCCGCGGCTTCCTCACCGGCGCGATTTCAAGCCCGTCGCAGCTCGTCGCTACGGATTCGCGCGCCACGCGTTTCCCGCGCTTCGCTGGCGAGGCCTTCGAGCAGAACCGCAAGCTCGTGGAGCGCGTCCAGGCCATCGCCGCCCGCCGTGGCGTCAAGCCCGCCCAGCTCGCGCTGGCGTGGGTGCTCTCCAAGGGTGAGGATGTTGTGCCGATCCCCGGCACCAAGCGCCGCACGTATCTTGAGGAGAACCTCGCCGCGCTCGCCGTCCAGCTCACGCCGGCCGAAATCTCGGAACTCGAGGCCGCCGTGCCCGCCGCCGAAGTTGCCGGCAACCGCTACGGCGACAACGCTCTGCGCGCCATCGACCGCTAGCAACCCAAACCGGGGCGCGCGCCGTGTGCGCTACGAGCAGCGACCGTTAGGGAGCTGAATACGGGTCGTTGCTTTACTTGACCATGAGGGAGTCCCCTTGTCCCTGCGCGTCGGCCCAAGCGCGTGAAGCCGTGCACCTATTCTCGACTCAGAGCCGCGAGGGTAACCGGGCGGATGCGTATGTTTTTAACGGAACGGCGCGGCTGAGCCGCATTTCAGCAGCCGGCTAGCCCCGCTCCTTCCACCGGTAGGCGCGCCGCGAGTTGTTGAAGAAGTAGTTCTCGCGCTCGGCCGCCGTGCGGGTGGCGAAGTACTCTTGGGCCACGCCGACCACGTCCGCGTACGGCCTCATCCGGTCGCTGTTCGGCCAATCGCTGCCGAACAGCACGCGCCCGCTGCCGAACGTGTCCATCAATTCATCCAGCCGCGCCCGGTACGCGCTCATCTCGCGTGGCACTTTCCCGTCAATTACCCGGAAAATCGCTGACAATTTCGCGAACACCTGCGGCCGCCGGCCCAGCTCCCTCACTGCCGGCCGCGAGCGCGCGTCCAGCTCCAGTTGCGGCATGTGATCCAGCACTACACGCAACTCCGGTACGGCGTCGGTCACACGCACCATCGCCTCCATCAGCTCCGCGCGCGGATTCGCCGTATCCAGCACCAGCCCCGCCGCCGCCAGTCGCTTCAGCCCGTCGATAAACGCTGGCTTGGCCAGCTCCACCCCGATGTCGCGCCCCCACAAGTTGCCAAAGCGGATTCCCAGGAACAGCGGGTTGGCGTGCAAACGCTCCAAGTCCCTGGCAAAATCCGGCGCGCCGGGGTCAAGATTGCCTACAACACCGGCTATCCGCGCATCAGAGGCTGCGGTCTGGAGCAACCAACGGTTATCTTTCGGCCAGGGACTCGCTTCGATTGCGATCGCTCCAAACACGCCGTATCCCTCTGAAATCTGGCGGAATCTGGCGGGCAAAGAGGGCCTGTAGAGCACCGGATTATTCTTTTCCGGCCATGGAACCCCTTCAGTACGAGTGGGATCGAACAAATGGATATGCGTGTCGAGAATTCGGGGGCGCTGAATCCTGGCGGCGGCGGCCAGTGCTGCGAACTGTCGGCGGGTCACAGCGGTATTTTACGCCTGCAACCCCGTCATGTCGCTGCGCCCCGCTACACTGAAAGTACTCTTATGCGTTTGGGTGGTCTTTTCGTTCTTCTCATCAATCTGGGCCTCTTGTCGGCCTGTCATGCCAGCGATAAGCCCGCTGGGCGTTCTTCGGCACATGCGCTGGACACTGCAACAAACCGCGCAGCCAACGACGTGGCGCGTTTCCTCGCCGGACTGCCCGGTGAGGAAGGCAGCCCCTACCAGCCGCTTGAGGCCGGGCAGGCGTGGAAGGACCATGCCGACAGCATGAATAAGCTGTGGGCTCGCTTCGAAAAGAACCGCCAGACCGGCATGCGGCGTTTCGGCGAGTCTGAACTGCGCGGCTCAGGCATCGACGACCGTCCGGTCTGGTACCCCTTTTCGGGCGCCGACACACTGACCATGCTCACTTTCTTCCCCGGCCACGATCTCTACGTCATGGCCGCGCTGGAACCGCCCGGCGTGCTGCCCAAGCCCGAGGAACTCGCCACCGATACGCTGGCCGACCGTTTGCCCGGCATCGCCGGCACGCTGGCCTCGCTGATCGGAAAGAGCTTTTTCGTGACGCGCGAAATGGACCACCAGCTCCGCGGCCAGGTGGTGGACGGCGTCACCGAACCGATGCTCATCCTCTTGGCCCGCTCCGGCTTCCGCATCCTGGATTACGGCTACGTCCAATTGGACGACAGCGGCAAGCTGGTGGAACGCCAGCCGACGGCCGTGCGCTCCGCCTTCGGCCTGAATCGCGGCATCACCATCGACGTCGAATCGCCCGCCGGCAAGCGCTCGCGCATTGTCTACCTGTCGTTGAATCTCGACGACCGCCACATGACAACAAACACCGCCTTCAAGACCTACATCGGATCGCTTGGCCGCACGGCCACCATGCTGAAGGCGACTTCCTACATGCTGCACGCCAGCCAGTTCTCCCAGATCCGCAGTCTGATCCTCGATTCCAGCGCGCTCATCGTGCAGGACGATTCCGGCATTCCCTGGCGCTATCTGAACACCGCCGACTGGCAGGTGCAGCCCCACGGCGATTACGTGCAGCCGTACGGCAAGAGCTTCGAGTTCCGCAAGCAGCCCAGCCTGCGCGAGGCGTACGAAACCAATCGCGCCTCGGTCAAGCCGCTGGAATTCCGCATCGGCTACGGCGCCGGCAAGGTCACATCAAACCTCCAGGTGGCCCGCCACCGCTAGCTCCGCCGCGGGCTGCCCATGGCGCTGACTTACGCGACGCGATTTGCGGATGCGCCCCGTTCCACACGCGGTAAGGCACGGTTTGTCCCGGACTTCAGTCCGGGCTGGCCGCGCCGGAAGTGGGCAGGCATATGCCAGCCCGACCTGAAGGTCGGGACAAAACCGCTCATGTTGCGCGACGTTCGTTACCGCCCCAGACCACAGCACCTTGAGTTAGCGCCTATGGTGCCTGTGCCCATCTCCCGGCTTCCCGGAATGCGACTCAGACTGTTAGAGCGTTGTCGAAATTACCGTAGGGAATTCTGTGCACTCGCTCGCTGCGCGCGGCCGAGTTGACGCACGTTGTTCTGATGGACATCGTCGCCTGCGATCTTCTGGTCACGGTGACAGCCTCGTTCCGGAGTGTGTACGTCGTCGTCGCCACGGAGATCGGCTCACGCCGCATTCTGCACACGCACTTGACTGCGCACCCGACCGCCCAATGGACGCTCCAACCCGCCGTTCCCGGCAACCCATACCACCACCAACTCCCCGCCGGTTACCACGTGACTTCGACGCCGGTACTCGACGCGTAACATCACAAAAACCGGCTGGCAAAGGAGGCCGATTAACGTCGGATGGCCTTCTTGCGGACGACAGGCCGAATCGCAAGGGACTACCAGAGATAAACGGAGACCCTGTTTTATTTTGCTTTAGAGCGTTCTTTCTCGGCGTCCAGCCAATTGAGCGCCCCTCGAATGAATGGATATGGTGCGTTTTTCATGACTCTAAACACCCCATCTCCACGATCATCAATGAACAGCATTTCCGACGCGCTTCCAATCGCTACTGCCGGACCATCCTTCGATGGGGCGACCCATCTCGCTCTGACGCCATATGCGAAAACACGCCCATCCACCTCGAATTGCCATACTTCTTGCACCCGAACTGACTGAAGCGCAACCTCCAACGCACCGGGCCGTCTGCCTGAGCAAAAGGCCAGTAACAACGTGATGGGCGTCGGCGGCGGTGTCCGCTGAGTCGCCCAGACCTCCGTCACCCTTCCATCACTGGTAACGCGCCGTTTCGGTCCGATTGCCGTCCCCTGCCGACCAGGAATCTCCCAGCCACGTTCACGAATTACCTGAGAAAATTCACACACTGGCGCCGAATCGGCCGTGGGTTGCGTCGCTAGTGGTGCAATAATTGCGGCAGCATAGATGCACCATCGAGCAAGACGATGAGACATTATCAATACCCCTCTACACCTGCCTTCGTTGTCCAGTTGGCTGACCGGGGCGACCGGTGCGAACGGCTCAGCCTTCCATGAGGTGGCTGCTTCTGTCAATACCCAATCTTCGAGCAAGCGCGTTTTGAGGGCTGCGTTTGTTCCTTTGCCTCCATTTCAGTCCTGCTTCCCGAGCACCCCGTTCCCCTCGACTGCCTACATGGCTTCTTCAAACTCCAGGCGTCCAGCCTAAATACCCCCTGGAACCCGAATCCAGCGAACTCCGCACAGCCGTCTGCCGATTTCGTAATCCAGCTCGTCTTTCTCGTCTCTTTCCACATCCCGCGTCAACGACCCCCATCAACGAGCCGCGCGCCGTCAGGGAGGCCCCTGGCCGTCCCGGCCGCCAGAACGCGTGCAGCCGCCCGTTTGTCCCAGGCTGGCTCGTGCGACTTTCAACCAGGCGGTTGCGTGTCCTCTCCCACTTACCCTTTTGACCCTCGGTGTCAGCCGAGGGCTTCACTCTTTTAACACAGAGTTTTAACTCTGGGCTTCCCCTATCCCGCCGTTGACACCACTCCCACCCTCTTTCTTCCGTTCCTTTTCAACGCCTTACCATCAACACCCCATCCCGCCCAAATCCGCCGTGGCAATCTCACGCTCGGAGCAATACGTTTTATGGCACGCATTCCGACCGAAAAACAGATCGAGGCCTCCCGCCGCAACGGCGCCCAAAGCCACGGTCCTACAACCTCTTTGGGCAAGCAGATGTCCTCGCTCAACGGCTTCAAGCACGGCCGTTACGCCAAGTTCCCGTATCTCACCGACGCCGACGACACCGGCGCCTTCAAACTTCACATCCAGTCCTACCGGCGCACCTACCAGCCGGCCAACGACGTCGAAATCCAGCTCGTCGACACCATTGCCGCCTGCGACTGGCAGATCAATCGCCAGTTCGCCATCCAGTCCCGCACCATAGATATCGAGCAGTGCCACAACGCCGCCGAACTCTTCCCGGGTCAGGAGGCCATCGACCAGCTCGACCATCTCGTCGCCGCCACCGCCTCAATCGACGGGCGCTCGCCCCTGCTGCGCCACATCAGCCAGGAGATCAACCGCCTCACCGCGCGCCGCGCCTCGCATCTCCGCCAGTTGATCGCGCAGAAGAAGCTCCGCCAGCTGCTGGAGATGCCGCACACCGACATGCCCCCCGTCCGCGAGCATGAAGACGAAATTGACGAACTTCCGGAAGAGCCGGAGAATGAACCTCAACTTGCCGAGGATCAACCACTTGCCGAGCCTCAGACCGGAAAACTCGAACCTGGGAACCCGGTCCCTAAACTGCCCCGTTCGCCAATAGGCCGGCGCCTCTATGCCCTCGCGCACCGCCGTCCACGCCCCAAATTCCGCCCGCGAACCTAGCGGAGCACCGTCATGCCGGCAGTGTATCTCAACAGTGTGGACACCGCAGTGAAACAGCACGCCCCCAGTGCGCCCGGCGTCCCGCCGGACCCGGTGGAGTGGGCGCGCACCGCGCTCGGTTTTGAGCCGGACGATGTGCAGTGCCAGATCCTCGGCTCCACGGCGCGGCGCCTGATGCTGTGTTGCACGCGGCAGTTCGGCAAGAGCCTGATCACGGCCATCAAGGCCCTGCACTTCGCCCTGTGCCACCCCGGCGCGCTGATTCTGGTGGCCGCGCCGTCGCTGCGCCAGAGCGGCGAGTGGCTGGTGAAGACGCGCGCCCTGCTGCGGCGCCTGAACCTGCGCGCGCACTCCGAACCGCACCACGCCTTCGCGCTGCGGCTCGAAAACGGCTCGCGCCTGGTCGGCCTGCCGGACGTGCCGGACAACGTGCGCGGCTTCTCGGCCGTCTCGCTGATTGTCATCGACGAGGCCGCCTTCGTCTCCGACAGCCTCTACACCGCGCTGAACCCGATGCTGGCCGTCTCGCGCGGCGGACTGTGGCTGCTGTCGACGCCCGGCTCGCAATGGGGCTTCTTTTACGACGACTGGCACAGGCGGGACCAGTCCGTGGCGCGCTTTTCCGTGCCGGCGACCGAATGTCCAAGAATTACCAGGGAGTTTCTGGACGAGCAACGCATAAAACTGGGGGAAAAGGAATTTCGCCGCGAATATCTGTGTGAATTCGTGCCGCCGGACGAGCAGATGTTCACGTCCGGGCTGGTGGACGGCGCCACCGACGACGAGTTCGAGCCCTGGAACCAGGGCCAGCCGCTGTGGAGGGACTGACGCCGTGAATCACCTGGAACCCCATCTTTACTACGGCCTGGACCTGGGACGGCGCGAGTCCCGCTCCGCGCTGGCCGTGGTCGAGCGCGTGCATCAGCCCACCGGCGCGCGCGATGCGGCCAGCTATGAGCCCGTGCTGCGGCTGCGCTTCGTCGTACGCCACCTGGAGGCCTTCCGGCCCGGCCTGCCCTACCTGCGCGTGGTGCGGCGTCTGGAGCGGTTGCTCAACGAGCCGCGCCGGCTGGGCGCCTACGAACTGCGTCCCGGCCACGCGCTGCGGCCGCGCCAGACGCTGGCAGTGGACGCCAGTGGCGTGGGCGCGCCGGTGGTGGAAGCGTTTCAGGCCATCCGGCTGGAAGCCAGCCTGCGGCCCATCACCATCACCGGCGCGGGACGGCCCGGCGCCGACGCCTTCGGCACCACGCAGGTGGCGCGGCGGGACCTGCTCTCGAACCTGCGCCTGCTGATGGAGCGCGGCCTGCTACGCCTGCCGCGCCGGCTGCACGAGCGGCTGGACCTGGTGGACGAATGCCTGCGCGCCACGGCGCGGTCCGGCCCGGCGCAT
>CAYZIX010000083.1:0-19599 GCA_964478395.1 uncultured Candidatus Solibacter sp.
GGTCAAAGAGGTGGACCGAGACGCGAGTGTCGCAAGCGGCGACGACCGCGCGGCCGAGGACGAGGCGCGCAAAACGGGTGCAACCGCTTGCTTGCGCGCGCGGCTCGTCACACGCCAAGGACGCGGGCGATTTCGGTGCTGATGGCGGGCGCGTAGGGATGGGTGCACTCGGTTGAAGACGCACGCCGAGCGGTTGGAAAGACGCGTGTCAGCTCCCTCACGGTCGCTGCTCGTTGACACACCAAACGCGCGCGCGGCTTCATGAGCTTTGGCGGACGCGCAGGGCTAACGGGCGGCCGCGCCGTGACCGGCGCGGCTCGGCTTCGAGGCATGCGAGAGCGGCGTCAGGGCCGAGGCGCGGGGGAGCGAAGTTGCACCGGGCCGAAGAGGCCGGCCGGGATGGGCTTGGCGTGCTGGGAGATGGTGACCGTGGTGGGGGCGATGGGCGGAGCCGATGGGTTGGCGCGGTCGCCCAGGATGCGGTTGAGCCAAGTGTTGGTGACCTCGATTTCGAGCTGGTTCGAACCACTGCGGAGCGCGCTGGAAACATCCAGGCGCCAGGGGGCGCACCAGACGGTGCCCACTTCCCGGCCGTTCAGGCGGACGCGGGCGAGGCTCGTTAAAGAGCCAAGATCAAGATAGACAGGGCCGGAGGCAACGGGCGCGGTGAACGTCGCGCGGTAGACGGCGGTGCCGCTGTAGTGGCGGATGCCGGGCTCCGGACGGGTGGTCCAATCGGCGAGTGCCGGGAACGTCACCGTGCCGGGGCCGCCGTATTCGGGCGAGAAGGTGACCTGCCAGGGGCCGGGGACTTCGGCCAGCGTCTGAAGAGCCGGGAAATTGGGCTTGTCCGTGGATACAGCGGCAGGGCGGCGGAAGACGATGAAGTGGCTTTGGCGCGGCTCGAAGGTGAGCTCGACAGTCGTGAGGCCGTTGGCGGAGCGGAACGACGGCAATGGGCGATGCGTGCCGGCGACGGCGTCCCAGAGTTCGGGTTGGAGAGTTATGCCGGAAGAAGCCCGGCCTGAAGGCCGGGACAAAGCACGGGCATCCGCTCCCTCACGGTCGCGGCTCGTGGCACGGTCGTGGGGCGTGGCGCGGTCGTGGGGCGTGGTGCGGAAGGTGAACTCGCGGGTGACGACGTCGTCGGATTGATTGGAGAGGAAGTAGACGTCGCCTTCGGGCGTGCGGCGGTGGATGAAGGGGAACTCCGGCGAGACGTCCGGCGGCAGGCGCAGCTCAGCAAACACCGCGCTCAAATCCATGTTGCGGAAGACGCGGCCACGGCCGAATTTCACGGAGTGGCTCGATACGCCATCGCAACCCCGCCAAAGCTCGGCGGCGAGGGCGGCGACTTCACGGTCGGCGGCGGGGTAGTTTTCGAGACTGGGCGAATGCGCGGGCGGGGCTCCAAGAATGACGCCACCTTCAGAGACCAACTGGCGGAGGCGGCGGAGCAACTCCGGCCGCATGGTGGAGAGCGGCGGCAGAACGAGCACGCGGTAGCTGACGCCATCGGGCAGCACGAAGCGGCCATCACGAACCGTGAGGCGGTGGAGGATGACGTCGGAGTTGATGTCGTCGAAGGCATAGCCAACGGGCGGCGCGGGGGTGTGGCTGCCGGTCATCTTGGGCGCGTCGTCACCGGTGAAGTAGGCGATGTCGGCGGCGTAGTGGCCCTGCTGGAGGAGGAAATCGCGGCGGCGCTGGTAGTCGATCCAGGCTCCGGCGGCAGAGAACCAGGTGTTGTTGCGGTGCATCTCGATGCCCGCCCACCAGTTCAGGCCGGGCTTACGGTCGTCCGGTTGCGACGTGTAGACGTGGAAGACGACGTGGTTGACGCCCTCGATGGCGGCCCAGTCGCCACGCAACTTCAGACGCCACGGATCGTTGGAAAAAGCGTTCCAGGAGGAGGTGAAGGACTCGGCATGGACGACGGGCTTGCCGTAGATGTGCGCGGCGGAGGCGGCGTCGCGCACCTCGATCTGGCCGAGCGGCTTGTTGGTCCAGAACTCGCCGCCGATGTCGTGCGATTGCGAGCCGTAGAGGAGGAAGTCCGAGGAGAAGCCCCAGTGGCCGTAGTTTTCGAGCCACAGACGCAGGCCATGCTGCTGGGCGAGGTCCCGCAGCGCGCCAACGTAATGCGTGGCGATGCGGTCGGCCACGAGGCGGCGGAGGTCCCAGAGAAAACGATCCGACTGATCCGCCGAGCCGACGACGCGGCCGGAGAGAACGGCGAGCCAGGGTAGCGGGTCGTAATGATAGCGAGCCTGGAAATCGCGCGCCAGATCGTCAGTCCAGTTCTCGGAGCCGACCTCGTAGCTGTCGGCGACCACGTGGCGCCAGGCGGGGCGGTCGGCGGCGGGAATGCGCTCGAAGATGCGGCCGAGATAGGCGTTGAAGAGGGATGTCAAATGGACGCGCGACATCTTGTCGACTTCGAGGCCGGTGGCTTCGGGCGGCGCGGGGGCGTTGCGGACGCCGGTAGAGCTCATGCCGATGCGCTGGACGATCCAGTCGCCTGCGGGCACGTCCCAGGTGAGGGCGCCATCCGGAGCGAGGCTCGAAGAGATGTTGCGGATGCCGGCCGTGGGGACGGTGAAGGCAGCCTCCGGCTCCGGTGGACGCGGCCAGAGGTAGGAGTCCCAGGCCGGCTGCGGCTCCTGGAAGAGCTTGGCGAGCTGCTTTTCGTAGACGGAGTCGACGGCGGCGCGCGGGGCGAGGTCGAGGCGCGCGAGTTCGCCGGCGCCGCTGAAGCGGAGCTCGAAATGAGTGGAAGTGGTGGGCGGCAGGGCGACGACGACGGGCGCGTAGGGGATGGGGCCGACGGTGGGCGTGAAGTTGTGGCGATCGACCGTGAACTTGCGCAGAGAGCGGAGTTGGCCCGCGGCATCGGCGGCGAGGATCTCGGCGGCGAGCACCGTCTTGGAGGTACCCGTGTAGACGGTGAGCGAGCGCGCGGTATAGGGCGCAGGGGTGGTGATGGCGAGGGTCAACGAAGACTTTTCGGGGAGCTTGACAGACGCGGCGGGCTGCAGGAGGAGGCTTTCAGCGCCGGGGATAGTGGCCGTGATGCGCGGCGAGTGCGCGGCGAGAGTGTCCAGCTCCGCTGTGGGCGCGGGGAAAGCGAGCAGGGCGACGTCCTGGAAATCGGGCGTGGGAGCGGCCAGTTTCTGGCTGAGCTTGGCGGGGCCGTGGACGCGGATTTCCGAGCGGGTGAGGAAGCGCATGGACTGGGCCGGCTTCACCCAGGGTCCGCCGGACTGGCTCCAGCCGGGGCTGTTGAAGACGCCGATGTGGACGCCGAGACGGCGGCCTTCGTGGATGGCGTGTTGGACCAGCGAATACCACTCCGGCGTGAGCACGCGCACGGGGCCGCGCGAGTTGGGGAGAGCGTCAACGTCGGCGACAAACGCCTCGCCGATGCCGACGCGGCGCATGGCTTCGAGATCGCGCGTGATGCCTTCGCGCGTGACGTTGCCGCTGATCCAATACCAGTAGGTGTAAGGCTTGGTGGACTCAGGCGGAGCGGCGAAACCGCGTTCGAGCGCGGAGGGCGACTGTGAGAAAGCGGCCGTGGCGGCCAGCAGGAGAATGAAGAACCGAAGTGACATGGCAGGCAGGACGAGTCTATCGAGCCCTGCCCATGCCGGTCAAACGCAGGGTTACCGGCGCGCGCGCCGCGCCCTCAGGGCGCCAAAGCCGACCAGCGCCAAACCCAGCAGCCCTGCATAGCCGGGCTCCGGAACGGGCTGGGCAGCAAGCGGCACGTCCTTCACCTTGACATACAACGACGAAGAAGAAAACGTCGTGGAAAGCTGGGTGGCGCCGGAATACACGCTGTGGTTGTCGTTTTCAAACCCGGAGGCTCCGTTGTTGTCGAGCACAATCCGGTCGAACTGGAAGCCCGTTGCGACGATATTGACGTAAGCGAACGGCTCGTTGGAGGCCTGTCCAATGAAGGCGCTGTTCGGGTTGCCGTAATAGTCGTTAGTCGCGTAGTGTGTCACGCCGTCCAAAGCCGTCAGTTGGCTGTTCTTCGGCAGCAATCCAGTGATGTCGCTGGTCTGAAATGTGGCAATGAGGACGTCGCCCTGATAGATCGAGATCCGGTTTTTCGCATCGCCCGCCGACCACCAGAAGCCGAAGTAATTCACGGGACTGTCCAGCGTCAGCGTTACGGCGATGGCGTCGGCCGCACGGCGGGTGCCAACGTACATATAGTCACTGCCATTCGCACCACCGTACTGGTCAGCCTGAACCACCGGGAGCACGGAGCCTTCGGCGACAGTGTAGGTTCCAATGGCGGAGTCGTACGTGGTGGCGGTGGAGGTCAACAGGCTGGCGGCATCGAACGTCTCAGTGGTCGCACCGGAAATTTGGGTGCTCATCACTTTTGGCGCAGAGATGTAGACACTGAGCGACGCCGCGTTCGCGACGCCGGTGGTCAGCCCAAGCAACAGCAGAGAAACCGCCAATCCACGCGAAAATGACATATCGAATTAATCATAGCATTGTGCGGTTTACTGCAAAAGCCAGGAGTTCTAACTTAATCTGGCCAATGCAACGCGCTCCGGCCGGTTTGTCCAACCCTACCGGCTATGATGCAAAGATGACGCGCCGAGAATGGTTGGCGGCGGCGGCCGGGGCGGCGCTGCCCGATGATCTACTGCAGGAGGCTTACACCAAGGCGTCAGAGCAGAACGTGCGAGCGGCGGTAAATCCGCGCGTGTTTCCGGGCTACTTTTCGGTGTGTGCGGACGGGGTGGGATTTGGCTACGGGAACACGTATCCGTCGCTGGACGGCCACCAGATGACCGATGCCCTGCTGATGCTGGGCGAAGTAGAGACGGCGCGGCTGAACTTCGACTATGTGCGCGGCTTCCAACACGCCGACGGCGGACTGCCACTGGCGATTCTGCCCGAAAGCGCGGGCAAGGAGATTGGCCCGAAGGGTTACACGGCGAGGGTGGAGCCGAACGGCGGGCTGTACCGGCATTGGGTGCCCGGTAATCCGCTGGATGCGCTGGCCAGCCCCACCTATATCCAGAACGCCGACGTGATCTACCGGCGCACCCTGGACCGGGAGTGGCTCAAGGAGCGGATTGGGTCCATCAACCTGGCGGCGAAGTATCTGGCGCGGCTGACCGGAGCGGACGGCGCGGTGGGCGGCGCGGGCTACTACGTAGAGCGGCCGGTGCGGCTGGGCTGCGACGGCGTCGCGCAACCGCACGCAGTGGACGCGTTCCGGCGTGTGGCGGGGTTGAATGCGGCGCTAGGCGAGCACGGCCGGGCGCGACGCTACACGGCGCTGGCGGCGCGGATCGAACGCTATTTCCGGCAGCACTTTTGGATGGGCGACCATTTTGCCGAGTACCGTCATCCGGAGCGCGGATTCATTGACACGCACGGACTGGCAGACTCGAACTGGGCGGCGCTGTCTTACGGCGTGGCGACGCCCGAGCAGCAGCGCGCGCTGTGGGCGCGCATCCGCAACGAGACACGCTTCTACTACGGCGGGATGCCGACGGGGATTGTGACCGAGCCGGAACGCTACGAGGCGTGGGAGTTCAGCTACGGCGACCGCATGGACCTGGCGGCGATGGGGCGCGTCTGGTACCTGGAGGCGGCGGCGCGAGCGCGGATGGGCGACGCAAGCGGGCTGATGGACACGCTGCTGCGCGTGTGCCGCGCGGGGCGGGCCGACGGCTATTACTGGCGCGAGCGCTACGGCGAGAAGGGCGGCTACGGCGCGCGCAAATACTGCGAGTATCCGGCCAACCTGATACGCGTGGTGCAGCGATATCTGCACGGGGTGGAGTTGGAGCTGGACGGGACACTGACGCTTGAGCCGGTGGCACCGGCTGAATATTGGGCGCGCGGCTTCGGACAGCGGTTGGAGTGGCGCGGACGTGTGCTGGAGTACCGTTTCAGCGGCAAGGGCGTGGCCGGCACGTATCAGGGAGACGGGCCGCAACAGGTGGCGGTGCGGATCGGCGGCAAGTGGCGGCGCGCGCGACTGGGCGCAGCGGCGCAGCCGCGCGCGTGGAGCGTTTAGCGCAGCGGCTACTTCTTCTTCTCCGGCTCGGCGGGCTTCGCTGGAGCCGGGTACGGGACTTCGGACGTCCACATGTCGCGCAGGATCAGCCACGATCCGTCCATCTGCTTGCGGAAGATGGTCAGGTAGTTGCCGTGATCCTCAATCGGCGCGCCACCGGGAACGTCCAGCGCAACGGCGTAGGTACCGCGATCATAGGCCAGGTCACCTCGCCCCTCAAGTTCGAGTGAGTGCGATTCGAATTTGGACAGCTTGGGCCCGGGCGCCTCCATCCATGCCTGGATGGCGGCCCGTCCCTGAATGGCCGGGTGGTGGGAGGGAAGCACCGTGGCATCGACGGCATAGAGAGCCACGCTACCCTTCGCGTCGTTGGCGAGCGCCAGTTTGACATAGGTCTCACCGACCTGATGAATCGCCGTCCGATCGGCGTCCGACAGTCCGGCGGACTTCTGGCATCCGACACTGAAGACGAGGCACATTGCTGTGCCCAAAGCGAGAGCCAGTGGTTTCTGCATTGGGGCTCCTCTTCTCCAAGGCTGCCGAGCGGGGCCGTGGACAGACGAAGGGTTCAGGTTTCCCGTTTCGGGCTCCTGGCAGCAGTAATGATACATCCAGGCGCCGGATTTGAAGCCGCTTCTTTGAGCTCTTTTTGAGCCGCGCGGCTCAGGGCCGGCGGTAGACGCGGCCACCCTTCATGACGAACTTCACACGGCGCAGCACGGTGATGTCGCGCGAGGGATCGCCGTCGAAGGCCGCGAGGTCGGCGAGCAGACCGGGCTTGATGCGGCCGATGTCCATCTTGAGCACATCGCCAGCGACGGAGGTGGCCGAGCGCAGGGCCTGCAACGCGGGCATGCCGTAGTCGACCATCAACTCGATTTCACGCGCGTTGGTGCCGTGCGCAAAGACACCGACGTCGCTGCCGTTCATGATGGTGACGCCCGATTCAAGCGCGGCCTTGAAACTGGCGCGCTTCTGAACAAGGCGGGCCGGTTCGGGCTGGCCGGGCTTCCAGCCGGCGTAGCGCGAACTGGCCTCCGACGCGGCCAGCGTAGGGCAGTAGGCCATGTGATGCGCGGCCATCAGCTTGAAGACTTCCAGCGTGCCGCCGTCGCCGTGCTCAATGGTCTTGGCACCGGCCAGAGCGGCGCGGCGCATGGCCTCCGGCGTGGAGGCGTGCACGGAGACGGGTGCGCCGGCGTCGGCGGCGGTGGAGACGGCGAGCTTCATCTCTTCGAGCGAGAAGGTGGGGCGAGCCTCGCCGGCGGGGCCCCAGCGGTAGTCGCCATAGAGCTTGACCCAATCCGCGCCCCGGCCGATCTGGTCGCGCACGACGCGGATCAGGCTGCCGACGCCATCGGCCTCCTCCGCACCCTGGGGGACGGTCCATTCGAGCGCGAAGCCCTTGGGCGCGTAACTGCCGGTGGCGACAATGGCGCGGGTGGAGGCGAGCACGCGCGGTCCGGGGATGATGCCCTGCGCGACGGCCTGCTTGAGCTCGACATCGGCATAGGCCGCGCCTTCGGTACCCAGATCGCGCACCGTGGTGAAACCGGCCATCAGCGTGGCGTGCAGGTGATTGACGGCGCGCGCGGCGCGCAAGGCGAGGCCTTCATGCGCCACCTGATCGGCCCACTTCGTTTCGTCATAGGGGTGCAGCAAGATGTGCGAGTGGCCCTCGACAAGGCCGGGCGTGAGCGTGGCGCCGGGCAGGTCGATGAGCTCGGCGCCGGCGGTGGAGATGGACGCGGCGGGCCCAACGGCCTCGATGCGGTCAGCCTTGACGCGCACAGCCCAGCCTTCGTGCAGGATGTCGCCATCGAAGACGCGCGCCGGGCGCAAGACGTAAGCAGGCGGCTGAGCGGCAAGCAGCGGCAGGCCAAGAGCGGCCAGCGCGAGAAGATTCAAGACGTAGCCCCGGCAAGAGTGCATGAGGCTATCCAGGTTATCAAAGCCGGATCAGGGCAGCACCACCAACTGGCGGAAGTCAACACTGGGCGTCGTGCCGGTGCGCGTGCCGGCGATGTGGCCCTGGTTATCCACCCAGTAATAGTCCGAGCCGCTATCAATGCGGTAGGAGCGGCCGGTATCGGGATCGACGGCATCGACCACACCGAGGATGGCGTTTGAACGGCGGCGATCCATCTCAACGTCGTTACGATGGCGCTCGGCATAGCCCTCATTGATCATGTGCGAAATCTCGTTGTTGGTCTGGGTAACGATCTTCGATACCGAAGCCGTGAGGTTCTGCTGACCGGCCAGCCACTGCGGGTTGACTTGTGAAGTGGCGATGATGTGCTCCATCACCTGACGCGCGCTAGCCGCCTGGTCCTGAGTAGCCAAGAAACCGATGAGGTGTTCGGCGTTCCAGATGCCGTTCTCTCCCATGCCGGTGTAGCGCGTGCCGGCGAGCAGATAACCGGTCATCAGACGCCCGTTCAAAGTACAGGTGAACGTAGCCTCGCCCATGGTGAGGCGCGACGCCAAATTGTAGGCACGCTCGATGCGCGTGAGCGCCTCTTCAAGATCCGGGCGCTGGCGCGAGCCGGAGACCGCGATGTTCTGACACGTCTGACCAACTTGCTGGGTGACGTATTCGCGCGCGAATGAGGCGCCATCGGCAAAACGGCGTACCAGCATACGCTGGCCATAGCCGGGCGAATACCAGGAGCCCTCGCGGAAGCCGGTAGCGACCATCATCTGGTTGGGAACGGTGAACACAGGCACCTGCGGATCGCCACTCATGATGTGAATGTCCCCGCCGGGCGATTCCAGACGCCAGACCATACGCGGATCGAGGGCCGCAAGGCGGTAGAGCCCGCCTTCCACCTTCCAACCCGAAGGAGGCTCAATAGTGAAGGCCTTCTCGCGTGGATCCGTCCACTTTATATAGCTCGGCGCCGCCGGTTGGCCGGCGGCTTTTGCCGGACCTCCGGTGAGGCGGAAGGACGAGAGAATCCGCAGGAGCGTGGCGCGCTCCGTTTCACCGGCGGAATGGGACGCGTCAATGCGATAGAAATAGCCAGCCGTTCCGGCCGGGCTCGACGTCCAGACGAAAGAGGCCATGGCCTTGCCCTGGGCGGTGAGCCCCTCCATCCGAACAGCCGACGCGCCGACCGGCTGAGCCTGGCCAGTCCACTGAACGTCACGCCACCGCTTCTCCGCGGCCTGAACAAGGCTGAGGCCGGCCAGACGGCCCGTCAGCGACTGGCGCGTGAAAACGGGCAGAATGCGGATATGGCCTTCCCGGCCAGAAACATCTATCTGGCCATCGGCATCTTTATGTGCCGTCCAACCAACGGGGAGATCAATGGTGAAACCGCCAGGATCGCGGTATGTGGAGCCGCCCGAGCAGGCACTCATCCACATCAACAGAGCGGCACCCAAAAGCGCGTGAACGCATCGCATAGTCGAACATATCGGCAGATGGCGACAACGGTATAGGGACAGGCGAGGAGGATTAGTGGCGGCGGGCCAGACGGAGGGAGTTGGTGACAACGCTCACGGAACTCAAGCTCATGGCGGCGGCGGCGAGGATCGGATTCAGCAGCCCGAACGCCGCGGCAGGGATGGCGGCAACGTTGTAGCCCATGGCCCAGAAGAGATTCTGGCGCATGATGCGGAGCGTGGCTCGCGAAAGGACGATGGCCTCGGCGACCAGGCGCGGGTCGGGGCGCGCGAGCGTCATGGAAGCCGCTTCGACAGCCACGTCCGTGCCGCCACCCATGGCGATGCCGACATCGGCGGCGCCAAGCGCAGGCGCGTCGTTCACGCCGTCGCCCACCATGGCCACGCAGCGGCCGGCGGACCTCAGATTACGGATGGTTTCGAGCTTGCCCTCAGGACTGACGCCGGCGATCACCTCGTCGATACCGACCTCGGCGGCCACGGCGCGCGCGGCGGGCTCCTGATCACCACTCAACAGAATGACGCGCAGCCCCATGGAGCGCAGCGCGGCGATGGCTTCACGGGCAGTGGCGCGAGGGCGGTCCGAGATGTGAAAAACACCGGCGGCGCGGCCATCGACGGCAAGGTGCACGAGCGTGTGTGCGGCGGCGGTCTCATCAACCGGAATGCCGCGATCCCGCAACAATGCAGCCCGGCCGATCAGCACAGCATGGCCATCAACGTTGCCTTCGGCGCCCATGCCGCTGAGGGCGCGGAAGCCTTCGACATCAAGACGCGCATTCTCATCCAGCGCCGAGATGGCGCGGGCCAGTGGGTGCTCGCTTTGGCGCTCCAGCGAGGCTGCGAGTTTCACGCTGGCGGGCTCAGCATCCAATGAAACGACCACGGGCCGGCCTTCGGTGAGCGTGCCTGTTTTATCAAAGACGATGGTGTCGACCTTTTCGAGCCGCTCCAGCGCTTCCCCGCTCCGCACCAGAATGCCGGCGCGCGCGGCTCGTCCAGTGGCGACGAGAGTGGCGGCGGGCACGGCCAAGCCCATGGCGCACGGGCAGGCAATGACGAGCACGGCAACGGCCGAGGCGATGGAACCGCTGGCCAGCCACGTGACGGCGGCGATGGCGACAACGATGGGGACAAAGATGGAACTGGCCTTATCCGCCAAACGCTGCAACGGAGCCTTTTCAGCTTGCGCTTCAGCTAGCAGGCGGAGGATGCGCTCCAGGCGCGTTTCAGCGCCGAGCGCGGTGGCGCGATAGATGAGGCGGCCCTGTACGTTCAGGGTCCCGCCGGTGACGGAGTCGCCCGGAAGCTTGTCGATGGGCACAGGCTCACCCGTGAGCATAGACTCATCGACGCTCGACTCGCCGCCAGTGACGACGCCGTCAGCGGCAATGCGTTCACCGGGGCGGGCGACGAGCAGGTCGCCGAGGCGCAGATCGTCGATGGCCACCTCACGTTCCTCTTCACCAGACAGGACCCGGGCAGTGGCCGGGCGGAGTTGACCGAGGGCCGCGAGAGCGGCGGCGGCGCGACGCTTTGCGCGCGACTCCAGGGCATTGCCTGTGAGGACGAAGGCGGTGATGAAGATGACGGCCTCGTAGTAGACGTCGTGCGGAGAGAAGAGCGAGTAGAGGAACGCCGAGCCAGTGCCGAGCGCGACCAGCGTGTTCATGTCCGTGGTGCGGTGGCGTAACGCGGCCCAGGCCTTTACGTAGAAACGGCGGCCAGCCCAGATGAGGATCACGAGGCTCGCCACCATTAACACGTGGCGGGTCCAGGCCTGGTGGTGCCACGGCATCAGCGCCATGGCGGCAGCGCCGCAAGCAAGGCTGACGATGGCGCGCAGGCGGAGCGCGCGATAGGCGGCTTCGTCCTCACGGTCGCGAGCAGCCTGAGCGGCGGCGATGGAGCGCGCGGGGGCGGGCAGCGAGGCTTCGTAGCCCGCGTCGTTCACGGCATTGACCAAATCAGATGGAGCCACCTGGGCGGGGTCGTATTCAACCGTGGCCGAGCCCATCAGGAGGTTCACTGAGGCCGAGCGGACACCGGGGCTTGCAGAGAGAGTCTTTTCGACAAACGACTGGCAGGCGGCGCAAGTCATGCCGCGTACAGGGAAAGTGAGTTTCGAGGCGTTTGCGTCCGGCATCAGGACTGGCGGGACACGAAGCCAAGCTTGTCGATGGCTTCGCAGATCTGGCCAGGAGTGAGGCGCCCGGCGTCATAAATGAGTTCGGCCGAGCCGACTTGGACGTGACGGATTTCAACGCCTTCCATCTTGGTAAGCACACGAGTGAGGCGGCCCACGCAACCGTCGCAGTGCATCCCGTCAATCGAGAGCTTCAGAGCCTTCTGATCCGCAACTGCCATTTTTGCCTCCCTTTACTTTCATGGTGCGCGCCCGGCGGCCGGGTGTCAAAGTGGAATACTTATTCCAGTTTAAAGAAGTCAGACGGGCAATGCGGCCGGACTCTGACGAAACGGCGAAGATTGCGGGAACCAGTGAGGGCCGGGCGGTGTCTTATAAAACAACGGCGCTATCTGATTTGGCGCTACAATGGCTCTGCGGAGGCATCCATGCAGCCGGCTCCAACTAGCGATGAGGTCGGTCGTGAAACGGCCCCCCCGGAATGGCCGGGATGGGCTGACGAGGGATGTCTGCTCGCGGATCTGCGGGCGGGATCGGAAGCGGCCTTCGAGTCACTACTCGAACGCTTCCAGGCACCGGTTTACAATCTGGTGCAGCGCCTGATTGATGATTCCGGAGACGCTGGCGACGTCACGCAGGACGTGTTCCTGAAGGTGTTTCGTAACGTCGGCTCGTTCCGCGGCCAGAGTACGCTGAAGACTTGGATTTACCGAATTGCGGTGAACGAGGCGCACAACCGGCGCCGTTGGTTTTGCCGCCACCGCCGCGCTGAAGTCGGCCTGGAAACGGAGGGGGAGAGCCTGGACTACTTGGACAGGCTTGGAGATTCCTCCCGTTCGCCTTACGATCTGGCCTTGAACGAAGAGTTCAAGACCGCCATCGAGAAGGCGCTGGCCGAGCTCAATCCCGTGTTCCGCTCAGCCGTCGTGCTGCGGGACCTGGAGGACCTGAGTTACGAAGAAATTGCCGATGTGTTGTGTGTTTCGCTCGGCACGGTGAAATCCAGGATTCTGCGCGGGCGCGAGGCGCTGCGCAAGGCCCTGGTCGAACAGTTGGAACCGGTAGCGGGCATGCGGTTTACACCCCAGCCGGCATCCGACTAGTAAGGGACTGGACCGGTATGGACTGCCAACAGATCAGGTTGATGCTCTCCGCCTTCCAGGACGGGTGTGTCGTGGAATCCGAGCGGCGTGCAACCGAGCAACATCTGGCCCGCTGTCCGGAATGTTCGCGGATGGCAGCGCAAATGGAGATGGCGCGGCAGTCGGTACGCAGCGTACCTCGGCTGCAGCCGCCCGTTCACTTGCTGTATGCGCTGCGCGCGATGGCGTCGCGCGAGGCAGCTTACCGGCGGCGTTACGCCGGTTTCCGCGGATGGCTGCTGGGCATGTACGAGCGCTTGGCGCTGTTTTCGAACAATCTTATGCGTCCGTTGGCCGTACCGGCCGCGGGCGGGCTGGCTTCGGCAGTGTTCTTGTTCTCGATGGTGATGCCGAACTTCTACGGGATTGTCCATCAGCATATCAATGACATCCCAATTTCAATTTCCACGGAAACCACCGTGCGCAGCGCGTTTGTTGAATTGGCCAGCGGCGCGGATGTGATCGTGGACGTACTGGTGGACGACCAGGGCCGCGTGATTGACTATTCGTTCCCGGACGGCTATGGATCGATGAATACATCGCGGATGCGGCGGCTGCTGGAAAACACGCTGCTGCTGACGGACTTCAACCCGGCCACCACGTTTGGCCAGCCGATTACGGGCTGGGTGCGGGTGAAGTACCACTCCTCGCAAATTGACGTGAAGGGCTGAGTGGGCAGGCCGCTAGGACAACATTTTCTCTTCGACCGGAAGACGCTGGAGCGCATTGCCGGCGCGGCGTGTATCTCTTCCACTGAACGTTGCATTGAAATCGGGCCGGGGCCGGGCGGGCTGACTGAAGCTCTGCTCGGGCGGGCGGAACGTGTCACCGCGATTGAACTGGATGCAGCCCTGGCTGCGGCGCTGCGGGCGCACTACGCCGAAGAGGCGCGGTTTGAGCTGATTGAGGCCGACGCACTGCAAGTGGATTTCAGGCCGTTCGGCCCAGCCGTGGTCTGCGGCAACATTCCCTACTACATCACCTCGCCACTGATCTCCCAGGCGCTCAGCATGGGCCGTGATCTGATCCGGGCCGTGTTCCTCATTCAGAAAGAAGTGGCCGACCGGCTGATCGCCCAACCCGGAACGCGTGATTACGGCTACTTGAGCGTGTCGGTGCAGGCGCTTTGCACCGTGGAGCGGCTATTCGTAGTGAAGCCAGGCGCATTCCGGCCACCGCCCAAAGTGGACAGCGCGGTGGTGCGGTTGACGCCGCGCGAAACTCCCTTAGTGGAAGATTATCCGGCCTTTTTGCGATTTACCGCCGCGGCATTCCGGCAAAAGCGCAAGACACTGCGGAATAATCTGGGCACGGACGCGATTCCGTACGCGCAGAAGCGGGCGGAACAGCTTTCCATTGCGCAGTTGGTGGAGGTAATGACGACACTGCCTACTAAGTAGCCGCACAATATTGTATAGTGAGGGCGAAACGGGGTTGGCAGCATGCGGGCATTTCTCACTCTCCTGCTCTTGTCGGCCTGCCAAGCGCAGACGCAGACTCCTGACAAGCCAGTGATTTTCATGAAGCGGGCTGTAACGTTGAGCGGGGCTGAGTTTGACCTGGACGGCGACAGCCAATTATCTGACGAAAAGCCCGCTTCCGTGTGCCTGGAGGGACCGCCGCAACGGCAGTGCTACACAGCACCTGCCGAGTACAAATATGAACCGGCGGTGGAAATAATCCAGCTGGGCGGCGGCGAGCGTGGACTGTTATTCACGGCCCTGACGTGTGTTGGCAGCGGCTACAATGTACACTTTGCTCTGCTTCAGCCCGGCAAGGGCGAGCGACTGGAGAATCTACTTCCTTACGCACACTCTGCATCGAACCAGGCTCAATACACTTTTTCGTATCAGCCGGCGCTTTCAGAAGAGCCGATCTTTTTGATGGCCGAGTTCGTTTGGGGACCGGGCGAAGCGCATTACGATGCACATCGCTACATCATCTCGGCCTACATGCGATTGCCGAATGAATGGGCCGTGACTTCTGACTATCGCCTGAACGACCAGTACATGACTGCGGGAAAGTACGATGAACACCAAATCGGCGACATCTTCTCCCGCGAACTGCCGGAAATCCTCGCCCGCCTGGCACGTGTACGAATTACCTCCGCAGCAGAGTCCGGCCAATAGCCCGACCTACCGCACGCGGCCTGAGGCAAACAGGCGACGCGCCAAGTAATCCACAAAGCGGCGCGTGGGATTGAAGCCGACTACCTGTTCGGCGTTGGCGACGAAATTCGACAAGGCGTTCAGGTCGTAAAAGACCGGCTCTCCGGTGCGGTGGTCGATCATATATTCGACGCCGCAGACATCCAAATTGCCGCGGCGCGCCACGGCGATGGCCGTGATGGCGGCCTCGGGAAGCGGCTCGCAACGCGTGAAGACGGGCTTGGCGGCGGACTCGCAGACATCGGCCGGGCAGAGGTTGTAGCCCTGGCCGTCGCGCTGGATGCGGACGCAGTAGAGCACCTCGCCATCGAGCACCTCAATGCGGTAGCAAGCGCCATCGCGGGTCGGAATCAACTCCTGAACGAGCGCCGTATGGTCGCAGCCGAACTCAAGCTGCGCGGCACGGGCGCGGAGCTGCGCGGGCGAATCGAAACGCTCAATACCCGAGCCGGCGCCGCCGCAATTGGGCTTGACCAGGATGGGATAAGTGAGCCCTTCGGCCGCCTTTTCAAGAAGCGAAGCGTGGTTGACGACGCGAGTGCGCGGCGTGCGCGCGCCGACCGAGCGGAACAGATGGGTCTGGCGGATTTTGCTGATTTCGTATTCGTAAGCTCGCGCGCCGTTGACGACGGCGACGCGGCGCGAATCGAGAAACTCCAGCAGATCCCGCACGGCAAACTGGGCGTGGCCGTGGCCACGGAACTGCGCCGACGGGCTCATCCTGTTTAAAACAAGATCGGGGAAATCCGTGGCGTCGAGATCGAAGGTGAGCGCCTCAGCATGCCACTCCTCGAACGGGACACCCTGGCTCCGCAGCTCGTCAAAAAGAGCTGTGAACCAGGAGGGATGTTCGTAGAGAATTGCTAGCCGGGCCAAGGTGGTTTTCCCTTATCAATGTACCGCGACGACGATGGTGAGGCCGAGCTCTTCATTCAAGCGATGGAGCAGCGTAGGAGCGACCAAGCGGTGGCAGAGGAGAATTTCGGGCTCCGTGGCAATGGCGCGGGCAATGGCGGCGAGCCACTGATCGCCTTCAGAAAGCTGAGAAGGACGTTGATTCAGGCCATCGGCGAGCCCCGTGCGGCGCAGGGCGGCGGCGGCGCGCTGGACGCGCTCGCCATACTTCAGATGAGTGAGTTTGAGCGGCAGCTCGACGTTCTGCAAAGCGGTGAAACCAGGGATCAAGTCAGGCTGAGGAAATACGATGCCAATGTGGCGATTGCGCCAGCGCGCGGCGGAGGCCTCGTCCAACTCAGCAACGTTTGTACCGAGCACGACCAGCTCGCCGCACGACGGACGAGTGAGTGCGGCAATGAGAGAAAGCAGCGCCGCCGGAGCATCGATAAACGCGCCGCGGACGACGTCCAGATCGGCGCCCGGCAGAACATTGCGTGCGTGGATAACCACTTCGCTCACGGCTCCTCCATCTTAGCTGTGTCAACATGGCACATATGATGGACGACGAGCGGTGGATGCGGGAGGCGCTCGCGCTGGCGCGGCAGTCGGAAGCGTCCGGCGAGGTGCCGGTGGGCGCGGTGATCGTCCTCAATGGTTCCATCGTTGGCCGGGGACATAATCAGCCGATCAGCACCTGCGACCCGACGGCGCATGCCGAAATTATGGCGTTGCGCGAGGCGGCGCGCGCGGTGGCGAACTACCGTCTGGAAGGCGCGACGCTGTATTCGACGGTCGAGCCGTGCGTGATGTGCGCCGGGGCGCTGGTGCACGCAAGAGTGCAACGACTGGTATTCGGCACGCGCGATTTGCGGTTTGGCGGCGTGCGGTCGAAGTTCCGTCTGGCCGATAGCGAAATCCTCAATCACCGTGTGGAGGTGGTGGAAGGCGTCGCGGGAGCCGATTGCGCGGCGCTAATGGTAGAGTTTTTCCGGCGGCGGCGATAACAGGGCACACTGCGGGCGTTTTACGCCGCTTTCGCAGTAGCTTCGGCGGCTTTGCGGGCGCGGAAACGGGCGACGCGGCCGTCGTAGTCGGCTTGGCCGGCTTCGCGGGAGGTTTGCATGTCGCGTTTGCTGTCGACGGCATGAGTGGTGCGGAAGAACGGGTCGGTCAAATCGGTAAGGCGCGTCAACTCGGCGAGCGGCGCAACTCGCGAGACGGCCGTAATGGCCTCGCGCTCCTGTTGTAAGAGGACGGCGCGCTGCGTCTGCAAGTGCTTCAATTCACGGACGGCGCGCTCGTAACTGCGCTCCATTTCGCGGCGGTAGCGCGCGAGCCACTGGAGGTGGCGGGTTCGTTCGGGAGAATCGCCGTCGAGCACTTCACTGGTGAGTGCGCGGGCCTCGGCGGCGCGCACGGCGCGGATGTGCCAGCCGTAGAAGAGAAGGCGTTCGGCGTATTCGTGCTCGATGGCGCCCTCCGGGCGGGTATCGGCGAAGACAGCCTTTTTGTAGTCCTCCGGGATGCTGAGGCCGGGCGCGAAAGTGGCTTCGGTCGGGAGTTCCTTCTCGAATTTGGCGGGAAACATGCGCGATTTTCCTTTCCGTGGATACAAAAAGGGCAGGCCCCGTGGAAACGAGGGCTGCCCTTCTAATTCCATTATCGTGCGCGCCCATGGCAAATATTATCCGTAAGTGACTGATTATAATAACAAAGAAAAGATTGAACGAGTGTGGTCGATTCTGCGCTTCTTTGAGAAGCGCAGAATCGATTCCTTCTCCTTCCGATGGCACAACCTCTTCAAACAGCCCGCAGAAGGACTTTTCATTTGTCTTGTTTCCCGGGTGTATAATCGGCGCGCAATGCGGCTGTTACTGTCCATGCTTGTACTCCTGCTGCCGATTTGTGCTCAGAGCGTCGTCGAAGGCCTGGTCGTCGACTCGGGGGCAAAGGCCCCCATTGCCCGAGCAACCGTTCAGGTGATCTGGCTCAAAGCTCCCGAAGGCAAGGATCTCGTCCACGGCCTCAACGATCAGGGCCCGAGCACGCAAACGGATGACGCCGGCCGCTTCCGAATCGAAGTTTCAACTCCCTGCGAATTCACTCTCAAGGTAAGCGCTGCCGGTTTTTCGCCGATAGAAGACACGGCCACCGGCCGCTGGGCGCTGAAAGAGAAAGAGTCGAAGTCGAACATCACCCTCACTCTTCAGGCGGAGTCGACGATCGAAGGCCGCGTCTTTGATCCGGTGCTGGAGAAGCCAGTAGACGGTCTCACGGTCCAGGCCCACGAATACAAGGCGTTCAAGCCCGGAGTGGGCCATTTCTTTTCAGCGAAGGCCTCAAAGACAGCCGCGGATGGAACGTACCGGATCGAAGGTCTCGCAGCGGGCAGATACCGCATCAGCGCAGGGCCGTCACAGCAGGCAACCATCCACAAGGCAACGGAGAAGCAGGTGCCCCTACAGGTCTACCCGCTCACCTACTTTCCCGCGACTGCGGACGAGAATGGCGCAGCGGAAGTGGGCCTCCCACCGGGCTCCCGCGTGGGAGGGATCGACCTCCGCACCTCGAAAAGAAAGGCGGTGCGCGCTCGCGGCAAAATCGTTCGGATGGACGGCAAGCCCCTCGCCGGCGCCGTGTCGTTCTGCCACGAATCTGAGCCCCAGGCGATGTCCGTCGCCTACCGCAACCTTGGTAGGCTGGAGAACTTCTCCGCCTTTGAACTCGGCCCTTTGAATGCTGGCGTCTTCCGGTTGAACGCCTGGGTGGATGGAGCCTCCCGCCGCGATCGTGCTGAAGGCAGCGTCGACATCACCGTCGCCGATAAGGACATTGAGGATGTTGTTCTTGTTCTTCGGGCCGGAGTGGCCGTGAACGGCATACTGCTGAGTGAACAGGCCAAGCCGGGCCGGGAAGATCCCCTCTGGGCCGCATGCGAAAAGGATGTGATGATCGACATCCTGAAACCGGGACCTTACAGAAAGCTCGATGAAGGGCCCGTCCCCGTAGACCGCGAGAATGGCCGTTGGACCATTGAGGGTCTTCCATTCGTTCCTCTCAATGTGGACGCAAAGAACCTTCCGGCGGGATTTGTCGTGACAGGCTTGTCCTATAACGGTGTAGACATGCCCGTGGGGAGTCTGCAACTGAACGAGGGTGCGGTTTCGCACGAGGTGAAGATCACCGTTGCGCGGGTTACCAACTCAGTCCAGGGCAAGGTGACCAAGAATAGCAAACCGGTCACCGAAGCGGTCGTTGTGCTCATCCGCGAGCCGATTTCTGACGACTGGAAGAGCTGGCATTCCAGAGTTAAGCGAACCGGCACAAATGGCGAGTATTCAATCGAGACGCTGGAGCCGGGCTGGTACCGCATCGGCGCGATGCCGTTATCTACTGATGTTCCGACGGGCCTCGTCCGCCTCGCTAACAGCGACGCCCCCCGCATTGAAATCGGGAAGTCCACGAATGTATCCCGTGATCTGACAATCCCCTGATTCAATTCATTCATGTGGCAGAGCCGGCATCGAACGTGGTCACGCACGTTCCGTAAACTCATTCGACCCGCCCGAGACGGACAGCCTGACGCGCCCAAATTGAATTATCAGGAGATTCCGCGGCAGGCAAATCGGGCGGTGGAAATGGGCGAGACCAGCCGTGACTCTGAAGAATTTCGCTTGAAGCGGGTCGGGTTGCCGCCGTTGTGGTGGAGAGGCGAGGAAGCCCGCAGCTGAAGCTCATAGGCGCTAACTTAAGGCGGCAGCAGCGAAGAAGAGTTGTTGA
>CAYZIX010000084.1:0-19504 GCA_964478395.1 uncultured Candidatus Solibacter sp.
TCCACGGTGACCACACGGACCTTGTCGCCGTACTTTTCACCGAATAACGCCATGGCGCCGGTTTCGAGCGCCTGATCGGTGACCACACGGACCTTGTCGCCGTACTTTTCACCGAACAACGCCATGGCGCCGGTTTCGAGCGCCTGATCGATGTCCATCACGGTGGTGGAAACGTCGGCGTTGCGCAAAATCTGCTCGTTGGCGATGCGTTCGATCTCGGCCAGCTCTTCACGGCTCACCGCCGTGTAGTGCGAAAAGTCGAAGCGCAGACGGTACGGATCCACCACGCTGCCGGCCTGCTTGACGTGCGTGCCCAGCACCTGCCGCAGCGCGGCGTGCGCCAGGTGCGTGGCCGTGTGGTTGCGTCGCGTCGCGTTGCGGCGCTCGACGTCGATGCGCGCGATGACGCTGTCCTTGTTGTACGTCGAGACATGCCACTTCACCTGGTGCACCACCAGCTTAGGCATGCCGTAACCGGCAGCCGTGACATCGGCCACGACAGCGCCAGTCTCCGGATCGAGCAACCAGCCGGTGTCGCCCACCTGACCGCCGCTTTCGGCGTAGAACGGCGTCTGGTCGAGCACCACCTCGTCCTCGCCGGGCGCACCCAGCAGGATCTTGCCCGTGGCTTCAGTCTGATCGTAGGCCAGGAAAACAGTGGCCGGCAGCGTGAGATAGTGCGGCTTGATGGCGGCCTTTTCGGCGCCCTTCCAACTGGCGCGGGCGCGCTGGCGCTGACGCTCCATGTTTTCTTCAAAGCCGGGAACGTCGATGGTCAGGCCCAGTTCGCGAGCAATGTCCTGCTGCTCGTCGATAGCCATGCCGTAGGTATCGTACAGCTTGAAGGCCGCCGCGCCGGGCAGCACGCCGCCGACGGCGGAGCGCGCCTCGTCGTGGAACACCTTCTCGGCCACCTGGAACGTGGTGGCGTAGCGCTGCTCCTCATCCTTGACGATGCGCGCGATACGCGGCATGCTCTCCAGCACGTCCGGGTAGGGTCCCTTCATCCAATCGGCAACGAAGCCGGCCAGCTTGTAGAGGAACGGCTCGTTCAGGCCCATCATGCGGGCGTTGCGCATGGCGCGGCGCATGATCTTGCGCAGCACGTAACCGCGGCCTTCGTTCGACGGCAACACGCCATCGTTGATGAGGAACGCCGTAGCGCGGGCGTGGTCGGCGCAGATGCGCATGGCCGTATCGGCGCGCGCATCCTCACCGTGGGCGCGGCCCATCAGGCGGCCGGCCTCCACCACGATAGGCAAAAGCAGGTCGGAATCATAATTGGAGAGCTTGCCCTGCATGATGGCGGCGACGCGCTCCAGGCCCAGGCCGGTGTCGATAGACGGCCGGGGTAGCGGCGTCAGGACGCCGTTCGCATCGCGGTCGTACTGCATGAAGACCAGATTCCAGATCTCGACAAAACGGCCGCCGGCGTCCAGCGGAAACTGTTCGTGCTCATGGCCAGCCTCGGCGGCGTGCGGACCCAGGTCGTAGTGAATCTCAGAGCAGGGGCCGCAAGGCCCGGTCTCGCCCATCTGCCAGAAGTTGTCCTTCTCATCGAGCCGGAAAATGCGTTCCTTCGCCACACCGGCGACCTTCTGCCAGAGCTCTTCGGCCTCGTCATCCTCACGAAACACCGTCACATAGAGGCGGCTCTTGTCGAGGCCATAGCCGTTGGTGACCAAGTCCCAGGCAAAGTCGATCGCCTCGGCCTTGAAGTAGTCACCGAAGCTGAAATTGCCCATCATCTCGAAGAACGTATGATGGCGGCGCGTATAACCGACGTTCTCCAGATCGTTGTGCTTGCCGCCGGCGCGAACGCACTTCTGGGCCGTGGTGGCGCGCTTGTAGTCGCGCTTCTCCAGGCCCAGGAAGACGTCTTTGAACTGGTTCATGCCGGCGTTGGCGAACAGCAGCGTCGGATCGTTGGCGGGCACCAGCGAAGAGCTGGGTACCACACGATGGCTGCGGGCGGCAAAGAAATCGAGATACTTCTGGCGAATGTCGTGACCGGTCACCTCTATATTTTGACACAGGCGCCCACCGCCGCCCCCAAGAAAACAAAGCCCCGGATGGCCGTTGGGCCATCCGGGGCACGAGTTGAGGTGAAGCGAGTGCGCCTAGAATTCGTAGCGCAGGCCGAACTGCATCACGCGAGGTTGGGTAAGCATAGTCTGGTACATGCCAAAGTTGCCATTGGAGCTGATATCGAGGTCAGCTCCATTGCCAGAGCTGGTATCCGAAACATCGAAGCGCGCCGTGTTGGTCAGGTTGAAGCACTCCCAGCGGAGCTGCAACGAGTGCTTTTCGTTGTACGGCATGACGAAGCGCTTGCTGAGGTTGGTGTCGATGTTGAAAATGCCATCGCCACGCAGCACGTTGCGGGAGCCGATGCCGCCGGGCAGTTCATAGCTGAACGCCTCGTAGGCCGCCTGCGGGTCGGGGAACATGTTCGGGCCCTGACCCGTTCCGCCAATGGAGATGCCGTTCTTTTTGCGCCCGGTAGCGAACTTCTTACCGTTCCAAACAGCGTAGTTGTTGTTGTTCCAGTTGGTGGGCCAGACGCCCAGTTCGTAAACGCTGATCGGGAAGCCCGAACTCCAGCGCCACATGCCGGACAACTGCCAGCCGCCGAAGATGGCGTCGGCCAAACCACCAGCATGGCCCATGTACTTGAGACCCTTACCCACCGGCAGGTTGTAAACCCACATGGAGCTGAGCATATGGGTGTTGTCATAGTCGGAAACGCCGCGTTGCAGGCCCGGCTGCCACGGATTCCACAGCACGCCGGTGGTGTTGCCGGCGCCTTCGTAGTAGGAACGCAGGTCAGTGGACTTGGACCATGTGTAGTTGGCACTCACCTGATCGCCGTGCGAGAAACTCTTGCGGACCTGGAACTGCGCAGCGTGGTAGTTACCACCGCCGACCGAGCTGAACACCGACAGGTAGCTGTACTGCGGGTGGTAGCTGGCCCAGGCGCCAAGCTTGGAGCAGCGGTTCTTGCCGGTACAGTTGCCGAAACCGGTGCCGGTGTCAAGCAGGTAGAGCGCCGTTGTCCAGTCGTATTGGTTGTTGGCGAACATGTTGTAGGCTACCTGCGTCGACGTCAGCGTGCTGGTGGCTGCGCCCGGCCACATGTTCTCCCAGAATGGCACCTTGGCGACGTTAGCAGTGTCAACGCCGGCGTTCACCTGACGGGCCAGGACCGTGGCGGCCTCAAAGTACGTAGTGCCCGATGTGGTGTCCTTCAGATCTGTGGGCATGGCGGCGTCGCGGCGCACCAGCGAGCGGCGCGACAGGCGGCCGACGTAGGAGCCCTGAACGAACCAGCCGTTTGAGAGGTCGCGGCCGATGCTAAAGTTCATGCTCATGTTGTAGGGAGCCTTCAGCTTGTCGTCCAGAGTGTTGGTGATGGCGAACAGGTCCGCCGGGGTGGACGGGAAGCTGGCGGCCGGAGCCGACGGCAGCAGTCCGGACGGAATGTCCTTGTATGAAACGTAGGCCGGCGCGGTGTCCACCGTCAGAGTGGACGACGCGTTGGTGACGGAGTTGGCCAAGCCTGCGGCAGTGGAGTCGAAGCCACGCATTAGGCCGGAACCGAACAGGTCGTAGTACATGCCCCAGCCGGCGCGGATGACCGTCTTGCCGGGGCCGCCGAATAGAAGCTTGGAGAGGCCCTCTGTCCCTTGGGGCGAGTAAGCCAGTGAGAGACGCGGAGCAACGTTGTTCTTGTGGAAGTCGTAAAGGGCACGACCGCCTTTGTCGCGGGCGTAGTAGGTGATGCGGCCGGCCTCCATCTGGCTGCGGCCCTGCTGGGCGAGGCCGCCGCGCTGGTCGAACCAGTCGCTCATCGAGACGTTGGGAGATACCTGCTGGCCGTTGGCTTCA
This sequence comes from uncultured Candidatus Solibacter sp., assembly GCA_964478395.1. Lineage (GTDB taxonomy): Bacteria > Acidobacteriota > Terriglobia > Bryobacterales > Bryobacteraceae > Paludibaculum. The sequence goes on from CAYZIX010000084.1 coordinate 3,889, forward strand.
TAAAGCGGAGGCATCAACGAATAGCGCAGACCGGCCGTCACGGTTAGGGCTCGATTCACCTTCCACGTGTCCTGAAGGTAGAACTCATACTCCTGGTTCTTGAAATTACGGACCACCGGCGCGCCCTGGGCCAACACCGTGCCATCCACCTTGTAGTTGTACTTGCCGGTGCCCTGGGTCACCAAGCCCATCACGTCGGCCAGCGCGTACTTGAAGTTCGACGTGCTGGACGAAGCCATGTCGCCAAACGGAGTAGTGAGCACTGAACCGGAGCCCACCAGCCAGCTGGCGTTCACGTAGCCATAGGAATAGGAGTTGGCGTAGTTGGTGCGCTGATTCTGACTGAGGCGAATGACGGCGCCCATCTGAATGCTGTGTGTGCCGCGAACTACGTTCAAATCCTCGCTGAAGGTGTGCACCGGAATGATGGCGACGAACCCGCGCGTCACACCGTTGTACGGATCAATACCGCGCAGCGTGACGTCGGTGTAGTTGGCGATACCCGTGGTTTCATTGCCTTGCCGGGTAAGGCCATAGCGGAAATTGCTGATCAGGGTCGGCGAGAAAACGCTGGTCAAGCCGAAGCCATAGCCCTTGTTATTCCGCAGCGTGACGCTGTTGGCCTGCTGGCCGGGGAATTGCTGCGTGCCCTGCTCGTTATCGTTCTGCAGGTTGCCGCGAACGAAGAGCGTGTGCTTTTCGTTGAGGATGTAGTCAATCTTCGAAATGTACGTATTCCAGCGCAACGGGGTCGGCGAAACAAAACGGTAGCCGACGATGTTCAACCCGTCGCCGCCCGTGTTGAGGTTCGGCGTCGGATAGCCCTGCATATAGGCCAGCGCCGCCGTGGAAACGCCTCGTGTCGATACCTTCGCGGTAACGTCGGAGGGGCTCACCGTAGCTGTCCCGCCATCCTTGGTCCGGTACTGCAAAATGCCCTGGCGCATGTTCATTGACGGAACCGAACGGCTGACCGAGCTCTCTTTGGCATCCTTGCGGCCTTCCCAATTGGCGAAGTAGAACAGCTTGTTCTTCTTGATGGGGCCGCTGACCGAGCCGCCGTAAAGATTGCGGATCAGTTTCGGCCGCGCCACGCCGGACATGTTGTTGAAGAAATCGTTGGCCGTGGTCACCGTGTTGCGGTGATACCAGTAGAGCGAACCATGCAGGTCGTTCGAGCCGCCGCGTGTCACCAGCACCACCTGGGCGCCGGAACTGCGGCCGGAGTCGGCATTGGCGTTCATGGTGGTGACGCGAAACTCCTGCACGGAGTCCGGCGTCATGCGCAGCACCGAAGTGAAGGCGCGGCGGTCCATCTGGTCGTTCACGTCAACGCCGTCCAGCGTGACATTTGCCTGGTCGCTCTTACCGCCGTTCACCACGCCGTTGCGCGAACTGGTGTCGTCATTACTAGTGAAAACCACACCCGGCTGCAAGGCCAGCAAGCTGACGATGTTGCGCGCGTTCAGTGGCAACTGCACAATCGGCTTGTTGCTGATGGCGTTGCCCAGCGAAGCGTCGACCGTGTTGAGGCTTTCGGCCTCGGCCGTGACGGCTACCGTCTCCGTCACCTGTCCGACTTCCATCTTGACGTTGAATGTTGCCGGGTTGTTCACCAACAACTGCATGTCATTAACCGTCGCCGTACGGAAGCCGTTCGCCTTGACTGTCAACTTGTACTTCCCCGGCGCGACCTGCAGAAACGCATACGCGCCCTGCGCGTCCGATGCGCCGGTACGCTTCAAGCCGGTGGCTAGATTCTCGATTTCAAGTGACGCGTTCGGGATGACTGCGCCCGATGGGTCGGAGACTATACCGCTGACCTGCGTCGTTGCCTGCGCCCAAACGGAGAGCACCGCAAAGACGGATAGCAACACCAATACCAAAGACCGTTTCATTCTTTCTCCCTGCGGGGGGATCCCGCTCCCAAACGTGGTGGTTATGGCAAGCCGGCTCGAGGTAGTGAGACCCGAGAGGCACTTGGCCCAGAAGATCCTATCGATCAGCCCCGAAACACTTAGCGATCAATTTAGCTGGGCCAACAGGAGGTGTCAATCGAATTATTCTATGGTTACGATTGAATGGATGTATGAGCCGGCTATTGCTCTATGTCGTTGATAATACGAAGCGCAGACACCGCCGGCTGAGCCGCGCGAGTGATTTCCCGGCCAATCACCAGCAGGCTGGCGCCAGCCTTCACCGCCTCGTGCGGAGTGGCCACTCGTTTCTGGTCGCCCGCGTCCTCACCCGCCGAACGGACACCTGGAACCACCAGGGTGACATCGGGACCAAGCAGTTGACGGAGTGACGCTACCTCATGAGGTGAGCAGACCAGCCCGTCGGTGCCAGCAGTGACGGCCTGCTGGGCGAGAAACTCCACGTGCTCCGCAACGCTGCGGCCGGTGACGCCAACGGCTTCCAGATCCGAACGGTCGTAGCTGGTGAGCACCGTCACGGCCAGAATCTTGAGTTGCGAGCCCGCGGCGCCGCGTTTGGCCGCCGCGACGGCCTGCGGGGTGGCGTGGACGGTGAGCAGACTGGCGCCGAGTGATGCCACCGAGCGCGCCGCGCGCTCCACAGTAGCAGGGATATCGTTCATTTTCAGATCGACAAAGACCCGTTTGCCGGCCGCGACCAACTCACGCACGATGGCCGGGCCCTCGGCGGTGAACAGCTCCAGCCCAACCTTGTAAAAGCCAATCGCATCGCCGCAGGCCGCGACAATGGCGCGCGCCTCAGCGGCGTTCGGAACATCCAGGGCAACAATGATAGGGTTCATAAAACGATCACAGGCTTTTCGCCGCGTTCCACCACCCGGCCGATGACCGGGCCGGCCGCCTTGTCTGGCGCCTGCGCCAGCAACAGCCCGCCGGAGGTCTGCGGATCCCACAGCAGCGCCTCAATCTCCGGCGCCAGTTCACGGCAAAAGAGGACGGCGCAGGAGGCGAAGTCGCGGTTGTTGCGCGTGCCGCCAGGTACGGCTCCAAGCTCGGCGTAGTGCAACGCGCCGGGCAGAAAACTCAATTTGTCGGCGTCAATTTCGAGAGTCACGCCGCTGGCCAGCGCCATTTCACGCGCGTGGCCCAGCAGGCCGAACCCGGTAACGTCGGTGGCGCCGTGCACATCGGCCTCAATGCGGTTGAGCGTGGTCATGCTGGCCACAGCGGCATCGACATGAGCCGGTTCGGCCAGACCGCGCTTCAGCGCGGTGGAAACGACGCCCGTGCCAAGTGGTTTGGTCAGCACCAGCACATCACCCGGGCGCGCTCCGGCGTTGGTCCACAGACGGGCGGGATCCACCAGCCCGGTGACGGCGTAGCCGAATTTGATCTCGTCATCTGAAACGCTGTGCCCGCCCATCACCACGCAGCCGGCCTCAATCATCTTCTCTGCCCCACCCGATAGGATTTCGCGCAGCTCGTCCAGATCGCCTTTGCCTGGGAAACAAAGCACGGAAAGCGCCGTTAACGGACGTCCGCCCATGGCGTAGACATCCGACAGCGCGTTGGCCGCCGCAATGCGGCCGAACGTGGCGGCATCGTCCACCATTGGCGTAAAAAAATCCACGGTCTGCACCAAGGCACACTGATCGCTCAGGCGGTAGACACCCGCGTCGTCCGAGGTGTCAAAGCCCACCAACACGTTGTCGGATTGTAGCCGGGCCACGCCCGGCAGCACGGAGTCCAAAACCTTTGGACTAAGCTTAGACGCTCAACCGGCCGCCTTGACGTGCGCCGTCAGCTTGCGCGATGACAACGCCTTCATGCCTCCTTGGTTTCGATATATGATTCTCGCATGCAACGCCGCAGTTTTCTCGCCGCATCGGCCGCCGCGCTGGCCGCGCCGCGTCTGGCCGGAGCCACTGAAGGCTCAATCACGGTTCTGCTGAACGAAAAGATTGGGACCATTTCACCGCTCATTCACGGGCATTTTACAGAGCATATTGGCGGCGTCGTCTACAACGGCATCTGGGTGGGAGAGAATTCGAAGATTCCAAACATCGCCGGGCTGCGCAAGACGCTGATCGACGACCTGAAGGCCATCGGGGCCCCAATTGTCCGCTGGCCCGGCGGCTGCTTCGCCGATAGTTACAATTGGCGCGACGGCGTCGGCCCACGCGCCAAGCGTCCAACCACGGTGAACTTCTGGGAGCAGTCCGGCCTGCTAAAAAAGCTGGAAACCAGCCCGGCCAAATTCGAGCCGAACGAGTTTGGCACCAACGAATTTCTCCGTTTTTGCCAGGAAATCGGCGCTAAGGCATATCTCGCCGCGAATCTGCGCGGTGGCACGGCTCGCGATTTTAACGACTGGGTGGACTACTGCAACGCACCCTCCGGTGCGACAACTCTTTCCAGGCTGCGCGGCACGCCTCCGTTCAACGTCGAGTACTGGGGCATCGGCAACGAGAGCTGGGGCTGCGGCGGCAACTTCACGCCCGAAGAGTATTCAGTGGAGTACCGGCGTTTCACGGCCTGGGTGCCGAATTTCGGCGTGCCGCTGAAGTACATCCCTTCAGGACCGAACGGCGGCGACCTGAACTGGTCGCGCGGCTTCATGCAGGCCATGCTGCACAAGGACCGCAACGCGTTGCGCGGCATCTGGGGTTGGGCGCTGCACTATTACTGCGGCACTGCCGGCGGAGCGGCGGAGTTCACCACGGACCAGTATTACGAACTGCTGGACAAGGCCGTGGTGATGGAAGAACTGATCAACAAGCACTGGGCCGTCATGGGCGAGTTCGACCGCGAACACCGCATCAAGTTCGCGGTGGACGAGTGGGGCGCCTGGCACAACGCCGGTACCGAAACGGCGCCGCATCACCTGTTCGGACAGATCGGCACCATCCGCGACGCCATCATTGTGGGACTGACGCTCGACACCTTCCACCGTCATGCTGACAAGGTAGCCATGGCGAATGTCGCACAGTTGATCAACAACATCCACAGCCTGTTCCATGCCTACGAAGACAAATACATGCGCACGCCGAACTACCATGTCTTCGCGATGTACAAGGAGCATCAGGGCAATGAGGCCGTGCGTGCCGTCTTTACCGCGCCCAACGCCCACAAAGCGCCGCGGCTGGACGGCTCGGCGTCGGTGAAGGATAAGCGTTTAGTGCTCACTTGCACGAACACCGACATCGCAGAAGCGCTGCCGGTGAAATTGAAGCTCGACGGCGCAACGGCAAAGTCTGCCACGGCGGTGGTCCTCACAGGCAAGCCGCAGGCGCACAACTCGTTTGCTGAGCCCGACGCGGTGAAACCCATGGCGCTGGAGGCGCGGGCGACCAGCGAAGGCGTCTTCTTCGAGCTACCGTCGTGCGCCGTGGCGCGGGTGATCGTCGAGTTGGCGTGACGCGGACTTGACTTCACGAACCTCCGACTGTACAGTTGTTTTGTACAGTGCCATGCCGTCTGAGGCGCGCATCGAGATCGATCTTTGCAGTCCGGAACCCGCCTACCGCCAGGTGGCTGGGCAGCTCCGGGCGTTGATCGTTAACGGCACACTCAAGCCGGACGATGCGCTGCCGCCGGTACGCCGTCTGGCCGTCGACCTCGGCGTGCATTTCAACACAATCGCGGAAGCGTATCGCCAACTGGCTGAGGAAGGCCACGTGGAGGTGAACCAGGGCAAGGCCGCGCGAGTGGTGCAGCGCGCTCACACCAAGGCCAACGCCGCCACGCGCGAACACTTCGCCGCGCGCCTGCGAAGTCTGCTGGCCGAAGCGCGCGCCTCCGGCATGGATCGTGAAGAGTTACGCAAGCTGGTGGAAGGAGAACTCACTTGAACTGGACGGCATTGATCCCCGTGGCCCTTGCGGGATTGCTTGTGGGCGTGGTGTTCCACTGGCTGCCGGCGCTGCGCAAGCGCAACCTCTATTTCAGCGTCACCGTCGATCCGTCGTTCCGCAGCAGTCCCGAGGGCCGCGCGATTGCGGCAACCTACCGCTGGTGGGTGTGGACCGGCGTGGTGCTGGGATGGGCCGTTTCGGCCTGGGCCATCCGCCATCAATGGACGCCGATGCTCGGATTCAGCGTCCTGATCGGCTCGCTCGTCGGAATGCTCGCCTGGGTGGAGGCGTGGATGCGAGCGCGCCCGCACGCGGTGCGGACGGCGAGTGTGCGCGTGGTGTCGCTTGCGGAAGAGCGCGCCAGCCTGCCGGGCGGCTGGCTGACCATCGCCGGGCCTTACGCATTACTGGGAACGGCGTTCTCGTATTTATGGTCACATTACGCTCAATTACCGGAAAACTACCCGGTGCATTGGGGCCCCGCCGGCCGGCCGGACCGCTGGGTGGACAAGAGTCCACAATCGGTGGCCTTCCCCGCCCTGATGGGCGCTGGCGTGCTGACTCTGATCGCCGTCACGGCGCTGGCCATCACTCATTTCGCCAAGCGCGGCTCGGGCGGCGGCGGCGATTTCGGCGTGCGTCATCGCCGCGCCAATTTGCAGGTGATGGCGGTAACCATGTGGTCACTGGGCGCACTGTTTGCGTTTGTCTCGCTGTTGCCGATGATGCCGCCGCTGGGCGGCTGGATGCTGGCGCCAATGCTGGCGCCGGTGGTGCTAATCCTGGCGCTGACATTCCGCCTATACAGACTGAGCACCGAGCCCACCGGCGGCTCCGACGGAACGCCCGAAGAGTGCTGGAAATTCGGCGCGTTTTATTACAATCCGGCGGACCCGGCGCTAATGGTGGAAAAGCGCTCGGGCCCCGGATTTACGTTGAATTTTGGCCACCCCATGAGTTGGGTGCTGCTGGCCGGCATACTAGGGGTGGCCGTCCTGCCGGCCCTGCTCAGGCACTAATCAGATCAGCGATGGTCTGGCGGAAAACATCGTCGATCCGCTCGACGAAATGGAACTCCATCTCGTTGCGGACGTGCTCCGGCAGATCCCGCAAGTCCTTGGCGTTGGCCTTGGGCGCAACAATCCGTTTAATGCCGGCACGCCGCGCGGCCAGCACCTTCTCTTTCAATCCGCCGATGGGCAGCACGCGGCCGGTAAGCGTGATTTCACCGGTCATCGCGGTATCGGAACGCACCGCCTTGTGTGAATAGAGCGACGCCAGCGCTACGGCCAACGTGATGCCGGCCGACGGGCCATCCTTCGGCACGGCGCCCGACGGCACGTGGATATGCACGCCGGACTCAGAGAACTCCGACGGATCGATACCGTAATCGCCCGCATGCGCCCAGAGATAGCTCTGCGCAGCTTTCGCCGACTCCTGCATCACGTCGCCGAGCTGACCCGTGAGCGTGAGGCCCTTGCCCTTGGGCAGCAGCATGGTTTCGATGTAAAGCACATCACCACCCGATGGCGTCCAGGCCAGACCGGTGGCCACGCCCGGAGGCAGGTTGTCGCGTGCCGGCTCGGGCAGAAAGATCTCCGGCCCCAGCAGCTCAACAATCGTGTCGGGCGACATCTCCAACTGTTCCGCTCGCTTTTCAGCAAAACGCAAAGCGGCCTTGCGGCACAGGCGGCCGATGGCGCGTTCAAGATTGCGCAGTCCTGCTTCGCGTGTGTAGGAAGCAATCAGCTTTCCCAAGCCAGTTTCAGGGAAGCTGACCAGCTCCAGTGTTAGACCGGTTTCAGACAGTTGGCGCGGAATCAGGTAGCGGTTGGCGATAGCCACCTTCTCTTCCTCGCTGTAACCGGAGAGATGGATCACCTCCAGACGGTCGAGCAGCGCCTGCGGCAGCGTGTCGAGCGCGTTGGCCGTGGTAATAAACAGCGTTTTCGACAAATCGAAAGGCAAATCCAGATAATTATCGCGAAATGTTGAATTTTGCGCGGGATCCAGCACTTCCAGCAGCGCCGCGGCCGGGTCACCGCGGAAGTCGCGTCCCAGCTTGTCCACCTCGTCCAGCATCAGCACGGGGTTGTTCGCACCAGCGCGCCGCACGGCCTGGATCAGACGGCCCGCCATGGCGCCGATATAGGTGCGGCGATGGCCGCGCAACTCGCTCTCATCGTGCAGACCGCCGACGCTCATGCGCTCGAACTTGCGCCCCAGCGCACGCGCGATGGACTGCCCCAGTGAAGTCTTGCCAACGCCCGGAGGCCCGACAAAGCACAGGATGGGCGCCTTGGCTGCCGGGTTCCGCTGCAACACGCCCAGGTGTTCGAGAATCCGCTCCTTCGGATCTTCCAACCCGTAGTGATCTTCGTTGAGAATCTGCCGGGCGCGCGCAATGTCCAGGTTGTCCTCCGTGGATTTGTTCCACGGCAGTTCCAACACAAGATCCAGCCAGGTGCGCAACACGTGCCGTTCAGGGCTCTGATCGGGCAGTCGGTCAAATTGCCGGAACGTTCGCTCGGCCTCTTTGCGCGCCTCCTCGGGCAGCTCGGCTTCCTTTAGCCGCGTACGCAACTCATCGGTTTCGGCCTTGGCCGGATCCTCTTCGCCCAGCTCCTGCTGGATGGCTTTCATCTGCCGGCGCAGCACATAGTCGCGCTGCTCCTTGCTCATCTCTTCCTGAGCCTCGCTGACAATCTTCTGCCGCACTTCCAACACCCGGATCTCTTCCGTGATGTGGCGCACGGCCAGTTCCAGCGCCTCTTTCAGCGTCTGTGCGGCCAGCAGAGATTGCAGTTGCTCCATGTCGAGCGAGAAGGCCGTGGCCAGCAACCACATCACCTGCTGCGGATCGTCGGCTGAAGCAAGCAGCGCCGAAATCTGCTCGGCGGCCTGTGGATTGATGCGTTCAATCGCCTTGGCGGCCAGCTCGAACAGCGCTGTTTGCAGCGCTTTTTCTTCAGTCGAGTGATCCGCCACCAACGGCATGGACTGCGCATGCGCGGTGAGAAAGTCGCCCGTGACATCGACGGAAACAACGCCGACGCGCTCCATGCCCGAGACCACCACCTCGATCAGGCCCGGCTGCGAGCGCAGCACTTTACGGATCTTGGCGCGCGTGCCGTAAGGATAAAGATCGGCCGGTTGCGGAGCGTCAACCGAAGCGTCGCGTTGCGCCACCAGCACCAGTTCGCCGTCGTGCTCCTTAATGGCCGCCTCCACCGCGGCGCGGCTGGCGTCGCGACCCACCGAAAGCGGCAATACGAGCTTAGGAAAAAGCACCAGGTTCTTCAAAGGCAGAACCGGCAAAGTCAGGATTTGGGTCGTATCAGGCATTGGCCCTTCTTTCTGTATCAAACTTACTGCGCCGACCGCGTCGTGTCGCGCGGCTCGATGCTCAACTCACCCCGCTGCGCGGAGATCAGCAGATGCACTCCGTCGTGCAGCTTGCCCTCCAGCAACATGCGCGCAATGCGTGTCTCCACTTCCCTCTGAATGGCGCGCTTCAACGGGCGGGCGCCGTATTCGGGCTCGTAACCAGCCAGGATCAAGTGATCGCGCGCCTCATCGGTCCATTCAATCGAGATATGACGCGCCTCCAGACGCGCGCGCAGCCGCTCCATCTGGATGTCGACAATGCGCCGCAGGTGTTCGTGCTGCAACGGCTGGAAGATGATGGTCTCATCCACGCGGTTCAGAAACTCCGGCCGGAACGTCGTGCGCAAGGCCGACGGCGGCAGGTTCGAAGTCATGATCAGGATCGTGTTGCGGAAGTCCACCACGCGGCCCTGGCCATCGGTCAGCCGGCCGTCGTCCAGCACTTGCAGCAACACGTTGTAGACGTCGGCATGGGCTTTTTCAATCTCGTCGAACAGCACCACGCAATACGGCCGCCGGCGCACACGCTCAGTCAGCTGGCCGCCCTCTTCAAAACCGACATAGCCCGGAGGCGCGCCAATCAGCCGCGCCACGGTGTGCTTCTCCTGGTACTCCGACATATCCAGCCGGACCAGCGCCTTCTCGTCGTCGAACAGCGTCTCGGCCAGCGCGCGGGCCAGCTCAGTCTTGCCAACGCCCGTCGGCCCCAGGAATAGAAACGAGCCAATCGGCCGGTTCGGATCGTTCAACCCGGCGCGGGCGCGCTCCACGGCCTCAGCCACCACTTTGACGGCCTCGTCCTGGCCCACCACTCGGCGGTGCAATTGCGCCGCCAGATGCAGCAGTTTGCGAGCCTCGCCCTCCAGCAGCTTCGTCACCGGGATCGACGTCCAGCGGGCCACCACCTCGGCAATGTCCTCTTCGTCGACCTCCTCTTTCAGCAGCCGCTGCGCCTCGCTCGCTTTCAGGCGGCGCTCCTCGTCCAACTGCCGCCGTTCCAGCTCAATCAGCTTGCCGAACTTCAGCTCCGCCACGCGGTTCAGGTCGTAGGCGCGCTCAGCAACGTCAATATCGTGCTTGACGGCCTCCATCTGCTCGCGCAGTTCGCGCTGCTTCGACACACAGTCTTTCTCAGCCTGCCAGCGCGTACGTAGATCGTCCGTGTCTTCGGTCAGCTTGCCGATCTCTTCCTCAATCTTCACCAGACGCTCGCGCGACGCCTCGTCGGTCTCCTTTTTCAGCGCCTCACGCTCGATTTCCAGTTGCAGCTTGCGGCGCAGCTTTTCGTCGAGTTCCGAAGGCATCGAATCAATCTCGGTTCGCAGCTTCGCCGCCGCTTCATCCACCAAGTCGATAGCCTTGTCGGGCAGGAAGCGGTCCGCAATGTAGCGGTTCGACAGCACCGCCGCGGCCACCAGCGCCGTGTCCTTGATGCGCACGCCGTGATGCAATTCGTAACGCTCGCGCAAGCCACGCAGAATGGAGATGGTGTCCTCCACACTTGGCTGGTCCACCACCACGGGCTGAAAACGGCGTTCCAGCGCAGCGTCTTTTTCAATGTATTTGCGATACTCGTCCAGTGTGGTGGCCCCGATGCAGTGCAGCTCACCGCGCGCCAGCATTGGCTTCAACAGGTTGCCCGCATCCATGGCGCCTTCGGCCTTGCCGGCGCCGACCACCGTGTGCAGCTCATCAATGAAAAGGATAATCTGGCCTTCGCTGGCCGCCACCTCTTTCAGCACCGCCTTCAGACGCTCTTCGAACTCGCCCCGGAACTTGGCGCCCGCAATCAGCGCGCCCATGTCGAGCGCCACCACTTTCTTCGATTTGAGCCCCTCCGGCACGTCGCCGCGCACAATGCGCTGCGCCAGCCCTTCGGCGATGGCCGTCTTGCCGACGCCAGGCTCGCCAATCAGCACCGGGTTGTTTTTCGTACGGCGTGAGAGAACTTGAATCACGCGCCGGATTTCGTCGTCCCTTCCGATCACAGGGTCCAGCTTGCCTGCGGCGGCGGCCTCGGTCAGATCGCGGCCATAGTTTTCCAGCGCCTGATAGGTGGACTCGGGCGATTGCGTCGTCACACGCTGGTGGCCACGCACCTCCCGGATGGCGTGCTCCATCTTTTCCGGGGTGACACCCTGCTCCTGTAGCGCCTGCCCAAAGACGCCATTGCCGGCCTGCAAGGCCAGCAACAAGTGTTCCACCGAGACAAAATCGTCCTTCCGCTTCTTGGCCTCCTGCTCGGCGTTGCCCATCACGGCAGCCAGACGCTGCGTCAGGTACATGCCGGACGACCCGCCCGAAACCGTGACCTTCGGACGCGAGTCCAGATCGGCCATCAGACGGCGATGGAGTTTCTCCAGATCTACGTCTGCTTTCAATAAGATGGCCACACCTAGGCCGTTTTCCTGTTCCAGCAGGGCAACGCCAAGGTGTTCGTTGTCTACCTGTTGATGCGAAAGACGGGCGGCCAGCGTCTGAGCGCCCTGCAGCGCCTCCTGCGCCTTTTCGGTGAAGCGGTTCGAATCCATGTTGTAAGTCTCCTCTCTAGGAGCTCAAGAACATCATAGCACAGCTAATCAAATTACTGTGCGAAAATATGAGCGTCTTTATATCATGGCAAACACGAGGCGAACCATCTAGCGCCAGCTTTGATCGGTCCGATTCGTTCTTTGAATAACTCTCGGCTATCCGTTGGCATATACTCATATGCAAGTTTGAACCTGTCTCGCAGAGAATTCTGAAGGTCAATCTCCCGTCCCGGCCTTCCCCGTCGTAGTTCCCCACAGAGAAGTATCCTGACTCCCGCCGCGTGGCGAAACCGTATGGCGCACTCTTGTTGCGCGCTGGTGCACACTGCAAAACCGTGGGAGATGACTTCATGGCAACATGCCGATCCTTGCCTGTTCCCGGAAGGGCCTGGACTGCCGTCGTGCTTTCCGCTTTCCTTGTATTCCCAACCTTCGCCCAAAGTATCTACGGAAGCCTGCGCGGACGCGTTGCCGACAGTCAGGGCGGGGTCTTGACGACAGCGAAAGTCACACTGATCGACGAGGCTACCAACCAGACGCGCGCCGTTCTGACCAATGAGACCGGAGAGTACAATTTCGCATCGCTCACTCCGGCCGTCTACCGCATCGCCGTGGAAGCGGCCGGCTTCAAGCGCTTCGAGCGGAAAGGCGTGGCCGTCGCCACACAGCAGGCCGTGACGCTCGACATCGCCATGGAGCTCGGCGCCGTCACCGAAAGCGTGATGGTCAGTGAAGACGTCCCCTTAATTGAGACCGCCACCGCCTCGCAGGGCCAGGTGGTGGACCGCCAGAAGCTCACGGATCTGCCCAACCTGGGCCGTAACCCGTTCATGATGTCGCGTCTGGCGCCGACTGTGGTGCAGGTGGGCAACCCCGGCTACAACCGCATGCAGGACCAGTCCGGTTCGTCGCAAATCTCCATCAACGGCGGCCCGGTCCGCGGCAACAACTATCTCATGGATGGCGTGCCCATTACCGACTTCTCCAACCGCGCCATCATCATCCCGTCGCTGGAAGCCGTCTCGGAGATGAAGGTCCAGTACTCGACCTACGACGCCGAAATGGGCCGCACCGGTGGCGGCATGTTCAACACGCTGCTGAAGAGCGGGGGCAACAGCTATCACGGCTCGCTGCTCGGCTATATGCGCCAGACCGGTTGGCTGGCCAACACCTTCTTCAATAACCGCAACGGCGCGGCCATCACCGACCAGCCGTTCCGCAACTACGGCGGCTCCATTGGCGGCGCCATCCGCATTCCCAAGCTGTACAACGGCAAGGACCGCACCTTTTTCAATCTAGGCTTTGAAGGTTATCGCGATACGCAGGCGGCCAGCCGGGAACAGTACACGCCCACCGCGCTGGAGCGCAGCGGCGACTTCTCGCAATCGCTCACCTCGTCCGGTGCGCTGCTATCCATCTACGATCCACTGACCACGACCTCCACTGGCGCACGCACCGCCTTCGCTGGCAACGTCATCCCGTCCTCGCGGATAGACACCGTCGGCAAGAACATCGCCGCCACTTACATGAACCCCACCAAGAGCGCCGCAAAGTACTTTGGCGACTCGAATCTTGCCGGCGCCGGCCCGCTGGCATCGAAGGCCGACCAGCAATTCGCCAAGTTCGACCACCAGATCACCACCTGGTGGCGGGCCAGCCTGAGCTACATGCGCTACAACTCCAGCGAGCCCGGCGAAAACCCGTATCCCACCATCAGTTCACCCGACCAGTGGCTACTTCGCCGCTACGTCGACGCCACGGCTGTGAATTCGACCATCACGCCATCCAGCACGTGGGTCATCGCCTTGCGTTACGGCTTCAACCGTTTCCCGAACATCGGCACGCAGAAATCGCAGGGCTTCAACGTGGCCAGCCTCGGCTTTGCGCAAGCTTTCGTCGAGGACATTCCCTCCCCAACGTTCCCCAACGTGACCATGCAAACGGCCTACTCGCTGGGCACGAACAACAACTTCAACTACGTCCATCACTCGAAGAACCTCGGCGTTTCCGCTTCCAAGTACGTCGGCCGGCACAACGTGAAATTCGGCTACGACTTCCGCCGCCTGCACGCCGACGGCCTGGACTACGGCAACAGCGCCGGGGCATTCACCTTCGCCAACGTCTTTACGCGCGCCAACTCCAATTCTTCATCCAGTTCCAGCGGTGCCGACATCGCCGACATGCTGCTGGGCGCGCCTTCAGCCGCCACCGGCTTCGTGCCGACCAAGCTCTATGAGTTCGTCACCTACCACGCGCTCTACGTGCAGGACGATTTCCGCTTTAGCCCCAAGCTGACGCTGAACATCGGCCTGCGGCTGGAGCATGAAACGGGCCTGGCCGAAGCCAACAACAACCTGATTACCGGCTTTGACTCCACCGCCACCAACCCGATTGGCTCTGCTGCGGGTGTGACCACGCCGGGCGTCTTCCGCTTCGCGGGCATCGACAAACAGAAGACCACTACCGGCAACCCGACGGCGGCAAAGTTCTCGCCCCGTATCGGCATCGCCTACCAGCTAAATGACAAGACCGTGATCCGCGCCGGCTGGGGCATTTTCTGGGCTCCATCGTTCGCATTGGGCGCGCCGTATTCGAGTGAGGGCATTACCGCGACAACCTCGCCGTCAGTGTCCAACGACGGCAACAAGACACCCGCCATTTCGCTTTCGAATCCCTTCGTCAATGGGCTCGACCAGCCGGTAGGCACGGCACTCGGCTCGCTGACTGGCATTGGCAAATCGATGAGCATCTTCGCCCCCACGGCCGCCTCGCCGCGTGTCCACCAGTTCTCGGTGGACGTGCAGCGCCAATGGGCCGGCGGCTGGGCGACGTCGCTCGGCTACTCGGGCTCGCGCAGCTCGCATGTTACCTGGACGGCAGCCTCGATGAACTACAACCAATTGGCGACCAGCTACTTCTCTCTCGGTTCAACGCTGACAACAGCCGTCGCCAATCCCTTCTACGGCAATGGCGGAGTGGCTAATCTGGCCGGCTCCACCGTCGCCTACAACCAGTTGTTGCGGCCCTATCCGCAGTTTGCAGCCGTCAACTTCACCAACTCCGACCGCAACAACGCGCAGTACGACTCGATGGTGGTCAAGCTGCAAAAGAACATGAACTACGGCCTCACGGCGCTGTCAGCCTTCACCTGGTCGCGCAACTTCGACATGGCCGGCGGCGGCGCGGGCAACAACCTGAACTCCGGCAACAGTGGCCCGCAGGACGTCTACTCTCTGGCCGGCGAGTGGGGCCTCAGCTATGTGGATTCTCCGCTGCGCTGGACCAACGCCATCACCTACGAACTGCCGTTCGGCCGGGGCAAGATGTTGCTCTCCGGCGCAAACCACGCCGTGGACATGCTGGTGGGCGGCTGGAGCCTGAACACGGTCTCCACCATGCAGACCGGCTATCCGCTGCAGGTCTACATGAACTCCAATGGCAACTCGGCGCTGGGCACTTCGCGCCAGCGTCCGAATGCCACCGGCACGGCGCCGGGCGTCGACGCCAGCTTTGGCACACGCATCGACGGCTGGATCAACAAGAGCGCGTTTTCCGACGCGCCTGCCTTCACGCTGGGCAACGTGACGCGCACCATCGGCATGCGCGGTCCGGGCCAGGTGAACTGGGACATCTCGGTGTTCAAGACCACGCAAATTCTCGAATCCTTCAAGGTGCAGTTCCGGGCCGAGGCGCTGAACGCGATGAACACGCCGCTGTTCCGCGCCCCGAACACCGCCTTCGGCAACGCCGCCTTTGGGCGTATCACCTCACAGGCCAATTTCCCGCGCATGCTCCAGTTGGGCCTGCGCTTCTATTTCTAACCGTATGAATACGAACAGGAGTCATACCATGAACTACAGCTTCAGTCCCGCCGAGCAGCGCGAACTGATCCGTCGCGGCTTTTCCC
>CAYZIX010000085.1:0-19403 GCA_964478395.1 uncultured Candidatus Solibacter sp.
CGCCACCGCCGCGCACGACGGCGCGCACGGTCTCTTCCACCGATGATTTTGGAGGGCTGATTCTGGGCTGGCCCGGCTGGCCAGGACGTTCGGCGTGCGGCGCGGGGGGCAGCATGCCGCCCAGGGCCGGCGGCGGGGCGCCAGGTACTGTCGTCTGGGATGTTTCAACGCCCGGGGCCTCGATTTCCACCTGCCGCGGACGGGCCGCTCCCGGAGGCGGCGAAAAGATTCTACCGTTGCCGGCGGGCGTGGGCTGCGTCTGGCGCAACTCAGGCCGCGCGCGGAGCGCTTCCAGGTCCACCTCGGCGGTCGGTTTCGAGCGCTGCGCCTCACGCTGCGTGAGCTGGAACGACGGCGGCGCCACCAGTGGCGTGGAGCGGCGCAGATCGGCGCGCAGGGCGTCTTCAATGACGTGATGCGGACTGGTGAGCAACGCCGAGGCCAGCAGCGCGATAAGACCGAACTGATAGAGGACGCCGCCGGCAATGGCGGCCACCAAACGAGCGGTTTCGCCGCGTTCGCGGTGGTCAATCAGCAGGCGCGGGCCGGCCGACGGATCGTGCCAATACTTTTGAAAGGCCTCAAGCATCCTCTAACGAATAGACGCTGCGGCAAGCGAATGGGCTACCACCTGGCCGTGCAGATCCATCTCATGAACAATCATGTGCGCCAACTCCAGGGCGCGCCCGGCCGCTTCACCATCCACCTGCGGGCGTGTGCGCATCTGGACAGAGTTGAGAAAACTGTCGAACTGGCGGCGCAGCGGCTCCTGTTTCTGGACGGGGATGGGGTGGTAGTTGATGGCATGATCGTCACCAACTGAAACGGAAACGCATTCCTGGCGGGCGTAGTCGATGGAAACGTACTGGCGCGGCTGGAAGAAACGCAGCTTACGCACCTTTTCCGTGGAGACGCGCGAGGCGGTGAGATTGGCGATGCAGCCGCTTTCGAAGGCGAGGCGGACGTTGGCGATATCAGCCTTGTGCGAGAGCACGGGAATGCCGGCGGCGCGCACCTCGACGGGCATGGCGCCGGTCATGGAAAGCAAAATGTCGAGGTCGTGGATCATCAGGTCCGCGACGACATCCACATCCAGACTGCGCGGCGTGAAAACGCTGAGGCGGTGGATCTCGAAAAACAACGGCAGGGTGAGCAGCTTGCGCGCAACCTCGACAGCCGGGTTGAAGCGCTCCAGATGGCCCACTTGGAGAACGCGCCCATGACTGGAAGCTGTCTGGTTCATCTCGTGCGCCTGGGCGGGCGTCACGGCGATGGGCTTTTCCACCAGCACGTCGAGCCCGGCTTCCATCAACTGGCAGGCGACGTCGCGATGCGCGGTGGTGGGCACGGCCACGACGGCGGCGCGAACGGCGTGGCTGAGCTCGTCCAAAGACGTGAAGGCCCGGCAGCCGAATTCCTGAGCCGCGGCGGCGGCGCGCGCGGGATCAGCGTCGTAAAGTCCGGCGAGCGTGGCCCCGTCCGAAGTGCTGATCACACGCAAATGATTTCTACCAAACACCCCGGCGCCGACAACGGCCACGGGGATTTTGTTCTCGCTCATACTTCCTCCGGCGCGCAACCCACCACGGCAATCGAGTGGCGCGCGGCCAGCTCCAACATCTCTTCCCGGTCCAGCAGCAGGGTGCGGCCGGCATCGACGGCCAGCGCCGTGGCGCCCGTCTCCACCATGGTCTGGATGGTGGCAGGACCGGCGACGGGCACATCAAATAGCAGGTGCTTTCTTCCAGTGGACACCTTCACCAGGCGCAGTGCACGGCCGTTGACCAGCGACGCGGCGCGGCGCAGCATAGCGTCGGTGCCTTCCATCGCTTCAACGGCGACGCAGGCGCGTTCGCTAATGGCGACGCTTTGACCGATGTCAAAACCGGCCAGCGCATGCGCCACCTTACGGCCGTAGGCGATATCCTTGCGCTCGGCTTCATCGGGCGCACGCTTCGACAGCACACCTTCACCCGCCAGCAGCGGCTTCAACAGAAGTGTTGAGTCGGCCAGACGGATGCCCTCCTTTTCAAGCTCTTTCTGGACGCCGCCGATCAGCGCATCGGTATTGCGCTCCGGCAACGACATCAGCAGCTTGAAGAGGCGCCAGTCCGGCTTCAGCGAGCTGAATAGCGAGACGTGCTTCACCTGCCCGGCCATGATCACATCAGTGATCTTTTCCGCGTGCAGGATATCGATCAGTTTGCCGAGCTCGGCAATGGAGATCCAGTGGCAGGCCACGCCGAGTTGCTCGACTTCCGGCGGAGCGTTGTCCTTGATGGCGATGACGACGACTTCGTGGCCGAGATGGCGCGCCGTTTCGAGCGCGAGCACCGGGAAGCGGCCGGAGCCGGCGATGAGACCGAATCTGGCTGGTGTGGAGGGCATCACAATAAGCCGGCGGTGCGCTCGCTGACGCTCGCGCCTCGGCAGGAGCGCATGAAACGCGTGCGAATTGGGTTGCCGCCGGTCACTTGATGAAACCGCGCTCGGCCGAGCGGATGAATTCGAGCAGCTCGGCCAGTTCGGGCGTCAACTCGATTTCGGCCTGGATGCGCTCCAGCGCCTGCGACGTGTTGAGCGTATCGGAACCGATAAAACGGAAGGCCTTCTGCAACGCGTCGACGGTTTCAGCGGAGAAGCCGCGGCGCTTGAGGCCTACTTTGTTGGCGCCGTAGGTCTTGGTCTCGCGCGGCGTGACCGTCATCGAGAACGGCAGCACGTCACGCGTGACGACGCTATAGCCGCCGACAAATGAGTGGCGGCCGATGCGGCAGAACTGGTGCACGCCGGAGAATGCTTCGACAATGGCCCAGTCGCCGATGGTGACGTGGCCGGCCAGCGTGGTGGCATTGCCGAGAATGCAGTGCGAGCCAATGCGCGCATCGTGAGCGATGTGCGAATAGGCCATGATCAGGTTGTCGTCGGCAATGGAGGTGAGCGCGCCTCCGCCTTCGGTGCCGCGATGGATGGAGACGAATTCGCGGATGGTGTTGCGCGAGCCGATGCGCGTTTCAGTGCGCTCACCGTGATACTTCAAATCCTGCGATGCAACGCCCACCGTGATGTGCGGATAGAAGAGATTGTCCTCGCCAATCCAGGTGGGGCCCTCAATGTAGAGGTGCGCCATCAGGCGCGTGCGCGCGCCGATTTCAACCTCCGGGCCGATGACACAGCAGGGACCGATTTCGGCGTCGGGGTGAATCCGAGCCGCAGGATCGATGATCGCGCTCGGGTGAATCGCCATGTAATTAGGCCTGCTCAGGCACCTTGGGCGTGGGCTTGTCGGCCAGCATGCACATGACAATGCCCTCGGCCACAATTTGGCCGTCGACGCTGGCCGTACCTTTCATTTTCACAACGTTGGCCTTGCGCTTCAGGGTGACGCATTCCAGCTTCAACACGTCGCCGGGCAGCACAGGCTTACGGAACTTGGCCTCCTCAATGGAAGCGAACAGCACGAGCTTGTTCTTGCGGTCCGGCAGATTCATCAGCACCAGAACGCCGCCCACCTGCGCCATCGCCTCGATGATGAGTACGCCCGGCATGACCGGGTAATCGGGGAAGTGGCCGGCGAAGAAGCCTTCATTGGCGGTGACGTTCTTCTGGCCGACAATACGCTCGGGCTCGATTTCGAGGATGCGGTCCACCAGCAGCATCGGGTAGCGGTGCGGCAGGATATCGCGGATGTCGATGTTTTCGAGGACAGGCATGGCAAAAACGCTATTCTAACAGACGATGGACGCGATACTTGCGCGCGCACAGGCCGAACAGCCGGCCGTCGTCGAGTTGCTTGAGGAGTTGGTGAGGTGCGAATCGCCGAGTGACGATGCGGCCTCAGTGACCCGTTTCATGGAGCTGGTGGCCGACCGTGCTGCCGGATTGGCTACAGCAAAGACGTTCAGCGGAGGCACCTTCGGCAAGAACCTGCTGCTGACATTCAACCTGCCCGGACCGCGCCGCAAACGTGGCGCGCGGCTGCTGGCCGTGGGCCACGGCGACACGGTTTGGCCGGTGGGCACACTGGCCGGGCCGATGCCCTGGCGCGAGGCCGACGGGCGCCTATACGGGCCCGGCGTGCTGGACATGAAGGCGGGCGTGGCCTTCTTCCTGACGGCGATGCGAATACTGCGCGAACTGGGTGTGGAGGTGGCGCGGCCGGTGGCGATGTGGCTGGTGTCGGATGAGGAGGTGGGCAGCACCTGCTCACGCCCGCTGACCGAGAAACTGGCCAGAGAGAGCGAGGCGGTGCTGGTGATTGAGCCCGGCACGGGCTTGGCGGGCAAGTTGAAGACCGCCCGCAAGGGCGTGGGCGACTACACTGTGACTGTGCGCGGACGCGCCTCTCACGCCGGGGTGGACTTCGCCGCCGGCGCCAGCGCGATTGTCGAGATAGCACGGCAAATTGAACGGATTGCCGGCTTCACCAATCTGCAGAAGGGCCTGACGGTGAATCCGGGCGTGGTGCGCGGCGGCTCGCGCGCCAACGTGGTGGCGGCCGAGGCGAGCGTCGACGTCGATATCCGTATTGTGCGGATGCGCGACTATGCCGCGCTGGACCGCAAGTTCCACGCGTTGAAGCCCGTGGACCGGCGCTGCGAGTTGGAAGTGACCGGCGGGCTGAACCGGCCGCCAATGGAGCGCACGGCCGGCGTGCAGCGTTTATTCAAGGCGGCGCGGGCAGTCGGGCAGAAACACCTGGGCCTGGTGCTGGAGGAGTCGTCCACCGGGGGCGGCTCCGACGGGAACTTCACGGCCGGCCTGGGCATTCCGACGCTGGACGGGTTGGGCGCCGTGGGCGAAGGCGCACATGCGCCAGGTGAAAGCATCCTCAGAAACCGCATTGCGGACCGCGTGGCGCTGCTCGCCCACCTGACCCGCCATCTGGGACAATAGAGGGAATTCCAATGGTTGCGACGGGCATCTACTACGCACTGGTCCTTTCTGGTGTCGGCGCCGCGCTGGGCTACTTCACGCGCGGCTGGGCAGGTGTGCCGTTCTACATCCTGGCGCTGTTTTGTCTGTGGTTTTTCCGCGATCCGGAGCGCGCCATACCCACTGGCCCGGTGGCTGTTTCACCGGCCGACGGGCGCGTGATCCGCGTGAAACAGAACGATGATTCAACGGTGGTGTGCATCTTCATGAACGTGTTCAACGTACACGTGAACCGCACGCCGATTGCGGGCAAGATTGTTGACATACGCTACCGGCCGGGCAAATTCCTGGTGGCAAGCAACGACCGGGCGTCGATTGAGAATGAGAGCAATACGATTGTGGTTGACGGCCAGGGCACGCGCGTCGAATTCGTGCAGATTGCCGGATTGATTGCGCGGCGCATTGTGAGCTACAAGAAGCCCGGCGACTTTGTCACGATGGGTGAACGGGTGGGCCTGATCAAGTTCGGCTCGCGCGTGGATGTGACGTTTGGGCCGGAATGGCAGATCGAGGTGCGCGAGGGACAGAGCGTCGCGGCCGGATCGAGCATTCTGGCGCGCAGGAAGGACTCATGGGCCCGCGACTAAATCTTCGCGAACGGTTGATTGATCCGAATTCGCCGGACCACCGGCCACGCCGCGCGGCCTACGCGCTGCCGACCCTGTTCACGGCCGGCAATCTGTTCATGGGATGCGTGGCCATCCAGCAGGCCGTGCAAGGCGCACTGCTGGCCCACGGCGGCCACCTGGGCTCGAATCCGCACTGGGAATTGGCCGCCAAGGTGATTGGCGCATCGGTGTTCTTCGATGGCCTGGACGGGCGCATCGCGCGGCTGACCAACACGACCAGCGAATTTGGGCGTGAGTTGGACTCGCTGGCCGACGTCATTAGCTTCGGCATTGCGCCGGCGGTGCTGGCGTTTGTCTATGGCTATAGTTTCCTGGACCCGCTGACGCCGCCGGTGGTGAGTAAGTACCTGCTCCAGGCCGGCTACTTTGTGCTGTTCATGTTTGTCTGCTGCGGCGCCATGCGGCTGGCGCGGTTCAACATCACCACTAATCCCATACCGCGTAATCCGGGCCGTCCGGGACGCAAGTATTTCGTCGGCCTGCCGATTCCGGCCGCGGCTGGAATGGTGGCGGCGGCGGTATATGCGGCCGGATCGATGCCACTGACGTGGTGGCCGCTGGCGGTGGCGTGGACGGCGCTGATGGCGTTGCTCTCATTCCTGATGGTGAGCACGTGGCGCTACCGCAGCTTCAAGGATTTCAACCTGGTGAGCCCACGTAGCCCGCGCAGCGTGATTGTGCTGGCGATGATCATCTATCTGATCTGGAACTTCTCACAGCTGTTTCTGCTCGCGCTGGCGACGGTGTATGTCAGCAGCGGCATTCTGGTACGTGTGGGCGGCCTGTTGCGGCGGAAGCCGCCACAACCGGCGGTATAGGCGGCTATGCATTCATCCGATTGGGTATTACTGGGCGGAGAGCCGCTACTGACACGCGAGATCAGCGATCTGATTGAGGAGCGCAAGCTACCCATCACGCTGCACCTGGCCGGCCCAGCCGGCTCAAAGCCCGTACTGGACTTCAACGACGAAGACGCAACCGTGGTGGAGCCGCTTTCGGATGTGCTGCTTGAGGGTTCCGACGTGCTGTTGCTGGGCGGCGACGCCGTCACGTCGCGCGAGGCGCTGGCAATGCTCGGCAGCCT
Organism: uncultured Candidatus Solibacter sp.; assembly: GCA_964478395.1. Lineage (GTDB taxonomy): Bacteria > Acidobacteriota > Terriglobia > Bryobacterales > Bryobacteraceae > Paludibaculum. Next base: position 6,649 of record CAYZIX010000085.1, read on the forward strand.
GAAGCGGAAGCCCGCCGTGATCGATTTGGACGGAATATTCGAAGACCTGCCGCAGTCCGTGGTACGGGCGCCGCTATGGGAGGAGCCTGACCGGCCGGCCGACTCCGCAGGCGCCATCCACACGCTGGCTCACCCGGCCGCGGTGGCGCTGGCGCGTCTGGTGGCGGCATTGAGCGGAGCCGGGAAGTTGGCGCGCGTCGTGGCGACGGTATATGAACCGGCCAGTGAGCATGGCCAGGCGGGCGTCGACGAGTTGCATAGCCAGACGATGAATCTGTTCAACTTCCAACCGCTGCCGCAGTCCATTTACGACACACAGGTGAGCTTCACGCTGCTGCCGCGCTTCGGCCCGGACTCCCGCGTCAACCTGGAGCGCAACCAGCGCCGGATGGAGCGCCACCTGGCGACGATGCTCGGTTCCCGCGCGCTGCCATTGGCCTCGCTGCGGCTGCTGCACGCCCCTGTGTTCCATGCCTATACGCTGAGCCTGTGGGCAGAGTTCGATCAGGCGCCCGGCATGGACGCCGTTCGCGGCGCATTGGAGGCGCAGGGAGCGGAGCTATCCGGCGACGACGTTGCGCCGGTTTCGAATACCTCTGTAGCGGGCCAGAGCGGGCTAACGCTGAGTGACGTGTCCGAGGATCAGGCTAATCCGCGCTCGGTGTGGCTGTGGGCGGCTTTTGACAATGTTCGGGCGCGCGCCGAGGCGGCCGTGTTGACCGGCGGCCTGCTGGCCCGCGGGAAGGCGGACGAGTGAAACTCGCGCTGGCGGGCGTGCTGGCCTTGTCGTTGACAGGCTGCGGATATCACGTCGGCGGGCACGGAGACATGTTGCCCAAGACGCTGCGTAGCATTGCGATTCCAGCGTTCGGCAACAACACGACGCGCTACAAGCTGACCGAAAGCCTGCCCGGCGCGATAGGCCGCGAATTCCTCGCACGCACCCGTTACCGGATTGAGGCCGACCCGCGCGAGGCCGACGCCGTGCTGTATGGCGTCGTCAAAAACATCTACTCGGCACCAACGATCTTCGACCAGAAAACAGGCCGGGCATCGGGCATCGAAGTGACAGTTTCGATGGAAATCAAGCTGGTGCAGCGCGAGTCGGGAAAGGTGCTCTACGAACGCACCAACTTGGAGCATCGGGGCCGCTATGAGGTGGCCACCGACCAGACTCAGTATTTCGATGAAAGCCCGGGCGCGTTGAATCGCATCAGCCAGGAAGTGGCGCGGCAGGTGGTGAGCTCGGTGCTGGAGGTCTTCTAGACACGATGACGCCGGCTGAGTTTGAACGCGCGCTGACACGCCACGGTCCGCCGCCGACGTGTCTGTTCGTGGGCCCGGAGAGCTACCGGCGGGACCGCGCGCGGCGTGCCTTGATCGACGCCGTACTGCCCGACGCCGCCGAACGCGAGGAAGGACTGGCGCGTCACGATCTGGACGAGGTGCCGCTGGCGGACGCGGTGGATGATGCGCGGGCGATGTCGCTCTTCGCGGGCCGCCGGCTGATCTGGGCGTCTGGAGCCGAATCCGTTTTGCCGCGTGGCCGCGCCGCTGTCGAGGACAGCGCTGAAGGCGGGGTTTCGAAGGCCGGCGGCGCTGAGGCGTTGGCTGGCTATTGCGCGGATCCGACGCCCGGAGTGGTGTTGCTGTTCGACGCGCGGCGCTGGAGTTTTGACGGCGAGGATAAGGCCAAGATAGAGCGCCTGATGAAGTTCTTCGCGCCAGTGGCGGCGATGGTCGAGTTCACGCCGTTGACAACCGTAGAGGCGCGCGAACTGGCGCGATCGCTGGCCGCCGAGCGGGGCGTCAGCCTGGGCGCGGTGGAGTTGGACCTGCTGATTGAAGCAACGGCAGCCGACGGGCGGCGAGTGGCCAACGAGATTGAGAAGCTCTCGCTGTACGCAGCCGGCCAGGGCCACGTCACGGCGGAGGATATCGCGGCGCTGGTGGCGGATGCGCAGGAAACGACAATTTTCAACCTGGTGAATGCCTTGGCGCGGCGCAACCGGGCCGAATCCATGGCGCTGCTGGATACGCTGGTCCGCGCTGGAGAATATCTGCCGCTGGCTCTGACGTTTTTGTCGGGCATTTTCCGCATGGCGCTGGTGGCGCGTGAGGAGCGGCTGCGGTCGGCCCAGGATGTGCAGAGTTTTTTCCAGCGCCGTGGTACGCCGATGTGGCGCGCGCGCGCCGAACAGATCCATGCCGCCAGTTCACGTTTCCCGCAAGAGAAGCTGGAAGAGGCTCTGACGGCCGTGTTTCGCGCCGATCGTGATCTGAAGTCGACGCGGGCCGACGACCGGCTGGTGCTGGAGACGTTCGTGCTTCGCCTGACCAGCCAATAAACCAAAGGGCCTTCCCGCAGGAAGGCCCATCTGGATTTCAAAAATTGGTGCGGACGAGAGGACTTGAACCTCCACGAGATTGCTCCCGCTAGCACCTCAAGCTAGTGCGTCTGCCAATTCCGCCACGTCCGCATGCTGGCAGTCAGAACTTATTATACGCTACTGTTTCTTCGGAGCCGGAGCCTGCTTGGTATTAGTAGGCGTCTGGGCCGGAACCTGAACATCCTGCGTCTTGCCGACCTTGTTACCCTGCTGGTCTTCAAGCTGGATCTGGAACTTGCCGGGGTCCTTCTTGGCGGGCGCGGTTTGAGCCGCAGCCGGCTTCTTGGCATTCTCGTCAAGCACCGAGGAGCCCACCACACCACCGCCGGCGCGCGTATACATCACCGACAGCGAAAGAGATGTCACCATGAAAAGCACCGCCGCGACAGCGGTCGCTTTCGACAGCACTGAGGCCGCGCCACGCGGCCCAAAAGCCGTCTGCGAGCCCATGCCGCCAAATGCGCCAGCCAGATCGGCTGCCTTGCCGCTCTGCAGCAGCACGACAATCATCAGAAACAGGCACACGATCACGTGCACGACGATGAAAAGGATTAACATCTCGGTTTACTCCCTAGCAAACGAAACCCGCGCCCCGATAGGAGCGCGGGTCCGCCAACTTCAGATTATAGCGCGTTTCTAGAAGGTCGCGCGGAAGGCGACCTGCATACGGCGCGCGTTGGTGCCGTCCGGGAAGCCCTGGGAGGCTGTGCCCGTGCCGACAGTGGAGTAAGGCGTCATCACGCCGCCCGACACCGAGTACATCGACGTGCTGATGCTGGTGTTGTACATGGTGTTGAACATGTTGAAGGCCTCGAACATCAGGCTGGCCTTAACACGCTCGTTCAGCGGAATGTTGCGCACCAGGCGTCCGTCAACACGGAAGATGCGGTCGATATTAAGCGAGCCAACCGGCAGGAACGGTACGCGCGACCAGCCGCCAGAGCCGTTCAGCGAGCTGTTCGGCATGGCCTTACCAGTGAACTGCGTGGAACCGCTGACGCTAACCGTCGGCGTGGCCGGCTTCGAGGAAGCCATTGTCGTGATGGTGGACAGTTCCCAGCCATTCACGAAGTAGCGGGCGAACGGCGTCTCGCTCTTGGTGAACTTCGGAGCCCACAGCCAGTTGATGACGGCGCGGTGGCGCTGGTCCAGGCCGGAGCTGCCCTTGTCGAAGCTGTAGTCGCCGTTGTAGTAGGCGTTGTTGTAAGTGGAACTGATGTTCCAGCTGGCGCCCTGCATGTCAGCGGTGTCGATGGAGTGGGACCAGGTGTAGGACACCTGCGCCTGCAAGCCATGCGACATGCGCTTCTGCAACTGGACGGCTAGGGCGTTGTACCAGCTCTGGCCGCCGTTTTCCACCTGCAGGATCTTGCTGTAGTTGGTGTCGACTTTGTTGGCCGTGAGGTAGAGCTTGGTGCCGTAATAGCCGGCGATGTTGCCGCTGGTGTCCTTGATGGTGTAGTTGTAGACCTCGTTGGTCAGCGGGCCGAGGTTGAGGTCGCGTTGCGTGAACAGGCCGATGCCGCGGCTCCAGACGTAGCTGACAGTCAGGCCGAGGTCGCGCGCCAACTGGCGCTCGATGCTGATGTTGCCCTGCTGCGTGTAAGGGTTATGCAGGCCGTCAGCAGCCAGATAGAGGCTGACCGAGCCGCCCGGCAGGCCGGTAGCGCTGGGGAACACGTTGGGGAAGATTGGCGCGCCGGAAGTGGACGGCGTCACATAGATGCTGGTCTGATACTTGCCGTTGCCGAGGAACAGCGTGTCCAGCATGTTGCCGTGCATACGGGCGAAGAAGATGCCGTAGCCGGCGCGGACGACAGTCTTGTCGTTCACGCTGTAGGCGACGGAGAAGCGCGGAGCGAAATTGAGGTCGGCGCCCGGCACTCGGCCGGTCTGCTTCCAGGCATCGTTCACCATCGTGGGCTGCGGCAGGAAGGCCTTTTCGTAGCGCAGGCCATAGTTCAGCGTGACGCGGCGCGAAATGCGGTGCACGTCCTGAATGTAGGCATTGATGTCGGTGGTGCGGAGATCGTGGATGGGATTGCCAAAAGCCTGCGTGAAGTTCGAATAGCTCTTCGCGCTGAGCGTGTTGCCCGAGAAGTCCTTGGCGAAGTTCGTCAGCGACGAGTAGCTATAGCTACCGGCGCCGTTGTAGAGCTGATTCATCCAGTCCTTGGTGGTGGAGAAATCAACGCCGAAGCGCAGCGAATGCGCGCCGTGCGTCCAGCTCAGGTTCTCGACAAACTGGTGGCGCATCTCACTCGGATAGGTGCGCGGGTAAGCCTGCGCAGCACCAACGGTGGAGCCGGCCACGGTGAGATAGAGAGCGCCGGTTTCGGCCGGCCACAAATCGGAAGCCGCCGGATCGGAGAGCCGGTCCTTAAATAAACCGTAGCGGAGTTCGCTGACCAGATTCGGAGTGATGATGCGGGTCCAACTCGCCTTGCCGTAGCGCGTCTCCACGGTGGAGTTGCCGTTGTTGCCAAGGGCATTGCCGCTGGTGAGCACGGCCTGGGTCTGAATACCGTTCGGCGAGCGCCAGTGCATGGCGTTGAAGCTGAAGCTGAAGCTGTCCTTGTCGTTCGGACGCCAGTCGATTTTGGGGAAGCCCATGACGGAACTGACTGTGCGAGGCACCTGAACGTTCATCTGTTTGGAGATGAATGCGATGGCGGCGGCGCACTGAGCGGCCGTGGCCGTGCAGGCGGTAGGCAGAATTGCATTGCCGGCCGTATCGGTGAAGGCGTTGTTGATGATGCGGTTCAGGGCCGGGAAGTTGCGCTTCACAATTTCGAAGTTCGCGAAATAGAAGAGCTTGTCCTTCTTAATCGCGCCGCCGATGCTGGCGCCGGCCTGATGACGCCATTCCGGAGCGTTGACGCCGCCGGCATAGCGGTCGGTGGCGTTCAGCGTACGGTTGCGGAAGAACCAGTACAAGGTACCGTGCGTGTCGTTGCCGCCGGAGCGCGTCACTGTATTAATGACGCCGCCCATGGCGCGGCCGAACTCGGCCGAAAAGCCGTTCGACAACACCTGAAATTCCTGCACGGCGTCCTGCGAAATCTGCGTCGAAATGCGGGTGCGGCCGGCGTTTTCGTTATAGAAACTGTTGGTTGTATCGTTGCCGTCGGTGAGGAACGAATTGCCCGCGGCGATGCCGCGGAAGGCGACCAGACCAAACGTACCGTCGTCGGTAACGGCAGGCGTCAGCAGCACAAAGCTATCGACGCGCCGGCCGTTGATCGGAAGGTTGTCGATCTGACTTTGGCCCACCACCTGTGCAACACCGACGTTCATTTCGGAGACGAGCGGCGCGGCGCCAGTTATGTCGACGGTGGTCGTTGTCGAAGCGACTGACAGCGACACAGAAAAGCTCTGCGTCTGTCCCACAGCCAGCACGAAGTTTTTCACTTCCCAGGTTGCAAAGCCCTGCCGGTTGACCGTCAGCGTGTATCCGCTGGCCGGCGGCAACGACGGGGCGTTGAACACGCCAGCTTCATTGCTTTCCATCGCGCGGCGGATGCCCTTACTTTCATTCGTGAGCACCACCGTGGCGCCAGGAACCGCGGCGCCGGATGCATCGCGAACGGAACCGGACACACCGGCCAGACCGGCGACCGCCTGCGCCCAGACGGACGAAGCGGCCACAAGTAGTGAGAACAGACAGATTGCGAGTCTTGTTTTCATAAGCAAATCTCCCACTCAGTGTAGCGAGTCAGGATTACACCATCGTGAAATCGAATGGGTCGGTTTTCGTCGTGGACTGAAGCATCCATGCTGATCGAGAAACCCAGATCCTTATGCAGCCAGCAGCGGCGGCATGGCCGCGCGAATGCTGCGCGACGGTTTTTCTCCCTGAAGACTATACACTGTCAGAATAGCAAAGGATAGCGTCCATCCGGCGATTCTGCTCCCAGCCCGGCGCCCGGCTGGCGAAGCTACTTTTTCACCACCTTCAGAGAAGCGTCGCGATTGGCGCGCGCATTGGCATAGCCTGGATCGATGGCCAGAGCCTTGTCGAAATCGGCAATCGCCTCACCCCAGCGTCCCAGCCGCATCAAGGCGTAGCCGTGCGCATTCCAGGCCTGCGCCAGACGGGGGTTCAGCTCAACGGCGTTGCCCAGCTCAACCAAGGCTTCCTCAAATTCGTTGCGCGCCAGCAGCGCGCGGCCGGCGCGATGGTGCTCCTCGGCCTTCGCCGCAGCTTCGGCAGTGACAGATTTGGGCACAACGGGCTGAGGTGGAACCGGCTGCGGCTTCGGCGCTTCCACAACCACGGGCGGAGGCGGAGACGGCGGCTCGGCGGCCGGTGGCGCCTGAGGAGCCTCCGGCGCGGCGGTGGTCTTTTCCAAAGCCGTGATTTCAGCCTGAATGCTGGTATCGGACGGAGCGCGCCGGGCCGCCTCGCGCAGATCTTTCAACGCCTCGTCGTCGCGGCCCAACTGATGATACGCGTTGGCGCGGATGCGCCAGGCCAACACGTCGTTCGGGTTCAGCTCAATGGCGCGAGTGCGGTCGGCCAGCCCTTTTTCGTGTTCTCCCAGCGCATGGTAACTGGCGCCGCGCGCCAGGTAGGTCACCGGATTCGTGGGCTCCAGCTCCACGGCCTTTTCGCGCTCGGCCAGCGCGTCGGCGGAGCGGCCGAGCCGCGCGTAAAGATCGGCGCGCGCCAGCCGCAGCCGCGCGTTGTTGGGATTGGCCAGTTCCGAGGAGTTGTAATCAGCAAGCGCCTCTTCGTTACGGCCCAGCACGTCCAGCGCGGCGCCGCGATAAAGCAGTGCGTCGGCGCGGTATTTCCAATCAGGGGCGGGCTCCTGGCGTAGTGCGGCGGCGAAGTCGTCGACGGCGCGGCGGAAATCGCCCACCTGCCCTTCTGACCAGCCGTGCCGGAAATGAGCCTCCGCCATCAGAGGATCCAGCGCCAGCGCCCGCTCATAATCATCAATCGCGTCGCGATAGCGCCCCAAACGGTCGTACAGACGGCCGCGCGCGATGTACGGCTCCGGGTTGTCGAGCCGCAAGCGGATGGCTTGACCGAGCGCCTGCATGGCAGGATCAAAGCGATTTTGACCCTCATAGGCGTCAGCCAGAGAACGGTAGACCGCCGCCGTTTCCATGTGGTTGGCCAGAGCACGCTCCAACGCCTCCTGCGCCGGCTGGAATTTGGCCAGGTGCAGGCGCACATCGCCGAGCAATCGCCAAGCTTCGGCGTCGGCAGCATCGGCGCGCGTTATCTTCTCCAGTTCGGCCTCGGCGTCACGCCAAGCTCCGCGTTCTATGAGTAGACGCGAGTGGCGCAGTGCAACGCCGGGCTGTGCCTGAACGGCGAAGATCGACAGGCAAAGACACAGCCACGGCCGGACCATATTACATCTCCTTGATTTGCTCTTCCACCTGCTGCGCCAGCGCCAGATAGTCGTCCCCTTCCAGGTGCATGGGACGGCCAATCACCACTCGCACACGCCCGAAGCGGGGGAAATGCCATCCCGGACGCAAGACGCGGTTGACGCCGTGCAGGCGTACCGGCACCACTGGAAGGTGCAGCTTTGAAGCCATCATTCCAACGCCCGGCAGGAAGCGGCCCACGGTCTCGTCAAGGCTATGGCGTCCCTCCGGGAAGATCAACGGCGACCAGCCCTCGGCGGCGATTTCGCCCAGATAGCGCAGCGTGCGGCGCGCGCCGGCCTCACGCTGCGGCAGCGGCACAGCGGTGAATGTGAGGCAGGCCAGATAGTAGTTCAGACTGTTGGTAAAGCGCTTCCAGAGACTGTGACCAGCCGGGTGGAAGTGCGCGTCAAAAAACTCCTTGCGCATGGTTGGCACCAGACGATGGCGCCATCTCCAGGGAAGCGCAATGAAGAGCACCGGCGTATCGAAAAAGCTCTGATGATTGGACGCGAACAAGACAGGCCCCTGAACATCGCGTAGATTCTCACGCCCCTCCACGCTGACCCAGGCAAAGATGCGCGCCAGATTCAATAGCCAGATGTTCAGATGGAAAGCACGCCAGATGCGGGCCCAACGCGCACGGTTCCAGCGCGGGAATTCGAAATCATCGCTGGCTGTGGACGATTTGCCGAGCGTTTCGAGATCGGCCAGCGTGCGCGCCGCGGTGAAACGCTCCTCGTCGACCGGTATGCCCAGATGGCGCTCCAACGCAACCATCATCTCAACGCGGTCCAGCGAGGACAGGCCCAGTTCCTCAAGCGACATGGACTTGTCGACAGAACGGCCCGCGGTCCAGCGCGTCAGAACATCTTCCAGAGTGTCATTCCGCTGGGCCTGCGGCGCCGGAGCATCGCCTCGCAATTGCGCGGCAATCTGGCGCCGTTTCAGCTTACGCGTGCCTTCGGTTCTGGGCAGCTCCGGTTCAGGCCAAATGGTGTAGCCGGCGATGCGCTGATGAGCCTCCAGACTCTGGTTGGCTTGGCGCAGTATCTCTTCCGGAGCCGCAGCGGTGTCCAGTACTAACACGGCATGAACGCGCTCGCCGCCATCACCAGCCAGACCGACCACGGCGGAGTCCTTCACGCCAGGCGTTGAATCGAGCACTCGCTCAACGTCCTCCGGAAAAACGTTGCGGCCGTCGGCCAGCACAATCATTTCCTTCTTGCGGCCTTGAATGATCAGGTAGCCATCCGCATCGAAGCGGCCAACGTCGCCCGTGTGGAACCAACCATTCTCAAAAGCTTCGCGCGTGGCCTCCGGATCGTTGTAATAGCCAGTAGTGACGTTGCCGCCACGCACCAGCACTTCGCCATCGGCGGCCAGACGCACTTGCACGCCGGCAATGGGCTTACCCACTGTCCCACGGCGCGCGTGAAAGGGATGATTCAACGTGACGATGGGCGCGGTTTCAGTCAGGCCATAGCCCTGCACCACCACCCAGCCAAGGTTGGCCCAATAAGTCTCCAGATCAGCGTCCAGCGCGGCTCCGCCGACAATCACGCTCCAGAACTTCATGCCGAACAGGCGGTGCGCGCGCCGGTAGCGCCACCAGCGCCACCAGAAGCGCTCGCCCGCAGGGGCCGGCGTGGCTGTTTCCGGCAGCATGTCGCGCAGATGCTCGCGCAGCACTTCCAGGATGCGCGGCACTGAGACCAACACCGAGATTCGGCGATCGTGGATCTGACGGATGATCTCGCGCGGTTCCTGGCTGCGCTGGAACACCACTGTTCCGTTGATGATGGGTGGAATGAAGATGGCCATCGCCTGGCCGAACATGTGGCTGAGCGGCAGCAGGTTCAGAAAACGGATTGGCGAGAACGGCTTGGCGTAGTGCAGGTTCTTGACGATTTCGCGCTCTACCGGAACGATGTTAGCCAGGATATTGCGGTGCGTAATGACAACGCCCTTCGGCGCCGCCGTCGCTCCGGAAGTGAAAAGGATTTCGGCCGGATCGTCGGGCTTGAGTTCGACCGGATCCGGGTTTGCACCGCCACCACCCCAATCGAGTTCCGCCAACCGCCACACCGGAGCCGCCGTTGTGCGTGGCCGCCAGTCTACTTCCTCACCAATCAGAATGACTTTGGGCTGGACCAGCCGCTCAACATGCGAGTAAAAGTCGGCGGAATGGTGTTCATCTATTGGAGCCACGGCCGCGCCACGCAACACACAGCCCCAGAAAGCCGCTACCCACTCCGGACGGTTCTCGCTCCAGACCACTACGACGTCGCCGCGGCCCACGCCGGCCGACGCCAGGCGTGCGGCCAATGCGCGCGCCGCCCGGCCCAGGGCGGCGTAGTTGTACGACTGCGCACGATACCCATCGTCATAGACGAGGCATTCGCCTTGGCGTTGGACGACGGAGTCAAAAATATCTAAAAGCGTTTCGCGAGCCATGCACTGGGGCTCCCGTCCTATTGAATCGTACCGAATCCTTCAATGCCCCTATCTGGCTCCAGAACATTCCTGTTGATGTGGCGGTCCATGTCAATAACGTACGTTTCAGCCGACTCCATCAGCACTGGCGAGTGCGTGGCGCAGATCACACGAAAATGCTTACGCTCAATCAACTGGTGCAACGCCGCGGCAACGCGCTGCTGATTCCCGCGCGAAAGGGCCATTTCCGGCTCGTCCAGCAGCAGGATGGTGCCGTCGGCCAGCGACGGGAAGGTCTGGTCGAACATGGACAGCATCACCTGGCCATGGCTGGCCATCTGTACAAAATCACGCATTTGAGGGTTGGATTCGAACAGCTCCAGGTGCATGCGCGGGTTGTGCTGCTCGGCATCGAACAGAAACACGTTTGGCGAAACGGGAGCATCTTCCAGACGGTAGACATAGCCGTCCAGTTGCTCACCGCGCAGGGCGAAATAGATGGACTGCAACAGGGTTGATTTCCCACAGCCGTTGTCACCGGTTAGCACAACGAATGGGTGAGACAGGTCGACGACCATCGGCATGTGGTAGTTGAGCTGGACAAATATGGGATGCGACAGGATCTTCAGTATCATTCCACGGCACGTAGCAGCACTCAAATGATAGCAACAGCGAGGCTATCCCTATGACAGATGATTAAGATTTGGAACCGGTGACAGGGCCACTGTTGTCCAAACCCATAACATTGCGTGTCTTTATGAATATCCGGTTTGCAATCGTGGTTATCCCTGCGGCGCTGGCGCTGGCCGGCTGCGCGCCCCAGCGCAGGGCCTGGCAATTCGATGGAGTCGTGTTGACGCCGCCAGGTCCAGCGCAAAAGGAGGTGAAGCTGGCCAACGTCCGCGCCGGGGGACGCGTGTGCCGGTTGGAGCAACCGGGCATTCGGGTGGAGTTGCGCGGGCGCAATGCGCGCGTGCGCGCTGACGCCGCGGCGTTGGGACCGCAGGGCGGTGTTGCGATGGAAGGGTCGGCCAAGCTGACAGCCGACGTGCTGGTGCGTGAACACTGGTTCCGCAATGCGTTGCGGCCGTGGCTTGTCGAGCAGGAGTCGAACGGCTGTCTGTCTGGGGCCGAGAGCAATGCCCTGGCGGAGCGGATTATCGACCACTTGGCAATCCCGTCGTCCATGGCCTACCGGCTGCGCTACGGCGAGTACATATTGGACGGCTATCTGGATCTCGATCCGCGCTTCCGGTTGAAGCTGGTAGAACCGTTGCGGGAAAACTCCGAGGTGGTCGGTTTCACCAGCCACTACTACATGCTGGACGCCGCTCCAGGAGGTGGCGTGACGGTGCGCGCGGGCGAGGCTGAGATCAATCGTCTGAGCGTAATCACACACGCCACGGCGCGCGATCATGCGTTACTGCATCTGCCGGCCGGAGCCACGCACGTGCGCTTCTTCTTCCGCACATGGTCCGTGCGGCAGGATCGCCGCATTGCGCTGATTGCCGCATCCACTTCCCTGGCGCTGGCTGAAGCGACGCGTGCTTTCGAGGCCAACCCTGAAGAATGGTGCGCCCACGCGGCTTGCGTCGAAGTGCCCAAGGACGCCGTGATTGGCCCGGAATTGGCGGTCACCGTGAGCGGCGCCACGCGCTACCTGCCCGTGGGGGCGTCGTTAGCCGAGCTCTATTACACTGCCAAGCTCAAACCAGAGACACTGCGCGTGCAGCGGCCGTTTGAAGGGCGGCTGGCGCCGGTAGAGTTCAGCGGACCGAAGAATAACATGCTGAACTTCGTTCCGGCCGGTGGTGAACGGATTACCTGGTGAGCTTGAAGTTACGGAACTCGGCCGTATTAAAGAAGCTACCGAGGCCAATGCGGCCCGCGCCAAGACTCAAATCTATGCCCTTCAGCGATGGGCTGGTCTGGCCATCTACCCAGCCCTGAGCCAGTCCCTGCGCGGCGTTGTAGGTGAGCTTCACCTTGTGCCAATCCTCGCTGAGCAAAGTGCCCGGGCCTTCTTTTGAGCTGATGCGAACGCGGTCGCCGCCAAAACAGTGGAAGACGCCGTTATGCACTTCCACCTTCGAAGCGGCGTCGTCCGACAGATGCAGGTAGTTGAAATAGCCATCGCGCTGCCAGGCGTAGACGATGATGAGCGAGCCTTTCGGCGTGGAGCGCTTTACTTCCACCTCAATGGTGAATTGCGAGAGGGGCTCGGTTTCAGCCAGAGCGAACTGGACGGGGCGCCGCGGAGCGGCCTCCTGGCCACGGGGAGTGGTCAGCGCCAGCAGATTGCCGTCGATTTTCCACTCGGCGGCCGCAACTACCTGCCAGGTGAGGCCATAGGCTTTGATCGTCTCAGTCAGCAGAGGAGTCTTCGGTGGAGCGGCGGCGAGCACCGGCATCAGGGCCGGAACGGAGAGAAAGCTGCGACGATACATGGGTCCATGATAATCGCGTTAGCCGGAAGATGGGGAGGGAGGGGATTGAACTGGAGCGGGAGACGGGATTCGAACCCGCGACATCAACCTTGGCAAG
>CAYZIX010000086.1:0-19349 GCA_964478395.1 uncultured Candidatus Solibacter sp.
GTCAGTTTGAAGATGCCGTAGGTGTAGAGCAGCCGTTGCGTGGTTTCCGGATCCTGGTACGCGGTGACGGACTTGCCCAACGACGAGGCGTACGGCTGGATGATGCCGCCGCGATAGTTCGACATGCGGATATGGTGCGTGCCTTCAATCACATCCACCACCCGGATCACGTCATCAAACAGGAACGCCAGCGCCACTGTCTCGCCCAGTTCGGTGCTCAGGCGGGCCAGTGGCCCGGCGCCGCATTCGCGCACCGCGCTCAGCCGCTCCTGTTGCGCCTGCGATGGCCAGTTGCGTTGCGCGACGTAGTTGTCGTTTTCGTCGCGGATGATGTAGCCGGTGCTTTGCAGCGTGCGCAGCAGGCGGAGCGTCGACGCTTTGCCGAGTTCGACCATCTCGGAGAGGTCGCGCAGAGCCAGCGGCGCAGCGTTCGCCGCCAGCGCCTCGATAATCGCCAAACCCTTCGCCAAAGAGCGCGACTCGAGAGTCAAAGTCGCGCGTGAAGGTGTCTTCACGGAACGGCGTTTCATTTTTTCGTTTGACTGGCTCAACAATTCAATCTTACTATACAACTACGGTCCAACTGTCCTCGTTCCTGGTATGGCATCCGGACAGCGCCGCGGTAGTAATTATTATGTATCTAAAACAGCCGATCGGCGGCATCATCCCGGCAGTTCTGTTTCCGCGCGACGAATCAGGCCGGGCTCACTGGGAATCATTTGAAGCTACCGTTGCATTCTTGAAATCGCAGGGCGCCGCCGGCGTGTGCGTGAACGGCGCCACCGGGGAATATGCCGCGGCGTCGTCCGCAGAGCGCCTGCGCGCCGTGGAAGTGGCGCGTGCCGTGATCGGTTCAGATGGCCTGGTGGTGTCAGGTACCGGAGCGGCGTTCTGGACCGAATCAGCGCAGTTGGCCCACGATGCGGAAAAGGCCGGCGCGGACGTGCACCTGGTTCCTGTGCCGCATTTCTTTCCGTATGAGCCGGACGATGTGGAAGAGTTCTACCTGAGGATGAGCGACGCCGTGACGGCGCCCATTCTTATCTACAATCTCCCCTCGTTTACCACGGGTGTCGCGACGGATGTAGCTTTGCGCCTGATTGGCGGTGACAACCGGGTGGCAGGCATCAAGGACAGCTCCGGCAGCCTGGAGATTCTGGAGCGATTGACCGCGGAAGGACCGGCCGGCGCCGTGCGTCTGGTGGGCAGCGACAACGTGCTGTCGGAGGCGATTGAGCGCGGCCTGTGCCAGGGCGGCATTTCGGGCCCGGCGGGCGTCATCCCTGAAATGACTGTCACCTTGTGGAACGCTGCGCGAAACGGCGACAAGGCGCTGTTTGCCGCGGCCAACCAAGTGCAGGAAGAGTTGCTTGTTGAACTGGCCGAATGGCCTGTTCCGTGGGCACTGAAGCTGATGGCCGAATGCCGCGGGATGGGGCCGGCGGCGACGCCACTGCCGCTCTCTCCGCGGCGGCGGGAACGGGCGGATCATTTCCGCGCCTGGTTCCGGGCATGGTGGCCCACGGCGCTCAGCCGGCTCGGCTTTGCCGCCGATCCGCGCGCCTGAGGCGGCGCGAGAAGGCTGGCGCGGCAGGGTGGTACAATCCTAGGGACGGTAGTGCGCGCAGTCTGGGTCGGTCGGTGCACCGGCGGAGCAGGCAGTGTGTGTGGCGCCGGAGCAAACCGGGCGAACCATCGCTGACGGTAGCCGGTGCACGGGACGCTCGCCTGATCCAGGTTCTCTTCCGCCTCGCCCCCGGTTGCGCGCCGGATTGCGTTCGAAGCACGAACTTTGTCGCCTTGCGGAAGATACAGTTCCATACCAGACGCCGTTTCCCGGTGTGTCGGGCGCTTTGCCGCAACGGCGGCGGGCGCGGACGCGTCCACTTCGCTTTGATGCGGGAATCACGCCGGAATTCGTTGGCTAGAATTCGTTGGGAGGCCGCTTAATGCGCCAGCTTTGCTTGTTTTTGGTGTTCGCGGGCGTACTGGCCGCGCAGGAGTCCAGAAGCTCCATCACCGGCCGGATCATCGACCCCTCGGGCGCCGGTGTGCCGAATGCCAAGGTGGTCCTGCTCCAGTCCGGAACCAATGCGCGGCTGGAAGCCGTAACCGATTCAACTGGTATATATACGCTGCCGATGCTGGCGCCTGGGACGTATGAGCTCAGCCTGGAAGTCAGCGGCTTCAAAAAATACGTACACAGCGAGATGCTGATTGGCACCAACCAGCGTCTGGCCGAGGATATTGAGCTGGAGACCGGCGAAACCTCGGAACTGGTCGGACGGCGGGGCGAGATGCTGCCGTCGAATCTGACCACCAGCGCACTGGGCCGTGTTGTGCAGCGCGAGGAGGCCAATGCCTGGCCGCTTGACGGCACTACGCCCAGCGGCTTCGCCAGCACCGCCGTCAACGTCCTGCCGGCCGAGCCTGGGGTGCACAGCCCGTTGCGGCCGTTCGAGGACGAACGCGCCTCCAGAGTCAGCCTCGGCGCCGGTTTTGGTTACAACGACTTTTTGCTGGACGGCGTGCCGAATACGCTGAATGCCAGCCGCGAGCTGGGCTACACGCCCCCGCTCGAAGCCATCCAGGAAGTGAAGGCCGAAATCATCCAGCCCGACGCCGGCACCGGCTCGTTGCTGGGTGGCGCGCTGAACTTCGTCACGCGCAGCGGCGGCAAGGATCTGCACGGCGATTTCTTCGCCAACACCAAGCCTTCCGGGCTGGCGTCCTACGACTACTTTTTGCGGCAGAACGGCTTTGCCAAGCCGTCGTCGAAGTTCAACCAGTTTGGCGGCGCGCTGGGTGGCGAGGTGCCGCTGAAGATGGGTGAGTCGCGCCGGGTGTTCTTCTTCGGCAGCGCCGAGGCGGTCAAGTCCACCACCAACGAAGTCACCACCACTACCGTACCGACCGAGGCCGAGCGCAACGGCGATTTCTCGTCGCTGCTCTCCTACACCGGCAATAATCTGCTTTACGATCCGGCCACGGGCGTGCTTGGCGCCACGCGCCTGACGCGCACCAGCTTCGCCAACAACATCATCCCCGCTTCGCGCCTGAACAGCGTGGCGCGGAAGATGCTGAGCTACTACCCCGCGGCGAACCTCACCGGCTTCGCCACAGGCGAAAACAATTTCATGGAGTCGACGCCCACCGAATGGGACTACAAGTCTTACCTCGGCCGCGTTGACCTGCATCTGGGCCAGAAGAATCGAATGTTTGTGCGCGCCCAGCGCGACAACTTCACGGCCACCACGCCGGGGCTGTTTGCCAATCTCACTAACGGGTCAAGCCGCAATGTGACGAGCGAGGGCGCGGCGATCGACGACGTCTACATGCTGTCGCCGGTCACCTGGATCAATGTCCGCGCCGGCTTGACGCGTTCCACCGTGCGTTCGCTGGCCAATAGTTCTGGTTTTAGCCTCACATCCCTCGGCCTGCCGACGTTGATGGCCACCAATTCCACCCAGACGGCCTTTCCCGCCATTCGCTTCAGCGACGCTTATGCCACGCTGGGCGGCGAGCCGGTGAAGGACTCGCCTTACACGGTGGGCCAAGTCTACGCGGCGGTCACGCGCGTGCATGGCAAGATGACGCTGAAGGCTGGCACGGATCTGCGGCTGGCTGAAACCAGCGTGCGCGATTCGGGCTACTCCGCCGGGCTGTTCAATTTCGGCACCAACTACATGATGAGCGGCTCGAACGGCTATGCCCAGGGCTTTGGTGGCTCACTGGCCTCCATGCTGCTGGGGCTGCCCACGTCCGGCCAGTACGACATCAACGGCGCCTATACCTACAAGAGCCAGATGTATAACGTCTTCTTCCAGGACGACTGGCGCATCGCTTCCACGCTCACCATCAGCCTGGGCCTGCGTGCCACGCACGAAACGCCGGTCCGCGAACGCTACGACCGTTTGGTTACCGGCTTCGATGCCAGCTTGACCAACTCCGTCAGCACTGCCTCCGCCACGGCCTATGAGAACATGCTGATCACAGAGCTCTCAGCGGCCAAGTTCCGCGCCAAGGGCGGCATGGTCTACACGGATCCGCAGCAGAAGGAAGCTTATTACGTGCGCTGGGGTACGGTGGATCCGCGCGTCGGCGTTAGTTGGGCGCCTGAGGCGCTCAACGGCCGCACGACGGTGCGGCTCAGCTGGGGACGCTTTTCCGATACGCTCGGCACGCGGCTTACCGGTCCGAACACCGGCTACAGCCAGACCACGCAGTTCGTTCCGACCAACAATAGCTTCATTGGCTCCTACGCGACGCTCTCCAATCCGTATCCGGATGGCATCTCGGCGCCCACCGGTTCGGCGCTCGGCGTGAACTCCAACCTCGGCAACCCGGTGTGGTACTACTCCGACACCATCAATCCGCCGTACGCCACGCGCGCCAATCTTTCCATCCAGCAGCAGGTGACCCCCACGCTGCAGTTTGAGTTTGGCCTGTTGGCCAACCGCCAGAAGCACCTGCCTTACGACCGGCGGATCTCTTCCTCGGCCGTGTTGCCGCACCTCAGCCAGAAGCTGACGCGCGATCAGACCATCATCAACAACCTCTCGTCCATCACGCCGAACCCCTTCCAGGGCCTGCTGCCGGGCACCACACGCAATGGCGCCTATATCTCAAAGGCCGAATTGCTGCAAAGCTATCCGCAGTTCCAGAGCGTGACTGAGAACTACATCACCGATGGCCGCGGCGCTTACACTGAGTTCTATTTCCGCATGCAGAAGCGCTTTTCCAATGGCGTCACCGGCACGTTCAGCTATGCGCGTTCCAAGCACCTGGCCGCTACGTATGCTCTCAACCCTGGCGATGGCAACCTCTATTACGGCGTGACGGACACCAATTATCCGAACCGCCTGCTGTTCCTGCTGAACTACGATCTGCCCTTTGGCAAGGGCAAGAAGTACCTCGGCAAGGCCAGCCGCGCCATGGATCTGGCCGTCGGCGGCTGGAAGATCAATGCGCTGTTCACCGGCCAATCCGGCCCGGCGCTGCGATTTGGCAACGTCATCTACTTCGGTTCCTCGCTCGACACCAAGCCGCGCGAACAGACCGAGGCGTTCAATATGGACGCGTTTGAGGACAAGCCGGCCTTCCAGCTCGGTTACAACTACCGCGCCGTCGCGCCGACGTTTTCCTCCAAGGTCCGCGCCGACGCCACCAAGAACCTCGACTTCTCGCTGTTGAAGGAGTTCAGCTTCACTGAGCGCATCGGCGCCCAACTCCACCTCGACGCTTTCAATGGCGCCAACCGCACGCAGTTCGGCCCGGCCAACACCGTGCCCACCTCGGCGGCATTCACCACCATCAATTCACAGGTCAACCAGTCGCGCACCATGCAGGTTGGCTTCAAGCTGCACTTCTAGCCGGTTTCACTGGCGCCCGCCACGAAAACCGCCTGTCCCGATTCGGGGCAGGCGGTTTTCGCTGTTTACGGTCTATCTACGGTTGACGCCCGGCCCGAAAAGCTGATAGACGTAGTGTGGGATGAATAGCGCATATCGCATATTTATGAGCCTTGTCGCTCTCGCCCTGCCCGCATTGGCGGCCGGGCCTGTCGAGCAGTGGGGCCGCTACAAAGTCGCGCTCCACGGTCCGTCATCGGGAAACCCGTTCATCGATGTGCAGCTCTCGGCCCGTTTCAAGTTGGGCCACCGCGAGGTGAGTGTCACGGGATTCTATGACGGGGCTGGTGTCTACAAGGTCCGTTTCATGCCCGACGCCGTGGGGCATTGGACTTACTCAACCGTGAGTAATGCGCCGGAGCTGAATGCGAAGAGTGGCGCCTTTGACGCTGTCGCACCGTCCAAGGGCAATCATGGGCCGGTGGTGGTGCGCAACGCCTATCACTTTGGCTATGCCGACGGCACGCCCTACTATCCGGTAGGCACCACGTCGTACGCCTGGGCTCATCAGGGCGCCAAGCTCGAAGGCCAGACGCTGGCCACGCTCTCGAAGTCCAGCTTCAACAAAATGCGCATGTGCGTCTTTCCCAAGCACTACGTCTACAACGCCAACGAGCCGGAGTTCTATCCATTCGAACGCGACGCCAATGGCAAAAACGACTTCACGCGCTTCAATCCCGCCTTCTTCGCGCACTTCGAGCGTCTGGTGGACGAGCTGGCGAAGCTCGGCATCGAGGCCGATCTCATCTTGCTGCACCCCTACGACCGTTGGGGTTATCAGGACATGGGCGCCGAGGCCGACGACCGTTATCTGCGCTACACTGTCGCGCGTTTGAGCTCCTTCCGCAACGTCTGGTGGTCCATGGCCAACGAGTGGGACTTCATGAAGACCAAGAAGCTCTCCGACTGGGACCGCATGTTCCGCGTCGTGGCCGAATCGGACCCGTACCAGCACCTGCGCTCCATCCACAACGGCGCCATCTTCTACGACCACTCAAAGCCCTGGGTGACGCACGCCAGCGTGCAGACCTACGACTTCGACAAGATCGCCTTCTGGCGCGATAGCTACCGTAAGCCGGTGGTCTTCGACGAATGCCAGTACGAAGGCAACATCCCGAACCGCTGGGGCAACATCTCCGCGCAGGAGATGGTGCGCCGCTTCTGGCTGGGCTTTGTGCAGGGCGCCTACGTCGGGCATGGCGAGACATATCTCGATCCCAACGACGTTCTCTGGTGGGCCAAGGGCGGCGTGCTGAAGGGCGAGAGCGAGCCGCGCATCGCATTCCTGCGTAAGATCATCGAGGACACTCCGGCTGAGGGCCTTGCGCCGATTGCCGACAAGTACCCGGCCGGCGGCGTGGCGGGCAAGTATTATCTCTATTATTTCGACGCGCATCAGCCCGGCCAATGGGAGTTCAACCTGCCCGCCGGCGGGGCGTACAAGGCGGATCTCATCGACCCCTGGGCCATGACCATCACACCCATTGCGGGCAGCTTCTCGGGCAAGTTCACGCTCACGCTGCCGTCGAAGCCCAATCTCGCGGTGCGTCTGCGGCGGGCGGAATAACACGATATGGAAACACACACTAACGAGCGGGTGGCGCGCTTGGCGAAAGCGGCCAACACCATCCGCCGCTTGAGCCTCAAGATGGTGCACAAGGCCAAGCTCGGCCATCCGGGCGGCGATCTGTCGGCCGCCGACATTCTGGCCGTTCTCTATGGCGCTGTGCTGCGCATCGATCCGCAACGGCCCGATTGGCCGGAACGCGACCGCTTCATCATGAGCAAGGGCCACGCTACAGCCAGCTTCTATGTTGCGCTGTGCCAGGCCGGCTTCTTCCCTGAATCCGAACTCAGCACCTACATGCAACCGATGACGCGTCTGGCAGGCCACCCGGATCGCACCAAGCTACCCGGCGTGGAGGCCAGCACCGGCGCGCTGGGCCACGGACTGCCGTTCGCCGTTGGCACGGCGATTGCCGCCAAGCTCGATGGTTCGGCGCGACGCACGTTCGTGCTCGCCGGCGATGGCGAGTTGCAGGAAGGCTCCAACTGGGAGGCGATGATGTCGGCCGCACAGTTCGGCTTGGACCATCTCACGCTGATCGTCGACCGCAATCGCATCCAGCAGGGCGATTTCACTGAGAACACCGTGCGGCTGGAGCCTCTGGCCGCGAAGCTTGAGGCGTTTGGATGGGCCGTGCGGGAAGTGGCCGGCAACAATCCGGCCGCGCTGCTCGAAGCATTTGAGAGCCTTCCGCTGGAGGCCGGCAAGCCGAACGCACTAATCGCGCACACCACCAAGGGCTGCGGCGTCTCGTTCATTGAAAACCAGCCGTCCTGGCACCATCACGTCCCCACTGACGACGAGTTGCGCCGTGCGCTAGCCGAGTTGGGGGAGGTGGCGCAATGACGCAGCTCTACGATTGCCGCGACGCTTTCACGCGCACACTGGAAGAGCTTGCGCACAGTGATCCGCGCATAGTCGCCGTCTGTAACGATTCGGTGGGCTCCAGCAAACTGGGCAGTTTCCGCAAGGCATTCCCCACGCGTCTCATCAACGTCGGCATTGCCGAGCAGAACATGGTGGGCATCGGCGCGGGCCTGGCCAACGGCGGCAAGCTGCCGTTCGTCTGCGGCGCCGCGTGCTTCATCACGGGCCGCGCGCTGGAGCAGGTGAAGGTGGATGTCGGCTACTCGCGCGCCAACGTCAAGCTCTGCGGCATGAGCAGCGGCGTGGCGTACGGCGAGCTGGGCCCCACGCATCAATCCATTGAAGACCTGGCCTGGACGCGCGCCATCGCCAATCTAACCGTGATTGTGCCGGCCGACCCGATGGAGACCGAACAGGCCACGCGCGTCATCGCCGCTACGCCCGGCCCCGTGTTCCTGCGCCTCAGCCGCATGGGCGTGCCGCAGGTGCATCCGGCGGACTACCGCTTTGAGATCGGCCGCGCCGCCGTGTTGAGGGAAGGCGCTGATGTCACGCTCATCGCCAACGGAGTAATGGTGACGCGCGCCATTGACGCAGCCGCGCAGCTAGCTGAGCAAGGCATCCAGGCGACGGTGCTTAACGCCGCCACGGTGCAGCCGCTGGATGAGACGACCATCCTGGCAGCGGCGGCACGCACGCGCGCCGTGGTCACCATGGAAGAGGCCACCATTCGCGGCGGCCTGGGCGGAGCCGTGGCGGAGCTGCTCTCCACGCGCCGTCCCACGCCTATGCGCATTCTAGGTGCGGCGGGCTTCGCGCCCACCGGCTCCATCGACTGGTTGCTGGAACACTTCGGGCTCTCGGTCGCGGCGATTGTCACCGCGGCGCGCGAGCTCATAGCGGAGAAATCGCGGCCATGAGTCAAGCGCTCGTGCTCGCTGTCGATCAGGGCACCACCAACACCAAGGCCCTGCTGCTCAATGCCCATGGTGCGTGCGTGCATCGCGCTTCGCGCCCGCTGGATATCGCGTTTCCCCATCCGGCGTGGGTGGAGCAGGACGCCGCGGCGCTGTGGCGCAGCGTGTACGAAGTGGTGACGGAATGCCTGGAGGCCGCGCATGGCGCGGAGATCGCGGCCATCGGCATCAGCAACCAACGTGAAAGCGTGGTGGCGTGGGATCGCGTCACCGGCACGCCCGTGGGGCCGTGCCTGATCTGGCAATGCCGCCGCACGGCGGACTTCTGTCAGACGCTCAAAGATCGCGGACTAGATGCGACGCTGCGTGCGAAGACAGGCCTCCCGCTTGACCCGCTCTTCTCCGCCTCGAAGATGCGTTGGCTGCTCGACGCCGCGCCGCATGGTGCGGACATCTGCCTGGGCACCGTCGATAGCTGGCTGTTGTGGCAGTTCACCGGCGGTGAAGTACATGCGACCGATCATTCCAACGCCTCGCGCACGCTGCTGCTGAATCTCACCAGCGTGGATTGGGACGAGGAGCTGCTCGGCATCTTTGGTGTGCCGCGCACCAGTCTGCCCAAGCTGCATGCCTCGCGCTCGCGTCATGGTGTAACCAATGCGCGTTCAGGACTGCCTGCGGGCATCCTCATCGGAGCGATGGTGGGCGATTCGCACGCCGCCCTGTTTGGCCAGGGCGCGTTCGCGCCGGGCGCGGTGAAGGCCACCTATGGCACGGGCTCATCGCTAATGACGTTGACGCGCGTTCCGGTCTCATCGGCGGGCGGGTTGGCCTCTACCATTGCGTGGTCCAACGCAGCCGGCGTGAACTATGCGCTGGAAGGCAACATCCTCGCTACCGGCAGCGCCGTGGAGTGGTTCGCCAAGTTCCTCGGCTTGAATGGCGCTGAGGACGTGGAAAGGCTTGCGGCGAATGTGGAGGACACAGAGGGCGTCTCGCTGGTGCCCGCGTTCGTCGGTTTGGGTGCGCCCTACTGGAGCCCGAATGCACGCGGCCTCATCAGCGGTTTGACGCGCGGCTCCACGGCCGCGCACGTCGCTCTGGCCACGTTGCGCTCCATTGCATTTCAGGTGCGCGACGTCTTCGAGTTGATGGAGCGCGAAGGTGGCGCAGAGTTGCCGGAGCTACTGGCCGACGGCGGCGCCAGCCGCAACGCGCGGCTGATGCAGTTTCAAGCCGACATTCTCGATCGCGCCGTAGTCTGTGGCGGCTCTCCCGACGTCAGCGCGTTGGGCGCCGGTTGGATGGCTGGCCTGACGGCTGGAGTGTGGCAATCGTTTGATGAGTTAACAGCGCAGATTGGGCCGCGTACACGCTATTTGCCAGGTATGGACGCGGCGGAACGGACGCGCCTGTTGGACGAGTGGCATGTGGCCGTGGGGCGCTCCCGAATTGATCCGGGCGTGAAATGATATAGCGATGGCCCGAATCGACGAGTTACGGCTATTGACCAAAGTGGCGCGCTTGTACCACTGCCAAGGCCTGCGGCAAACAGAAATAGTCAGCCGCTTGAAGCTTTCTCAGTCCACTATCAGCCGGCTGCTGAAGCGGGCGGAGCGAGAAGGCATTGTGCGCATCACGGTCTCTGTGCCTTCCGGTACGCATCCGGAACTGGAAGAAGCCCTGCAAACCACATACGGACTTCAGGACGCGATAGTCGTTGATTGTATGCACGACGACGATCGCGTTGTGCAGGACCTTGGGGCCGCCGCCGCGTTCTTTGTCGAAACCGGCGTGAAGCCCGGCTCTGTCGTTGGCATCTCGTCGTGGAGCACAGCGTTGCTGGCAATGGTGGACGCCATGAGCCCGGCGCCGCGCGCAACGGAATCAACTGTCGTGCAGATTCTCGGCGGTCTAGGCAATCCGGGCAGCGAGGTGCACGCCACGCACCTGACGCGCCGTCTGGCCAATCTATTGGGCGGCACGCCGGTGCTGTTGCCCGCACCGGGCGTGGTGGGCTCCGCCGCGGCTCGCAGCGTGCTGGGGCGCGACCGCTACGTGCAGGAAACCATGGCGGTGATGAAGCGCATCAACCTGGCGCTGGTCGGCATCGGCAGCCACGAGCCCGAACGCATGGCCGCCATG
Source organism: uncultured Candidatus Solibacter sp. (assembly GCA_964478395.1). Classification (GTDB taxonomy): domain Bacteria; phylum Acidobacteriota; class Terriglobia; order Bryobacterales; family Bryobacteraceae; genus Paludibaculum. The sequence goes on from CAYZIX010000086.1 coordinate 10,908, forward strand.
AACGGCACCATCTTCTCGCCGCGTGAGCTCAAGATGTTATCGGCGGCGGGCGCCGTGGGCGACATTTGCCTCCGCTTCTTCGACGCGGAGGGCCGTGCGCTGCACACTTCCGTCGACGAGCGTGTGATTGGAATGACGCTCGAAGACCTGCACTCGGTCGAGCGCGTGGTAGGTGTTGCCGGTGGTGTCCATAAGCGCCAGGCCATACGCGGAGCGCTGCGCGGCGGCCGGGTGAACGTGTTGATCACGGACCGGCTCACGGCTGAAGCGCTGCTACTGCCCGAAGATGTTAAACCCCCGAAGACGAGGTCCAGGAAATGAGACTGGCGCTTGCCTCCATGGGGCTGATGGTGTTGTGCGGCTGTGCGCCGTGGACCATACGCCCCATCCAGTCGGCCGACAATCGCCCCTTCTCCGCACCGGCGTTTGCCGATTCCATCTGGAGTTCGAAACTGCTTCCTGAACTGGAGCGCAAGGCCGTTGATCTTGCCACATTCCATCCGCAGCAGGCGGGCGCCTACGCCGTGCGCGGCTCGGCGCACGTGTTGAAAGCGGAGGCCGGCGCGGTGGGCGTGGATGTCGCGCCGTACGACGGGCGCGCCGATGCCTATTTGCAAACCGGGCCGGTGATATTGGGCTCCGCGCTACGCGACGCGGCGGGCTTTCTCGACTTCAGCCAGTTCGTCAATCAGCTCCAGTACGCCGATGTGGCCAATGAGCTGAACGCGCGGGCGCTGAAGACCGTGATCGAGCCTGCGCACCTGGATCGAGCCAAAGGGAAAACTGTGAGCTTTACCGGCGCCTGTGCATTTGAGCCGGGTCAGCCCATTCGTATCGTTGCGGTGCGGCTCAACGTGGAGGCTGCAAAGTAACAATGAAGACCGCGGCCGCATTGCTCTATCGTCTGCGAGCCCTGGTGGCGCTCATTGTGCTGGTCGTCATTTTCAGCGCGATGTCACCGTCGTTCTTCACCACCGGCAATTTGACCATTCTGGTGAAGCACGTCGCCATCAACGCGCTACTCGCCATCGGGATGACGTTCGTCATCCTCTCCGGCGGCATTGATCTTTCCGTGGGCAGCGTCGCGGGCTTGGCCGGCATGGTGACGGGCGGGCTGATTCACACCGGGCTGGTGCTGCCGTCGCTGGGCATTATTGTTTATCCGCGTGTCTGGCTGTGCATTGTAGCGGGCCTGCTTGCCGGTTTGTTGGTGGGCACGATTAACGGCGTGCTGGTGGCGCGGCTGGCGGTGGCTCCTTTCATTGCCACGCTCGGCACGCTGTACGTAGCGCGTGGCGCGGCGTTGCTCATCTCAAACGGAGCCACGTTCCCCAATCTGGGCGGCAGCCCGGAGTTGCAGAACACCGGCTTCCCCGCTCTGGGCGCGGCCACGCTGCTGGGGCTGCCGGCGCCCATCTGGATGATGTTGGCTCTGGGGATTGTTGCGGCCGGCGTCACCGCGCGCACGCCGTTCGGCCGCCAGGTGTACGCAGTGGGCGGCAATGAGCGCGCGGCGCTGCTGGCCGGTGTGCGCGTGCCGCGCATCAAGCTCTCGGTTTATGTGATTTCCGGTGTCTGCGCGGCGCTGGCCGGGCTGGTGATAGCGGCGCAGCTTTCAGCCGCGCATCCGGCCACCGGCGCCAGCTTCGAGATGAACGCCATCGCCGCCGTGGTGCTGGGCGGCACGTCACTGCTCGGCGGGCGCGGCTCCATCGGGGGCACGCTGCTTGGCGCATTCGTCATCGGTGTGCTGGCCGACGGACTGGTGCTGGTGGGCGTCAGCGAATTCTGGCAGACCGTCATCAAGGGCGTCGTCATTGTGCTGGCCGTGATTCTCGATCAACTCCAACAGAAACTGCCATGGGACTCTTCCGCAACAAAATAACCGTTCTCATCTGCGCGGCGCTCTTTACCGCTGCGTGCGCCAGCAAACCGCCGGCGCGCAAGTTGATGGCGATTGTGACGCCATCGCACGACAACCCGTTCTTCCGCGCCGAGGCTGAGGCTGCCGCCGCCAAGGCGAAGGAGCTCGGCTACGAGACGCTGGTGAATTCGCATGATGACGACGCCCATAAGCAGGACCAGTTGATCGACGTCGCCATTGCCAACCGCGCCGCAGCGCTGATTCTCGATAACGCCGGCGCCGACGCCACCATCGCGGCCATCGCGAAGGCCAAGGCCGCCGGGATGGCGTGCTTCCTGATTGACCGTGAGATCAACCAGAACGGTCTGGCCGTGGCGCAGATCGTTTCGAACAACTACCAGGGCGCCACGCTGGTGGCGGCCGAGTTTGCGCGGCTGCTCGGCGAGAAGGGTGCGTACTTCGAACTCACCGGGCGCGAATCCGACACCAACGCAGGCATACGGTCGCGCGGCTTCCACGACGTGCTCGACAAATATCCGGGCCTGAAGCTGACGGCCAAACAGAGCGCCAACTGGAGCCAGACCGAAGCGTTCCAGAAGGTGGAAACCATGCTCCAGGCCAACCGCGACATCCAGGGCATCATCGCCGGCAACGACACTATGGCGTTGGGAGCGCAGGCCGCCATCGAGGCCGCTGGGTTGAAGAACAAGGTGATTGTCGTCGGCTTCGATGGCAGCCCGGATGTGTTGGCGTCGATCCGCGCCGGCGCCATCCGCGCCACCGCGCTACAGCCGGCCGCGTTGGCCGCGCACCGGGCCGTGGAGCAGGCGCACCGCTATCTCACCACGGGCTCCACCGGAGCGAGTGAAAAGCAGGCCATCGATTGTGAGTTGGTGACCAAGGCGAACGCCGGCGAGTTCGAGCTGTTCGCCAGAAAGAAGTAAGCCATGAAACGCCAACGTTGCGCCGTCATCATCGGCAACCGCGATTTCTTTCCCGACTTTCTTGTGACCGAGGGGCGCACCGAGATTCTGGCCGCGCTGGCCGCGTTCGATGTCGAGCCGGTGATTCTCGACGCCAACGACACCAAACTCGGCTCGGTAGAGACGTATGCCCACGCCCGCCGCTGTGCCGAGCTGTTCGCCGCGCAGCGCGACTCGATTGATGGCGTCATCGTCTCGCTGCCGAATTTTGGCGATGAGAAGGGCGTCTGCGACGCGTTGAAGCTGAGCGGCCTGCGCGTGCCAATCCTGGTGCAGGCGTTTCCGGACGACCTGGACCGGCTGGACGTGGCCCGGCGGCGCGACGCCTTCTGCGGCAAGGTCTCGGTGTGCAACGTACTGCGGCAGTTCGGCATGCAGTACACGCTCACCCAGCGCCACACGGTGCGGCCGGCGGACGCGTCGTTCCGCGCGGATCTGGGCAGCTTCCTGGCCACCTGCCGAGTGGTGAACGGGCTGCGGCGGGCCCGCATCGGCGCCATTGGCGCGCGTCCCAACGCCTTCAACACCACGCGCTACAGCGAGAAGCTGCTGGAAGCCACAGGCGTCAGCGTATCCACCATCGACCTGAGTGAGATCCTTGGCCGCGCCAACCGCATGGCTGATGACGATGCACGCGTGGCGGCTATACGCGCCTATGCCGACGCTTCGGCCGTGCCGGAGGAGGCACTGAAGCGCATGGCGAAGCTGGCCGCCGTGATCGAAGACTGGATGCAGGCCAACGATCTGGCTGCCACGGCCGTGCAGTGCTGGAATTCGCTGCAGGAGAACTACGGCGTCAACGTCTGCACGGTGATGAGCATGTTGAGCGAGCGCCTGCTGCCCAGCGCCTGCGAGGTGGACGTGGCCGGTGCGGTGTCGATGTACGCACTGCAACTGGCGTCTGGCACGCCCGCCGCGCTGGTGGATTGGAACAATAACTACGGCGGCGATCCGAATAAATGCGTGCTGTTCCACTGCGGCAATTGGGCCAAGAGCTTTGTGCCCGCCGCCACGCTGGGGACGGCGCCGATTCTCGGCTCGACGCTTGGCGAGCAGCGCACGTGGGGCACGGTGAACGGACGCGCGCCGGCCGGCCCGCTGACCTATGCCCGCGTCTCCACCGACGATTGCGCCGGTCTGATCCGCGCCTTTGTCGGCGAGGGCGCGTTTACGAACGATCCGCTGGCCACGTTCGGCGCCCGGGCCGTGGTGGAGGTGCCCAAGCTGCAACGGCTGATGCGCCACATCTGCCGCAACGGTTTTGAGCATCACGCCGCCATGAGCGCCAGCCATTGCGCACCGGCGCTCAATGAGGCGTTCGGCAATTATCTCGGCTGGGACGTCTACTACCACCAGGCGCCGGAGCTCGATTAGGTACAGCGTTCCAAAACGGCGCCGGAACGGTTTCAGCGTGAAACTGGCTGGCGCCGCGGCGTATATGGAACCAGTTGATGTGGCGGGGGTTAGCGGGTGGCAGACGGATTGCGTCAATGGGAGCCATGAACATCAGCTCCCTGACCAGTTCATTAGCGAGCTACGGGCTGGATAGTCTCATCAGCCGTAGTTCGAATACCCAGACAACGGGGACGTCAACCCTGACGGATGAGGGGTCGTCAACGACCTCTGATCTTGCCAGCTACATGCAACAGCTGGCCGAGCTGCAACAGTCGGATCCGGACAAGTTTTCGGAACTGACCGCGCAGATTTCGGAGCAGCTTCAATCGGCGGCCGACGCGGCCGAATCGAGCGGGGACACCAATCAGGCCAACGCGTTGAGCGACCTAGCGGATAAGTTCTCGGCTGCTTCGGAGTCCGGCGAGATGCCGGATCTGCGGCCTTCGGGACCGCCGCCAATGGGTCCGCCGCCGGAGTCGTCCGATGACAGCACGTCGTCTTCCGACAGCGAATTGCTGAGCAAAATGCTGTCGGCCTACACGTCGAGCAGCACGACATCGTCCGGCGACGATCCGATGGGCACGCTGAGCGACATTCTCAAGGATGTCTTCTCGTCCGTGTCGTCGACCACCTCGGCGTAAGCCGAAAACGTTCACGCCCGGCAACCGGCTACGCAAGCAGGGGGCTGATCCGGTTGGCCGGGCGCGGCGCGAAAAGCATTTAGCGCAGGTCGCCGATTTGGAGCGGGTCCATATCGGTGTAGTCCTGGTTTTCACCACCCATGCCCCAGCAGAAGGTGTAGGCGCGAGTGCCGGCTCCGGCGTGGATCGACCAACTGGGCGAGGCCACGGCTTCATGGTCGGCAACGACGATGTGACGCGTCTCGTCGGCCGGCCCCATGAAGTGCATGACGCGATCGGCGGGGCCGAATCCGAAGTACAGGTAGATCTCCATGCGGCGCGGGTGGGTGTGCGGCGGCATGGTGTTCCAGTTCGAGCCCGGCGCCAGCTCAGTGAAGCCCATCACCAACTGGCAGCTCTGCAAGCCCTTGGCGTGGATGCACTGGTAGATTTTGCGGTGGTTGCAGCTCTCCAGTGAGCCTAGCTCCATCGGCTTGATATCGGCCTTATGGACAATGGCCGTGGGGTAGGTGGCGTGGGCAGGGTAGCTGAGCAGGTAGAACTCAGCGGGCTGCGCGGCGTCGGCGCTTTCGAAGACCACATCGGCGGTGCCGCGGCCGATGTAGAGGCAATCGAGCTTTGCCATGCCGAAGCGCTGGCCGCCGGCGGTGACAACGCCCGGGCCGCCAATGTTCAGCACGCCCAACTCGCGGCGTTCAGTGAAGTAAGCGGCGCGGAGTTGCTCGTAGGTGCCCAGCTTCAAGGGCGAGGTGGTGGGCACGGCGCCGCCGGCCACGGTGCGGTCCACGTCAATGTAATGGAAGTGGATTTCACCGGGGACAAAGATGGAATCAACCAGGTAGGAATCCCGCAACTCGGCGGTATTCATCCGCGAATAGCGGACACGGTCAGCCAATTCACGATTCTTCATGGGTAGCCTGGACCCATCTTAGCCCTCCAGACACACGAACGGCACGCCGTGGCGTGCCGTTCGTGGGCTCAGGTTGGGCTGGTTGAAGAAAAAGATCGTTAGCTCAGGCAGCCGCGGGTGTGGTGAGGGCCTTCAGGCGCAGGTGCAGGCGGCTCTTATAACGGGCCGCGGTGTTGACCTTGATAATGCCCCACTTCGAAGCACGGTCGACGAGCGAAAAAGTCTTAGGCAGCAACGCCGTGGCAGCGGCGGCGTCCTTCTTATCGAGCGCGCGGCGCATGGTGCGGATGGCATTGCGCAGACGGCTCTTGCGCATCTGATTGACAGCAGTGCGGCGGTCGGTGATGCGGATGCGCTTCAGCGATGAGAAATGATTCGCCATTAGTGTACTTGCAGACCTCTAGCCAATAGGTTCAGCACTCAGGATAACGCAAAGCGGGCCGGGAGTCAAAAACCGGACATTCCCCGGACAGGGTAGGCAGGGGCCGAACCTTTATTTTAAAGCATTTGGGCGGCAGCGGGCGGTTGAGCAGTGAATAAAGACGCCAGCGCTTGACCCTGCTTGAGGCTGGCCGAGGGCGAATCGGGTTCGTTTTGCCGGATCAGTTGAGTGAGGTCGGCCAGCGGGGCAACGGCCTGTTCCTCCAAGGCGGCGCGCAGGGTCTGGAGGCGGACGAGTTCCTTGAAGGCGCGGTCGTAGGAGCGCTCCAGGTCGCGGCGGTAACGGGCCAATCTTTTCAAGCGCTTATCGACGACCTCGTCCTCGATTTCGGGGCCGAACTCGATGATGATCTGGGCCTCGGTGGCGCGGACGCGGCGCAGGCTCCAGCCGTGGACCAGCAGGCGGTCGAAGAGTTCGCTCTCGATGGCGCCCTGGGGCTGGACCTCGGTGATCAGTGCCTGGTGGTAGCGCTCGAATTCGGCGCGCTGCGGCTCCGGGACGACGAGCGTGGTGGCGGTGAAGCCTTCCTTGCGCGAGTTGGCCGACGAAGCGGCCTTACCCTCCGGCGTGCGGGGCCCGGTGGAAAGCTGGGCGTTGAGCCGGTTGGCGGCGATCTGGGCGGCGGTCGACATGGGGTGCTCCTTGGAAATGGAAAAGGGCAAGCCCCGGCGCGGAGCTTGCCCTTCTAGTTCCATTATCCCATCCGTAGCGGGTAGTGAATGCCTGTAAGTGATTGATACTAAGTGAATAATATTGGTGAAATGCGGCTAGGAGAGGCGCTTGAGGCCGGCGCGGATGGAGATCGCCTTGGTGACCTTGGCCTCGGCGGCGAGTTCGGCGAGCAGGGCGGGGTCGGTCAGCGCGATAGCGGAGCCTTCCGAACGGATGGCGGTGCCGCGCTTGAGGGCGCGCTCGAATTCGCGTCCGGTTTGGCAGCGGCCAGCCGGGGGGGCGCTGTTGGTGTAATTGTCTGATTCGCGTCGCATCAAGCGCTCCACTACGCCATCTATTATCGATTTTCTGAGGTATCCTCCGTTGTAAGGCGACCACAGTTTGTCTGGCAGACTATGTTTGTCCCGTTCTCTTCGGTGGAACCACAGGCTCAGGTTTATTCTGGGCCGCCAGACGCCACCAAACCGCATGTGCGTGCATTTTGTGAGCGCATTAGCCCTGGAGTGAGCCCCCTGCTCGTTACTATCCAACCGGAGCAGGGCTGCCGCCCGCGAGAGTGTTTCTGGAATGTAAAACAGAAAGTGGAGCGCGAGGGGGGCAGGGTTTTGTTCGGCTGGGCAATCTGGGAATGGCCGCGAGTGTTCATTGAAGGTGAACATCACGCCATCTACCAGGCGCCGGATGGGTCGTTCCACGATCCGACACCTTCGATACCTGAAGATCCGCAAGTTGCCAGGCTGTTCTTGCGCGATGATAACGTGGCCTACGATTACGACGCTCGCGATCCGATTCGCAGGTACAACATCCGGGAAGCGCTCTCACCAGACGAGCAGATTGTGGAATACCTTCGACTGGCAGAAGAACTTGCGGGAATCATCTCGCGAACACCTGGAACTGGCATGGTGCCAATAATTGACACCGATGTCATCCGTGCTCAGGCAATCGCGAAACGATCCACGTGGCTCAAGCGCCAGATTGCCATGCGCTATACGGCACAGAGTGCGCCGTGTTATTGCGGCAGTGGTCGAAAGTTCAAAAAATGCCATGGTGTACCCAAGAAACACAAGATCAATTGACTGAGTAAGCCCTTTATTTTGGTAGCCATCAGCCCCCGTGTTTCCAGTTGCTGCATGGGTTGGTTTATGCTGGCGCGTATCCATCACAACATGAGGCCCCGCAGCAGCTATGGCCGAGAGATGAACGGCCATGCTGAAAGCCCGCGGCTGACGCCGCGGGTCAAACGGGCGATTCCATCGGTTTGGGTAGCGTGCGGGAGACTGGAGACTTAGTGCCCCTGGGCGCGCATCGAGGAGATGGTCTCGAAGAGTTGCTGGGTGATGCGGGTGCGGTCGGAGGAGCGGAGGCCCTCGGTGGGGATGGGGTCGCCAATGCGGAGTGTGACGACGCCGGGCCGGATGTGGTTGCTGTGCATGGCCAGCACTTCGCGGATGCCGACAATGGCCACGGGCAGGATGGGCACGCCGCCCTTGATGGCCAGATAGGCCGCGCCGTCGAAGAACTTCTGCAATTCACCG
>CAYZIX010000087.1:0-18650 GCA_964478395.1 uncultured Candidatus Solibacter sp.
CGAAAACCTTCTCCGTCACGAGGACGGCTCCGTCGTCCGGCGTTCCGATATTGAATACGTCGCAGGCTGGGACACTGCTGCCCCGGCGGCGGAAATCCAGTTCATGCCGGCGCGCGTCATCCTGCAGGACTTCACCGGCGTGCCCTGCGTTGTCGATCTGGCCGCCATGCGCGACGCCCTGGCGAAGCTCGGCGCCGACCCGCGCAAGGCCAATCCGCTGATCCCGGTCGACCTAGTGATCGACCACTCCGTGCAGGTGGATCACTTCGGCACGCCGGAGGCTTTCGGCCAGAACGTGCTGCTCGAATACCAGCGCAACTCTGAGCGCTACGGCCTGCTGCGTTGGGCGCAGAAGACCTTCTCGAACTTTCGCGCCGTGCCACCTGGCACCGGCATCGTTCACCAGGTGAACCTCGAATATCTGGCTAGCGGCGTCTTCCAGCAGAACGGCTGGGCCTACCCGGACACCGTCGTCGGCACCGATTCGCACACCACCATGATCAACGGCCTCGGCGTTGTCGGCTGGGGCGTGGGCGGCATCGAGGCCGAGGCCTGCATGTTGGGCCAGCCCATCTCCATGCTGCTGCCGCAGGTGGTCGGCTTCAAGTTGCACGGCAAGTTGCGTGACGGCGTCACCGCCACCGACCTCGTGCTCACCGTGGTCCAAATGCTCCGCAAGAAGGGCGTTGTCGGTAAGTTCGTTGAGTTCTACGGACCGGGCGTGCTCGCGTTGCCGCTGGCGGACCGCGCCACCATCGCCAACATGGGCCCCGAGTATGGCGCCACCATCGGTATCTTCCCGGTGGATGCTCAGACGCTAGCCTACCTCGAAATGTCCAACCGCCCTAAGGAGCAGATCGAACTGGTGGAGGCCTACTACCGCGAGCAGGGCATGTTCCTCACGGCCGATTCACCGGACCCGGTCTTCACCGACACTCTCGAACTCGACCTCGCTTCGGTCGAACCCTCTCTGGCTGGTCCGAAGCGCCCGCAGGACCGCCTGACGCTCCCGCAGGTGAAGGACAACTTCCTCTCGACTCTTACTGAACCGCGCCGCGAGACGCCCGTTGTTGCCGACGGCGCCGTGGCCATTGCGGCCATCACCAGTTGCACCAATACCTCCAATCCATCCGTGATGCTCGCCGCCGGGCTCGTTGCCAAGAAGGCCGTCGAGAAGGGCCTCACCGTCAAGCCATGGGTGAAGACTTCTCTCGCGCCCGGCTCCAAAGTGGTGACGGACTACCTGCGTCACGCCGGTCTGCTGCCTTATCTCGAACAGCTTGGCTTCAACCTGGTGGGCTATGGCTGCACTACCTGTATCGGCAACTCCGGTCCGCTCCCGGACGACGTATCGAAGGCCGTTGCCGACAACAAGCTGGTGGTGGCCAGCGTGCTGTCGGGCAACCGCAACTTTGAAGGCCGCGTCAATCCGCAGGTCCGCGCCAACTATCTGGCCTCACCGCCGCTGGTGGTGGCTTACGCCATTGCCGGCCGTGTCGATATCGACCTGACCACAGATCCGCTCGGCACCTGCATGGGCGGCCAACCCGTGTACCTGAAGGACATCTGGCCGTCGAGCGCCGAAGTGCTCGAAACCGTGCGCGCCAGCGTGCGCCCGGAAATGTTCGCTGCGGAGTACGGCTCTGTGTTCGAGGGCGATGCGATGTGGCAGGGTGTCAAGACGCCACAGGGCGATACCTTCGCCTGGGACGCCGCGTCTACCTACATCAAAAACCCGCCGTACTTCGACGTGCTGCGTGATCCCGCCGCTCCGCTTGAATCCATTCGCGGTGCGCGCGTGCTGGCCATGCTGGCCGATTCTATTACGACAGACCACATCTCACCCGCAGGCAACATCGCCAAAACCAGCCCCGCGGCGCGCTTCCTGATGGAGCGCGGCGTCAAGCCGGCCGATTTCAACAGCTACGGTTCGCGCCGCGGCAACGACGACGTGATGGTGCGCGGCACGTTGGCCAATATCCGCCTCCGCAACGAACTCGTGCCCGGCGTCGAAGGCGGTATGACCACCCTCACCCCTGGCGGGGAACCCATTTCCATCTACGACGCCAGCGTGCAGTGCCGCGCCAGCGGCACGCCGCTCGTCATCGTCGCAGGCAAGGAGTATGGCTCCGGCAGTTCGCGCGACTGGGCCGCCAAGGGCGTGGCGCTGCTCGGCGTCAAGGCCGTCATCGCCGAGAGCTTCGAGCGCATCCACCGCTCCAATCTGGTTGGCATGGGCGTGCTGCCGCTGGAATTTCTGCCGGGCCAGACGCGCCAGGCGCTGGGTCTGACGGGCTTTGAAACATTTTCGATTGAGAATGTGACGGGTCCGCTGGCTACGGTGAAAGCAGGCGAAAAGACCTTCCAGGCGAAGGTCCGCATCGACACGCCGCGCGAATGGGACTACTTCCGTTCCGGCGGCATTCTACCGTACGTGCTGCGGCAACTGGCGGCGCGTTAAGACAGACGGTTTGCGCAACAGCCCCATTGACGGCGCACTGAAGAGCCCGCAGCTGAAAGCTGCGGGTCAAAAGCGTGGTTTCATGCGCTTGGGTGGCCCGTAGGGTCATAGTGCCCCCCCCTTACGGTCGCGGCTCGCAAAATGCCGAACGCGTGGTGCTGGTGGGTCGACTGCGATGGCGCAGTCGGCGGTGCGCGAGGGCGTAGAGCCGGCGGGCGATGGGGGAATGGGGCAGTTTGGAGGTTGGGTTCTCGGGTTCGAATTTTACCGGCTCTGGTGCTGTATCTGATTGATCCGCTGGCAGTTGAGGGCCATTCTCGGGCTCTTTTGGAATTTCGTTTTCCAGGCGGTCGTCGACGGGCGGCAGGTCCTGGTGCGGCATTTCGGTGAAGCGGCTGGCCTTCTGCTGGGCGAGCAACTGGTGGAGGTGCGAGACGCGACGCGTGGTGAGGCGATTGATCTCCTGGCTGAGGTGGCGGTCCAAGGCGGAGACGAACTCCCGGCCGGGGAAGAGGGCGGCGAGGTTGCGGCACTGCTCGATGTCGATGAGGCGGGACTGGGTGGCGATGTGGCGGTTGATGTGCCAGTCGCAGGCGGCGATGATGTCGATGAGCTGGATTTCGGCGTCGTTGGCGGGCTGAAAACTGCCGTAGTAGGAGCGGACGAAGGTGGCGTAGGCGGCTTCGTCGTCGGCGTCGACGAGGCAGGGGAAGAGGGCGTAGCGGCCGTGTTTGTAGGCGTTGAGGGAGGCGACCTGCTTGCCCTGGGCGGTGGCGGGTCCGTGCGATTTGGCGCCGTTCAGACGGGAGGCCTCGATCTGCTTTTCGGTCGGATTGCGTGGCATGGTGCGTAGTTCTCCGAGCGTGAGGGTGGCACGGGGGGCTTTGAGGCGGGTTGGGAGCTGGGGCTAAGTCGTTGAAAAGAGACGGAAGATAAAGGGCGAATGACGGGCACCGGGGTGGTGGGGAGCAGCCCAAGGTTGACGCGCTGGGGCAAAAGAGGGCGGTTGGGGTGGCCGGATTACGAAGGGTGGCAGACGGCTATGGGGAGTTCGCTGGATTCGGGTTTCCAAAGGGCGTTCGAGTTGAATGGCGGGAATGGCTGAAGGGCTTCAGAATGAGTGAGATCCGGGAAAATGGCAAGGCCGGGAGGAGGCGGGTGCGACGAGATGGCCGGATATTTCAGGGCACGGGAGGCTGATATTTGTCAATCAGTTAACGACGGCGCTCCGTGAAACTGAATAGAAATTCCGAGGTATTATGTGGTCGCGTCAGGCTGAGCAGTTCGCGAGCAGTTCGCGAGCAGTTCGCCCACCGCTCGATGACAACCGTAAGATGGAAACGAGAACGCCGCCCGAGTGTCACCTTGCATGAGCGCAAACGTGTCTCAAACAAGGGGTGCAGTACAGGCTGAGCAGTTCGCCCGGCAATAGCTCAGCAGCACAGCGGGCGCGTTCATCAGCCGATGCGAAGCATCGTTCTTCTGCCGCTACCCTTCCACGGCTCTCCGGGTTGGCACCGCGAGCGGCCAGGACACCAGTCCCGCCACAGCTACTGGTCCTTCTCAGGCTGACAATCGTCTACCTCAAAGAGCGCTTCATTTGAGTCGATAGTACCTAGGAAGACGCCCTCTCTCTTGGTCCCGCCATACCTGCCGGAGTAGCTGATTTGAACCCTATAGACGCCTGGCGAGAAGAACTCACGATCCAGTTCCAACTTCAGCACCCGCCGGTAGGACTCTCCTGGAGCAAGGGTCACGACATTTCCGTCCTTCGACCCAGGCAGCGGATCGCTGGAGCTGTTCATACTCCGGAAACCATCTTCAAGCGACGACGCTCGGTTTGTAAACGACACCTGTGCCTGGATACCAGCAGGGGAAAGAGACACTGTATGGTCGCTGATATTTCTCAACTCGGCTTCAACCTCCAGGTTCCGGTCGCTAGAGCACATCACTGCGCGAGGGAGTACAATCCGAAACAGCAGCGGAGCCGTGGGCTTGGCCTGTGCGAGCACGGTGCTGGCAAGCAGCAGACTGACGGTTAGCGCTAAGCCTGCCCTGAGCCCTCCCTGCATTGTTGCCAGATACATCTCAGTTGTCCTTTTCATCGGGCTTTTTCCGACCGTGGTCCGTACGTGTGTCATGCTGTTGCTGCCGTGTCTTAGTCTCTGCAGCATTGGCCCTGACCTTTTGGTTCGGCTTCTTCGTCAATTGTGCGCCCGCCTTCTTGTAGGCCTCAGTTGACGTCGGCGCTCCGCCTGTTCCCGCTGTCCCTGGCAGCGAACGATCAAGCTTCTGAGCTTGTTCCCGGTAAATTTGAACGTGCTCCTTCTCGTGATTGTCGAGGCTGGTCATCGAGTTGTTCCACGAAGTCTGGTCCCCCTCTGCGGCCTGAGATTTCTCGACCCAATTTGGCATCGTGATCGTTTGGTTAAGTTGAACATCGGCACTCACCAGGGTCTCCGTAGCTGTCACATAAGTCCCCTCGAATCCGTCTGCACCGGGTTGGACAACCATGTTTGTGACCTTCATGGGACCAGACGTACTCCCCATCATTGCCTCACCCTCAGGGCTTTTAATTCCGGAGACCGCCAAGGCGTTTGCTCGCGCTTCCGCTGCGGTTTTTCCATGGACGTCATAGGTTTTATAGACTAGGGCACCTTCTCTTACCGCTTCGCCGTCGTCGTCCACGTATCGTAGCGGGTTGTTTCGGGCATACGAGTACAGATTCCAGCTTTGAGGATTGGCCGGATGTTGATCGGCGAACGGCGCATCGGGACTGGTAAACCTGCCTTGCGCGGCCGAGAAGTATCTGGCTCCGAAGAAATCGAGGCCCGTTTCGGCATCTCGTTCTTTGCCGGTGAACAACTTAGGCAATTTGCCGATCGTTGTTGCGTTCTCGATGGAAGGGTATCCCAGGCCGGCGGCGTCGCGGCCGTTGATCGGCGCGGTGATTTGTTCGCCAAAAGGCAGGTAGTCATGCCTTCCGTCCGCCACCACAGCACCCGCGGAATCTGTCACCAGCCGCGTCGAGCCCAGATGATCCTGCGTCAGGTAATACGTTCCCACGGAAGTCGAGGAGCCACCGTATTCGGCCGCCAAGCGCCCCTGCGCGTCATAAACATAGACCGCCGAATCCTTCTTCACTCGCCGGCCTTCACCATCGTAAGCGAACGTGTTCGTCACACCGGCGAGCGTGCTGGAAACCATCCGGTTTTCCGCGTCGTATGCGCGCGAGTAGCCACCGATCTTCTTCTGGTTGCCCGCCGCATCGTACTCGGCACCATTCACTGTTGTCTGGTTAAACGGATTGAACTGCGTTGGAGCCGGCGTAAACAGATCGGTTGAGAATCTCACGGCCGCCTCAACCCCCATGTTACCCCAGCGGTCGTACTGGAGCTTACGGCAAGGAGACTCGCCCGTTGCACCGGTGCATGAGGGCGATGAACTCAGCGAGCTCTGCTCCACTACCGTCTTCAGCCGGTTGACCTCGTCATAGGAATAGCTCTGCGTCATGCCGAGCGGCGAAATCACCTGGTGCATCACGTTGCCGTTATTGGTGGAGCAACTGTCTGTGCTCGGGGCGGCGCCGCCGCAGTAGCTGAACTGCCAGCGGCCACGAATAGTCTCGTTGGCCGCCGTGCCGAGCTTAGCGAACTGGTCAGCCTGAGACATTCCCGCGCTGGCGGTGACGTTGCGTTGAGACGCTCGTCACGCAACCGTGCATTGAAGCTCCGATGTAGCCGTTCTGCATCGGACAGCACGGCACGCGCAATTGCATTGCCTCAGCCACTTCTGGTATACCTTGCTTGCGATGTGGGACAGAATTCGGTTTACCACACGAGCGGTTAAATCCTCTCGTGTGGCGGTGGTTATCATCCTTATCATTCTTGCCGAACGTCCGGCCGCGGCATACACGGATCCGGGATCCGGCGCTCTTCTCTGGCAGGTTCTGGTGGCGGGCTTTGTTGGTGCGGCATTCTACCTCCGTAAGTGGACTCGCCGGTTCCGTAACAAGCGAAACGGCAAGGACAACGGCGAATGAGCGACGCGCTGCCTCACAATGAGGCACTGGGGCAAGGCGGGAGTGGTGAGCAACGTTCATTCCGGGATCCCGCCGGCTTTGTCCTGTGCTCCAAGAGCCGCGTACTGAGGTTTGTGCGCGCACAACATGCAGAAGAGCTTTTCGCTTTTCTCCGGCTTCCATCCGTACAGGCAGAGATGGAACACGGCAGATTGGTCCGTACCTCAGCGCTGGATGCAGCCGGTAGCACAGTTGCGGTTGAAGACTTTGCCCAGAAGTCCGCAGACGCTTCCGCCGTGGTCACGCTGGAACACGAACGAATTCCATTTCCCAGCTATCCCTATGAGTGGCCGCCGGAGATGCTGTTTGCCGCGGCCGGTTTGACGCTCGACTTCGCGGAGCGCTTTCTCTCCAAGGGCTTTGGCCTGAAGGACGCTACGCCATACAACCTGCTGTTTCGCAGCACAGATCCAGTTTTCGTTGATCTTCTCTCGTTTGAGCGCCGTTCGCCCGCCGATCCGACGTGGCTGCCATGCGCCCAATTCATCCGAACGTTTCTCCTTCCACTCGCACTGAGCAGGCACTATGGCATCCGGCTTGATCAGCTCTTGTTAACACGCCGGGACGGTATTGAACCAACGGAAGTGTACAATCTGCTGGATCTGCGCCGTAAATTATCCCGGCCATTTATTACGTTAGTCACCTTTCCCAAGTGGCTTAACTCCGCAGCTGATGGAGGCGGGAGCGGACTTTATCAACAATCGCTGCTAAAAGATGAGGAAAAAGCTCAGTACATATTAGAGTCGCTGCTTAAACGCCTGCGACGAACCCTCCATCGGCTTGTACCTGACAGGCACAAAACCTCGGCATGGTCCGGCTACATGCGTGGCGGTAACAGCTACACATCGACAGAACTTGCCGGCAAGTGCGACTTCGTGGCGGCGGCGCTCAACGAGTACGCGCCTAAACGAGTGCTGGATGTTGGCTGCAACGCCGGCCACTTCAGCCTGATAGCGGCCCGGGCCGGAGCGTCGGTTGTCGCGATTGACCAGGATCCAGTAGTCGTTGGAGAGACATGGCGAGCGGCGAAAGCGGATGGCGCGAGTGTTCTGCCGCTGGTTGTCGATCTATGCCGCCCCAGCCCCGCGACAGGCTGGCTAAATCAGGAGTGCCTCTCATTCCTTGACCGGGCGCGCGGCTACTTCGACGCTGTAATGATGTTAGCGGTGGTCCACCACATGCTGGTCACCGAGCGGATTCCGTTGGACAATATCGTCGATCTTTCGGCTGAGCTGACGAGCAACCTACTGGTGATTGAGTACGTGGGCCCGGACGACCCGATGTTCCGGCGTCTGCTCAGGGGCCGCGATGAATTGCACCGCGACTTGACGGTCAGCCAATTCGAGGCCGCATATAAACGCCGCTTCGAGATTGTCCGGAAACAGGCTATCGTCGGGAGTACCCGATGGCTGTACGTAATGCGAAAACTGGACGATAGACCGGCGTAGGGCGACGTAACCACATGGCCGAAGATCCAGATTTGTCCGCATTGGACGCCGAGCGAGAGACAGCACAGCCATGGTCCCCGGCCCGCATAGCCGCAGTCGCCGCCGGCTTGGCCGCTATGGCGCTAATTGACGCGTGGAACACCATTGTTCAGATACGCGACCCACAAAGCCTCTATTTGTCGATCACGCAGCCGAATTCCAACCTAGAAATTGCTACGTTGCTGAACCTGTTGCTTTTGTCAACGGTGACCGGCGTCCTGATCTGGCTTCTGGTCGCCCGCCGTGAAAATGCCCAGCGGCCCGGGATCTATCTTCCTGTGGTCCTGAGCGGCGCCACGGCGATCTGGCTTTTTGAAGAGTTCATTGTCTCGACGTTCATACTCCCGATGGTGTTCAAGGCGACGGACGGCCGCACTTACGCCAGGACCGCATTGGTCACTACCTATGCCATTCTTTTCCTGATTCCGCTGTGCGTCACAACGCCGATGTTATTCATCCGGCCGAAGAAGGCTTGGGCTGCGGTCAAGGCTATTGCATTGGTTCTATCTCCACTGGCCGTGCTCTGCGCCGGCCAGACCGTCTGGCAGGTTGCGTTCCCATTACGGATCACTGGGCCCGCCCAAATTGACGCCAGATTGGCGCCGGGTGGGCCGCCGAAGCCGCTTGTGCTCTGGGTTATCTTTGACGAACTGGATGAGCGGGCAACATTCGAACACTCGCTTGGCCGCCTTAAGCTTCCCAACTTTGCCGCGCTCAGCCAGGTGGCATTCCGCGCTCGGCATGCGTGTGAGACGGGTGACTTCACAGCGAAGGCCATCCCTAGCTACACGCTTGGAAAGGTTGTCAAAAATGTCCGCTGGGATAGTGCAAATGAGCTAATGTTGCGGATCGATGGTGAACAGACGTTTATCCCGTGGACAAAGCAAAACACGATTTTTCACGACGCCCGAGCGTTGGGCCGTCACACGGCGATTGTGGGCTACTACCATCCGTACTGCCGCCTTTTCCAAGGAGTGGTGGATGCGTGCTCAACAAGCCCGTGCGCCGAAGCCGGAGCACTGATGAAGTGGTGGGCGCTACTCCAAGCGGTTCCGTTGCCGAGAGCGATGGCGCTACAGTTGGAGCGCACCCTTCCCAGTCTTCGTACGGTAAAACGCTTTGACGGCGCGCAATTCGACGCGTGGAAATTAACAATGGCCCGCTATGTGCGCCAGGACCATCTGGAAGCCGAGCAGAACCTTTGCGAAAATTTGATCAGCACGTTGCGGGACAGCCGAATCGACTTTGTTTTTACCCACCTCCCGGTTCCTCACCCTCCAACGTTGGTGAGCATCGCCGTGGCCGATGCCGGTTCGGCCGGGAATCCCGGATACGCTCATGACATCCAGGCGGCCGACAGCATCCTGGGTACAATCAGGTCGACACTTGAAGCTCAAAACCGTTGGGATGAAGCGACGGTTATCGTAACTTCCGACCATACGGTGAGGCCGCTTTGGAAAGATTACCTGGCCCTGTCTCCGACGTTGCTGCAGGCGATTACGACGATGCGTGACCGGACTATCCCGTTTCTCGTTAAGCTACCGCACCAGAAAAGGCCACTCACATTTGATAAGCCCTTCAATTCGGTGGCAATCCACGACGTCGTTCAAGCTGTGATGCGAGGCGAACTCCATCAACCCGAAGACATACCCGGGTATCTGAAGGTGAGCAACGGCTGTCCAGCCAACTGAAACAGCCGGTCTTCCGAGTGGTCGCGCACTGACAAAGACAACTCAGGCGCCTCAGTGCGCCTGGCCGATGGGCGGTTTGGCGTTGGCCGGAATCAGTGAACGATACGTCTGGCCGGCTTTGGCCTTCTCCCAGGCCGCATGAGCGTCGCGAACGAGTTGCGGCTTTTCGAACAGTTCGTTCGCCGAAAGCGCCAGTGTTTTGGCCGCTACCAACATGCCCTTGCGGCCGATTTCGGTGCCGGTGCAGGCCGTAGACTGCCATGAGTGCAGCGGCACGCCGGCCGGCAGCGCGGCGGCCAGCAATTGACCGGTAGGCACCACCCAGCTCACATCGCCCACATCGGTAGAAACGGAAAACAACGCGGCCTTGGGCGAGCGCACTTCGGCAGCTTGGGTAAGCGGTGCGAGCGACGGCAGGCCGAGCGTCGCGCGGACCTTTTCGGCATAGGCGGACTCTTCGGGCGTATACGTTACACCGCCGACGCGGTGCAGGTTGCGGTCGATCAGGTCACGCAGGACGGAGTTGCGCACCATGTTGGCGTAGGCGCCGTCGATCTCGATATCGACCGTGGTTCCGGTGGCCAGCGCGCCGGCCTCGGCGCATTTCTGCACGCGCGCCCAGATGGATTCGAGCGTTGTCAGATCCGGGTGGCGCACGACGATGCTGAGCTCGGCGTAATCCGGCACGATGTTGGCCGCGGCGCCGCCCTTGGTGATGATGTAGTGCATGCGCGTTTCCTGCGGGACGTGCTCGCGCAGCATGTTGATGGCGTGCGTGGTGAGTTCCAGCGCGTCCAACGCGGAGCGGCCCTGGTCCGGCGCGCCAGCAGCGTGTGCTGCCTTGCCGTGATAACGGAAAAGGGCGCTGACATTGGAGAGCCAGGAATTGTCGTCAGCCTGATTTGTGTCGGCCGGATGCCAGGCCAGCACGGCGCCCACGTCCTTGAACGCGCCGGCGCGGATCATATACACCTTCCCCGCCCCACCCTCTTCGGCCGGAGTGCCGTAAAAGCGAATAGTACCCGGACGGCCGGTGGCCTCCAACTCCTGCTTCACCGCGACGGCGGCCAGCGCCGAGGCCGTGCCCAACAGATTGTGGCCACAGCCATGGCCCGGCGCTCCGGCGACGCGCGGCTTGCGCTCCGGCATGTCAGCCTGCGACAGGCCGGGCAGAGCGTCGTATTCACCGAGAATGCCGATGATGGGCTCGCCCTTGCCCCACTCGGCGACAAATGCGGTGGGAATACCGCCGACGTTTTCGGTAATCCGGAAACCGGCCTGACGCAATTCGTCCTTGAACAGAGCCGCACTCTTGAACTCGTGGAAGCTGGTTTCCGGATTCTCCCAGAGCTGGCGCGAGATCTGTTTGTAGTGCGGCGCCAGCTTGTCGATCCGCTCCAGCACTTGCCCCGGCAGACTCAGGCCGAGGACAGCGAGTATCAGAAACGCTCGTCGGTAGGGCATAATCAAGTTTCGCTCCGCTGGAGTGCTGCGCGCCATGCCCCGCTACGCCGCCTTCGATATCGGCAGCAATTCGGTCCGCATGATGGCGGCCGACGTGGACGCCCACGGCCGCTTCGACGTGCTTGCCTCCGAACGGCAAGTGACGCGGCTGGGCGCCGGCGTCTTCCGCAACGGGCTAATTGAGCCGGCCACGCTCGACTCGCTTTGCGAGGTGCTGGCGCGCATGAACGAGCGCGTCCGCCCGCTCAGCGTTCTGTCGACGCGCGCCGTGGCCACCGCCGCCGTGCGCGACGCCTCGAACGCCGACGAATTCATCGAGCGTGTTTCAGCCGTGCTCGGCCAGAACGTGGAAGTGATCTCCGGGCAGGAAGAGGCGCGGCTGATCCAGCTAGGCGTGGCCGCGCGCTGGCCGCAGCCGGATGAGCGGATTCTGATTATCGACATCGGCGGCGGCAGCGCCGAGCTGATTGAAGTGGTGAACGACCGCGCACAGCTCGCCTTTTCCCGCCCGCTGGGCGCGGTGCGGTTGCAGGACACGTTTCTGCTGCACGACCCGCCACAACCGGACGAACTGGTGCGGCTGGAGGAGTCCATCGCCGAAAAGCTGGCCGTGGTTCACACACGGCTGAAACCGGGCGGCTTTGCGCGCGCCATTGGCACGTCGGCCACGGCGTCGGCGCTCGTCTGCGCCGCCAATCGAGTGCCGCGCGCCAGACGCGACGAGGCGGACCGGTTATCGGCCAGCTCGACACAGATCCGGCGGCTCTACCGGAAGCTGGCGGCCCTGCCGGTGGAGGCGCGGCGGGCGGTGACCGGCATCGGGCCACGGCGCGCCGAAATTATCGTGGCCGGCGCGGCGGTGCTCGCCACCGTGCTCGACCAATTTTCCATCGGCCGGCTGGCCTACTGCGCGGCCGGCGTGCGCGACGGCGTACTGGTGGATTTAGCCCGCCGTGGCGCGGGCAGCGAAAGGATTCACCTGGACCCGGCGCAGCGGCAGGCCATCGAACGGCTGGCTCGCCGGTTCGGCGTGGACCTGCGCCACGCCCGGCATGTGGCCACATTGGCCGCAGAACTGTTCCACGCGCTGATCCCGTGGCACGGGCTGGAGCCCGAACAGGGCCGTCTGCTGGAGGCCGCCTGCTACCTGCGCGACGTCGGCCATGCCGTGAACGACATGGGCCATCATAAGCACTCGCAGTACATTGTGGCGCACGCCGACCTGGCCGGCTTCACCGACACCGAGCGCGCTGAAATTGCGCTGCTGTGCCGCTACCACCGCAAGGCTACACCCAGCGTGCGCCACGCCGAGTTCACGGCACTGAGCGATGCGAGCCAACGGCGCGTCGCCTTGTTGTCACCGTTGATCCGTATCGCCGACGCGCTGGACCGTGGACGCGACCAGCGCATCGCGTCCATCGCATGCCAGTTGCAGGACGGCGCATTGCGGCTCATTATCCAGTCAGAACGGGACGCCACGCTGGAGCGCTGGGCCGTGGACCGCGTGAGCCCGCACTTCCGCGACGTGTACCAGAAAGAATTGGTGATCGGATGACGCTCACCGAACACGCCCGGACAACGCTGGCGCGCCAGATGGCGAAACTGGATGCGCAGATTGCGGCCGGACTGAATAAGACGGACGAAGATGCGGTGCATGATTTCCGCGTCGCCGTCCGGCGCCTGACGCAGAGCCTGCGGTTGTTCGCACCGGGACGCGCTTCGCGGCCGTGGCGAAGGGCATTAAAGCCGGCGCTGGAGGCAGCGGCGACGGTACGCGATCTAGACGTGGACGCGGCATTGCTGGTGGCTCAAGGGCTGGACGAGGGACACGCGCTGATCGGCAAAATGCAGGCCGACCGCGTGCGCGCCGCCTACGCGTTCATGGGGCAGCTTTATCTACTGCGAGCATTGGACGTGCCCGCCGCGTGGACGGCGAAGCTCGACGGGCTGGTGCTAAGCGCGGAGCCTGCCGCTGCCGCGGCGCGCACGGTACTGCCTGAGCTGTTCGACCAATTCCTGCGCGCCGGCGCCAGGGCGGCCGAATCCGGCGCGCGTCCGGAACGTCTGCACACCTTCCGCCTGCAAGCCAAGCGGTTCCGCTATTCGCTGGAAGTGTTCCGGCCGTTCTATGGACCGGTTTGCGACCAGCGCATCGCCGAGGTCCGTCAGATTCAGGACCTGCTGGGCAAACGCCAGGATTGCGCCGTAACCGTGGCGCGGCTGGCGGTGCTGGCGGAGTTGGATGCGGCGGTGGCGGCCGTGCTGGTGAAGCTGGAAACCCGGGCTACACGGCTGGAGGGCGAGTTCCGCACCCACTGGGCTGCGCACTTCGGTGTGGAGCCGGAGGTGCTGCGCCGGCGGCGCTATCTGACACGGCGCGCACCAATGCCATAAAATAGCGTGCCATGTGGCAACAGCAGTACGCGCCGGTCGGATCGAGCCTGGCATTGTCGGCTCTAGTGGCCGCGTTGCCGCTGTTTGCGCTGCTGTATTTGCTGGGTATCAGGCGCACAGCCGCATGGCTGGCCGCACTGGCCGGGCTGGCTACGGCGGCCGTGGTGGCTTTAGGCGTCTATGGCATGCCCGCCACGCTGGCCTTCAGCGCCGCGGCCTATGGCGCGGCCTTCGGCGTGTTCCCCATCTGCTGGATCATGTTCTGGTCCATCTTCCTCTACCGGATGAGCGTGGAGACAGGCCAGTTTGAAGTGATTAAGAGCTCCATCGGCGGGTTGACGTCGGACCGGCGCATGCAGGCGCTGCTCATCGCCTTCGCCTTCGGTGCGTTCATTGAAGGCGCGGCGGGCTTTGGCGCGCCGGTGGCGGTGGCCGCCGCCATGCTCACGGGGTTGGGATTTTCACCGGCCTATGCGGCGGGCATCTGCCTGCTGGCCAACACGGCGCCGGTGGCGTTCGGCTCCATCGGCATTCCAGTGCTGACACTGGCCGGCATCACAGGACTGCCGATTGGTCCGCTGAGCGCGGAGGTGGGACGGCTGTGCGCGCCCGTTTCGTTGATTGTGCCCGCCTATCTGGTTGGAGTGATGGGCGGCTGGCGAGCCCTGCGCGGTGTACTGCCGGCCGTCGCGGCCTGCGGCGTGGCTTTCGCCGGCGTGCAGTTCTATGCCTCCAATTTTCTGGGGCCTGAGCTGACCGATATCCTGTCGTCGCTTTCGGCCATTGCGGCCTGCGTGGCGGTGGCGCGCTTCTGGCGCCCGGCCGATCATTTCGTTTTTGATGGCGCGGCGCCGGTGAGCGCCGAGGCGCACCGGTACAGCGGTGGTGAGATTGCGCGCGCCTGGGCGCCATATCTGCTGCTGGTGGTTTGCGTGCTGGCTTGGGGGCGACCGGAAATCAAGAACGTACTGAACCAACTGACGGTTGTCTTCCCGTGGCCGGGTCTGCACCTGCAGGCGATGCAAATGCCACCGGTGGTGGGCAAGGCCACGCCGTACGCGGCCAACTTCACCTTCAATTGGCTGTCAGCGGCTGGCACGGCGTGCCTGTGCGCCTGCCTGCTGGCCGCGCTCGTGAACCGCACGCCGCTCAAAACGTTGGGCGTTGTGCTGCGGACCACGGCGGTGCAACTCGCCAAACCAGTGCTGACGGTGGCGGCGGTGCTGGCGCTGGCGTTTCTGATGAACTACAGCGGAGCGACCGCGACGCTTGGTCTGGCCTTTGCCGCCACGGGCGTGGCGTTTCCGTTCTTCAGCGCATTACTGGGCTGGCTGGGCGTTTTCCTCACCGGCAGCGACACCAGCGCCAATGCGCTATTCGGCAACCTGCAAGTGGTGACGGCCAATCACCTGGGACTCAGCCCGATCCTGACTGCCGCAGCCAACTCCGCCGGTGGCGTGATGGGGAAGATGATCAGCCTGCAAAGCATTGCCGTGGCGGTGGCCGCGACGGGCATGCACAGCAGTGAAGAGGCGCGGCTGTTCCGCTTCACGCTGCGCCACAGCATTATTCTGGCCGTGGCTATCGGACTGTTAACGCTGGCGTACGCCTATCTGGCGCCGGGCTGGATAGCGCATTCCTAGACGCCAAAAGGGCGAGGCCGAAGCCTCGCCCGGAGTGCTCTTCTCTCTCTACGTCCCGATTACTGCCCGGCCTGCGGCGGAGCGCCCGGACCGCCCTGCGGGCCACCTTGCGGAGCGCCCTGCGGCTGACCGCCATGGCGCTGCTGACGCGGCCGCATGTTCTGCTGGGGTCCCATACCCTGACGCATCGCCTGACGCATCCTGGCGGGACGCTCAGTCAGTCCGAGCGCGGCAGCCTGGCGCAGCGCCGGGCTCATGCCTTCAGCCTTGACCAGCGCCTGAAGTTTGGTTTTCTGCTCGGCCGACAGTACGGCCTGGGCCTTGGCGCGTAATTCGCTGGGCGAGTTGGCAGTGTTCTTGCGCAGCTTCCGCGTTTCAACCACCAACTGGCCAACCTTCAGCGGATCCGGATTATCGGTATCCAACAGTTCGCGCAGCGCTTCCTGTTTTTCGAGAATCTGCAAATGCGTTTTGCGCAAGGCGGTAGCCTGCGCCTTGCGCAGTTCCTGCAACTGAGTGATCTGCGCATCGCTCAGCCCAAGCGCCTCTTTCACGGCGTCCGTCCCCGGCGCCATCATGCCCATGCCCATTCCCGGCCCCATACCCGGCATGCCGTGCATTGGCCCGCCAGGCCCACCCTGCATCGGGCCCGCCTGCCCAGGCTCAAACTCCGGCCCGGGGCCAAAGTCTTCGTCCATTTCCATCATCGGGCCACCGGCCATCAACTGCGGCCCTGGCGCCGCCTGCTCGCGCGGGCCCTGAGCCGCAGGTGGCTGGGCCATCAGGGCGCCTGCCAGCAACAAAGCCATCCAGATCATCTTCATAGTGCTCGTCCTCTCTCGTCGAACCCTCGGTCAGGCGACTTGATCCCTTGACCTTCGCTTCCTGATGACGAGAACGCGGCTTGGAGGTTTACCTGCGGGCCTGTTTCGTTCTCAATCAGAAGATAGCCATCCCCCGCGAGCGGGCTAGCTCGCCGTCATCTTAATTTGAAAAGGAGTGAGAGAGAAACGAGGACGTTATCCCCGTCGCCCAGCGCTTGGTAAAGCGCGGCTCTACTGGCAACCGGAAGCCGGCGGCGCTGCCGTAGCAACGGTGAGTGTGTGCGACGTTTCCGCCAAGGGAATGCGGGCGAAGTCGGCACAAGCCATTCCGGTGGGCACCATGGTGCGGGTGGAGAGCACCGAACTTCGTCTGACCGGAGTAGCCAAGGTCCGTCACCTGACGCGCGGCAAGACCGACTGGATGGTGGGCATTGAGTTTAGCGGCGGCCTGGAGTGGCGTGATCCGGAGATCACGCCCCGCTACACCTAGTGTCTCCGAGAAGAACCCGGCCGCAAATACACTAACTTCTGCGTGGAGCTTTCGTCACGAGACTATCCGCCGGCTGCACAGGACGAGCCCCTGGTGGATCAGCTAGACCGTTTGGAAGCAGCCATGGCCGCCAAGGACGCTGAACTGCGCAGGATGAAGACGGAGCTTGAGTTGCGCGCGCTCTATGCGCGCGAGTTACTGGCGGCGATTGAGAAGCAGGCGCTACGGCTTGAGCAACTGGATGAGCGGCTAAGCCTGATGGAGCAGTTCAAACGGCCGGCAATTGACGTCAAGAAACACAAACTGGTGACGAAGAGGTGAGCAGGCGCCCGCACGCGCGGGCTTGCACACTGCCATGGACTCGTCCGTTAACAGTAAGGAAAATCCGGCGCCGCATGTTCAGCGTTTTCTCGACACGGCCCGTTGGGCGTTGGGTGGCCGCACGCCGGCCATGGGCTCCAAAGAACTACCGCGCGGACTGGTGCTATCCGGCCCGTCCGGAGTAGGCAAGACACGCTTGGCCAGGCGCGTGGCCACTGAGTGTGGCGCGCACATCCTTGAGCGGCGCGGCATGGACTTGCTGGACCGCTACGCGCGCGACGGGGTGGCGCCGCTGGAAGAGGCCTTTGCCGAGGCCCGCCGCTTGGCGCCATGTCTGCTTCTGATTAACGAAATCGAGGTTCTGGCCCCGATTGATGTATTTGAGCGCAGTCTGCGGCAGGCGCCGCTGACGGCGCACATGCTGGCCCAAATCGATGGGCTGCAACCGGCCGATCGCGTGTTAGTTATCGGCGCGACCGAGAGCCCGGACGCGCTTTCGAACGAGTTGCGCCGCACCGGCCGTCTGTCGCGCGAAATTGTTGTCCCGCTGCCGGACCGGGCCGCACGGGCTGCCATTCTGGCCGAATGCTGCGCGGCCAGCGAAGCGGACGCCGCGTTGGATTTGGAGGCGGTGGCGCGCGTCACCTCCGGCTTCACGGGCGGAGACCTGACGTCCCTGTCGATGGAGGCGGTCATGACGGCAACCCGGCGCGACGCCACCCGGCCTGTGTTGCGCACCGAGGATCTGCTGGCCGCCTTGCTGGTGGTTGAGAAAAGCGCCGGAGACGAGATATTCCTTGAAATCCCCACCACGCGTTGGGCGCAGGTAGGCGGTTTGGGCGCGGTAAAGAAGCGGCTGCGCGAGTTAGTGGAATGGCCGCTTCGATATCCGCAATTGTATGCAAAGGCAGGAATTGCGCCGACGCGCGGCGTCTTGCTGGCCGGCACGCGCGGATCGGGCAAGACACTTGTGGCGCGCGCGTTGGCCCGCGAAACAGGAGCATCGCTGCTGGCTTTGCCGGGGCGTGTCTTTCGCTCCATCCATAGCCAACCGCTGAAGGTGCTGCACGAAGCCTTCCGCCGGGCACGGCATGCCGCGCCGTGCATCCTCTTTCTGGATGACCTGGATTCGCTGGTCGATATCGACATTGTGCGCGCGCTAATGGCTGAAACCGGCGATTCAGCACGGCTTCGCGGGGTGGCCGTGCTGGCCGCCTCCAGCCATGCCGAAACGCTCGACACAGGCCTATTCACATCGCGCGTGATTGAGGAGGTGGTAGAGTTTCCACTCCCCGACGAGGCCGAGCGGAGCGAGATTATTCTTTTGAAAACACAAGGATTTAATCCAGAACCACAGGTCGACTTGGCCTGGGTGGCCAGCCATACAGATGGCTTCACGGGCGCCGACTTGGTGAACCTGCTGGACCGCGCGTCGCGCCGTGCGCTGCACCGCGCCATTGAAACAGGGCGGCTGCAACAGATGGCGATTCAGCAGTCCGACTGTGAGATGGCGCTGGACGAAGTCCGGCTGCACATGAAGAAGCATTTCAATTAAGGTAACCGGCTGAAATTTAGAAAAGATTCGGGTGCAATAAAATTTCTCTTTCCTTCTGGGCCAGGCTCTGCTATCATGAACGCGTATTTTGGTTGCCTGCGTAAGTTGGGATTGAGTCGGCCCTCGTGTATCCCGCCTGTCTGAACTCCCCTGAGCTTTCGCCGCCGTCCAAATACGAAGGAGTGTCTGCTTGAAGAATATTTTCGTAGGAAATTTGAGCTTCAGCTCAGGCGAAGATG